>NZ_RAVZ01000015.1 GCF_003611635.1 Corallococcus terminator | reverse complement strand
CCTTGTACCCCCTGCAACCCCCGTAGACCCTGAGGCCCCACAGGACCGGGGTCTCCTTTCTCCCCCTTTTGACCGGGCGCGCCTACTGAACCGGGGTCCCCCTTCTCGCCTTTCGGACCGGTCGCACCCACGGGACCAGTCGCGCCCACGGGACCGATGTCGCCTTTGTCGCCCTTCGGACCGGTCGCGCCCATAGGGCCGATGTCGCCAGTGGCGCCTACCGGGCCAGTGGCGCCTGCCGGGCCAATTTCTCCCCTGGGTCCCGCCGCACCAACTTCGCCCTGAGGGCCTTGAGATCCAGGAGGGCCCACTTCGCCTCGTGGGCCTTGAGGTCCATTCGAACCAATCGTCAGATAAAACACGTCCCGATCCATGGGATCTGGTCCATACGCAACCGTGAGCAGGTAGGAGCCGGACTCATCCAGGATGTACTGGGGAATGAGCGCGGTAATCACACCCGCACGGACCCCAACAACCAGCAAGGGCACTTCGGGCAAATCAACCGTAGGCACTCCTCCGCCCAGGTTACGGCCGTAGATCATCAGCTTCTTGAGTTCGTAATCAATCTCAGTGCTGGTGATTACGACCTGCCCTGAATCAACCGAAGCAGCACTCGCCGCGGAACTTGAAAGCCCCAAAAGAGCAGCAACACATAATGAATTCAAGATGCGCATGTACACGGTTCAACTCCTCCCCCCGAGGGATCTTCAACCACCCAACCCAAAAACTAAAACATGAATTTCCAGCAAAACCAACACCGACCCGGGAACGACCTCTCCGTTAGCCCGTGGTCAGCAACTGCCCCAAACGACAATCCTGACCCAGGAATGCACATTGAACGCACGTGCTTCATGGAATTGGGGCCGTCCCCTGCGCCCTCCTCCATGGGCACTGCTTCGGCCCTACTTGCAGACCGTTCCAGGAAGCGCTCGCAGCCCTGAGTGAATCGCCAACGTGGCTCATGAGCCACGTTCCGTGTCACGGCGCCCTCGCCCTCTCTCATGTTTCAGGGCACTTCGTGACGGATCCGCGCGCACACGCTTTGCATCCGCGCGCCCCGACACCCGTATCCTCCTGGAGCCCCATGACCTCACTGCGAACCTGCGCCCTCCTGTTCCTCCTCACTGCCTGCGCCACCACGCCCTCCGCGCCCACCACACCTCAGGACGAAGTCGTGCTCGCGGAGGACGTGCGCATCCGTCGCATCGCGCCCGGCGTGTGGATGCACGTGACGAACGCCGGCAAGGAATGGGGCGGCACGCCCGCCAATGGCCTCATCGTGGAGGACGGCGACGCGTCCATCCTCGTCGACACAGGCTGGAACCCGCGTCAGGCCGAAGCGCTGATCACCTGGGCCCGGGACTCACTGCACCACCCGGTGCGAGCCGCGCTGGTGACGCACTTCCACATGGACCGCACCGGAGGCATCCCCACGCTGGAAGCCCAGGGCATCGCCGTCCACGCGCGTGAGGACACCGCCCGCCGTGCCACCGCGCAGGGCAACCCCGTTCCCAGGTCGCGCCTGTCGGATGCACAGGACTTCGGGCCGCTGTCGGTGTTCTTCCCCGGCGCCGGCCACACTCCCGACAACCTCCTCGTGTTCCACCCGGCCTCGGGCATCCTCTACGGAGGCTGCTTCATCAAGGACGCGTCGGCCAAGGACCTGGGCAACCTGGAGGACGCGGACACCACTACCTGGCCCGCGAGCCTCCAGCGCGCACGCGCGCACTACCCCGACGCGCGCGTCATCGTGCCCGGCCATCACGCCCCTGGTGGCTCGGAGCTGCTCGACCACACCGAAGCCCTGCTGCGCGAAGCCCCACCCGCGGCCTCGCGCTGAAACACTGGAACCTCAGTCGTCCCGGTGCGCGTGGCCCTTCTTCTTGCCCCGGCCATGCCCGTGGTCGTCGTCGTCATCCCAGTCGTCGTCGCGCCCGCCGCCCTTGCCCTTGCCCTTCACCTTCTCGTTCACCTTGAGCAGGTTGCGCGTGTACGCGTCGTAGTCCAGGTGCAGGTGCCCCTTCGCCCCCTGCGCGTACGCGCGCAGCTTCACCTTCCACACGTTGTTGCCGGTGAGGTGCGCCTCCTGCAACTCGCACCGATACCCGCGCGAGCGGCACTGGTCGAACCCCCGCCGCACCGCCTCGTCGTAGTTCATCGCCACCGGGCGCGGCGGCGGGCCGGGCCTTGGCGGCGGACGCGAAGGACGGGAACCCGCGACGATACATCCCGACGAGAGCAGCAGGGTTCCCAGCAGCAGGGTCAATCTCATGCGCAAGATGACGCCACACCCGAGCCCGGATTCAAACGGGCCCGCCGTATGTCCATGCGACTGCGGTGAGACTACAAACCTCCAGGCGAGGCGAACGCGACGAACAACTCCCCCGCGAGGTAGGCGCGAAGCCCCTTGCTCGCCGGTCGGATGAAGTCGTTGAGCAACGCACCCTTCGCCTGCCGGTGCACCGTCGGGAACGCCAGGTTCATCCGGCTGCGCGACACGCCCTTGCCGCCCCGGTGGATGAACGTCACGGTGCCGTCCACGTCCACGCGCTCGACCACCGCGATGTGCGTCATCCCGTCGTTGCGCTTGCCGTCGCGGTTGCGGTCGTACGTCTCCTTGAAGAACGCCAGGTCACCCGGCCTCGGGTTCAACCGGTGCACCGCGCCCGCCGCCTGCGCCCGCCGGAAGATGCCCGTGACGGCGTTCTCCCCCGCGAGGAAGCCGTGCGCGACCAGGTCGATGCCCGCCTGCAGGTACGCCAGCCGCACCAGCCCCGAACAGTCATTGGGCACGGAGCGGTCCAACCGCCGCGCGCCCACCAACTGCGCCGCTCTCGCCACGATGCCCCGCGCCTGCTTCGACGGCGGCGGCAACAGTTCGTCCCAGAAGCCGCCAGGGCCCCGCGTGGGCCCCGTGAAGAGCGCCGCGGCCTCCAGCGCCGCGGAGATGACGCCTGCCTCCTCCGGCAACTCCCCGGGGTCCACCGCCATCAGCGACGCCAGCGCGTCACGGCCCTCCGGCGTCACGAACTCCAGCGGAGGGGGGGCCTCGGCCTTCACCCCCAGTGCGCCCTCGGCGCCCACCGCGGCGACCCTCGGCGGCGCGGCGTGAGCCTTGGGGAACTCGGCGGGATGCAGCTCCAACACGCTGTGGGACGCGACGTCCGGGACGTGCGCGCAACCCACCAGGCAGCCCAGCGACATCAGCACGACGAGCGACGAACGGCGCAGCAGCAACAAGTCCTCCGGGGGTGAACGCGGCCGCATTCAACCCCGGAATCGTTGTACGTCAAACTGCGATCATCCCTCCCAGGTCCCAAGCAGCTCTCGCACCCGGGCATACCTCTGGAGCAGGGCAGCGCGGTGGGCGCTGAGCACCACCATGAAACCCACCACCAGCAGGCCCAGCAGCGACAGGAATGCGGCGCCCACGCGGTGGTCCCGCATGCCGAAGCGCACCAGGTTGGCGGCCACCGCCGTCACCAGGAACCCCGAGCCCAGGTACACGTAGGAGCGGATCCGCAGCGCGATGCCCGCGCCCACGCCCACGAGGCAGAGGACGACGCACAGGAGCATCGCCTCGCCGTCGTTGAACAGGAGCGGCTTCCAGGCGCCCGCCACGTAGATGCACGTCACCGCGATGGCGCGAAGCTGCGCGTAGGCGTCCTGCGACAGCCCGCCCCGGAACGTGCGCAACAGCGCCAGCACGGACAGGCCCGCGGGGATGGCGTAGTACTGCGGCTCTCCGGTACCGGTGCCCAGCCACACGAAGAACAGCGCCAGGTTGAAGGCCGCGACGGACATCAGCGACGCGGGCCCCTTCTCCTTCGAGGCCGAGGCGAGCGCCGCGAAGTGCGCCGCGTAGCCCACGAGCAACGCCACGGCCACGAAGGGCTGGCCCCACGGCAGCGTCAGCAGGCCCGCCAGCGGGAACCACCACGCACCCGCGACTGCCGGACGGCGGAAGGCCTTGAGGCCCGCGCCCTCGCGCCGCACGAACAGGTACAGGCCGATGAAGACCGCGCCCCCGATGAGCGACGCCAGGCTGTCCGCCGTGCCGAGGCTCGCGTTCAAGCCCAGCATCCGCACGCAGAGGTAGCCAATCGCCACCAGCGCCTGCGCCATCCACGCGGCAGCTTCGTCCTCGTCCTTCGCCGCGCGGCGCACCAGGGCGAAGAGCAGGATGACCAGCCCGCCGCACGCCACCCACGCCTCGCGCGACGCACCGTCCGGGCCGCGCACCGTCAGCACCCCCAGCAGCACCTCCGCGAGCGCGAGGCCCGCGAAGGCACGGCCCATGCGACCGCGCACCTTCGGGCCCGCCACCGACAGCACCAGCGTGGCGAGCAGCGCGGTCGCCGCGCCGAAGTACGGGAAGATGAACTCCGCGCCCCGGCCGGTGGAGTACACCGCGCCGAAGTGCACGATGAAGGCGTGCACGGCGAAGAGGGACGCGGACCAGCCCAGCCACTCGCGCTCACGGCGGCGCGCCACCACCGTCCACGCGGTGGCCAGCCCGAAGAGCACGCACAGCGGCATGCCCGGGTGCTTCAAGTCCCGCAGGCTGCCCAGCGACAGGAGCGCCAGCACCGCGCCACCGTGATGCAGCGCCGAACCCACCGCCACGCCGCGCGCCTCCAGCCCGAAGCCCACCAGCGCCAGCACCAGCCCCACGCCGGCCAGCACCGCGGGCGTCCACAGCGGCGGCACCGCGGCGAGCAGCACCGCGCCCAGCAGCGCCGTGGCCCCGTTCATCATCAGGCGCTCGCGCGTCACCATCAGCACCAGCGACGTCAGCCCCGCCACCAGCGCCACCGGCAGGGGCAACGCCCCCGGACCCGCGTCCGCCAGCCGCATGCCCACCAGCAGGGCCGCGACGCCAGCACCGCCCCCCCACAAGGGCTCGCTCCACGTGCCCTCGATGCCCGGCGTCAGGCGCGCCGCGGCGTTCGTCAGCGCGCGCTGCACGGCGCCGGACTGGCACAGGGCGGACAGCACCGCGGCGACCAGCGCCACGCCCGCCACGAGCAGGCCCGCCTCCGGACGCCACTCGCCCACCGCGAACTGGGATGTCTGACCGAGCGGCGCGAGCGCGAACGCGCCCACCGCTGCGGTGAGCAGCCACCGCTGGGACAACAGGAAGGCCGCCGCCAGCAGCACCCCGCCGGACGCCGCCAGCGCACCGGGCGTCGGCCCGGTGAGGACGGAGATCAGCATCACGCACAGGGCACCACTCACGGCCGTAGGCCGCAGCGATTCATCGCGCGGGCCCCGGAAGAAGGCCGCCAGCGCGTCCGGCACGTGGTGCGACGCCAGGGCCAGGGCCAGCAGGAGGACGGTGGCGAAGGGCCGCGCCTCCGGGATGAACATCAGCAGCACGGAGGCGACGCCCACGCGGATGGAAGGCCGGGGACCCGGCAGCAGCACCAGCGCGAGCGCGGAGACGAGCGCCGTGCGCTGCCCCACGTCCGGCACCAGCAGCGACAGCACGCCCAGGCCCGAAACCGCCAGTTGCATCCACTTCGACATCGCCTGACGCGGAGCCTCTTCCCGCGAACGCAGCAGCCACGAGGCCGCGGACGGCACGTGCTCCACGGCGCGCATCAGCAGCAGCGGATAGAGCGGCAGCAGCGCGACCCACGCAGGGGGATGCGTCACGGCCGCGATGGACAGCATCCCGTAGGGCACCACGAGCGCCGCGGCGAAGGGCTGGCGCAGCGTGCGCGTCCACAGCAAGGGAAGCAGCGCGGGCCCCATGAGCGCGAAGAGCGTGGCGTGGGGAAGCCGGGCCAGCGCATGGCCGTTCCAGCACACCGTGGAGGCGCCCAGCACCACCATCGCGGCCAGCGTGGAGACCAGGGAGAAGGACGCGCCGCCCGTGGCGATGCGCCGCACGGCGGGCACGTCGTCCAGCAGGGCCAGGACACTGAGGAACGTGGCCAGCCCCAGCAGCGCCAGCGGACCGGCCGAGTACAGCGCGCAGCCCGCTTCGATGGTGGCCATCAGCAGGCCCAGCATGGGGGGCAGCGCGCGCGTGGTGAGCAGCGCCGCCAGCGCCGCGCCCAGCAGGAACAGGGTCTGATGGCCCGGGCCCGCCATCTCCGCCGGCACCAGCGGCAGGATGAGCGCAAGGATGCCCGCGGTGACGGTGCTCGCGCTGCGGCCCTTGTGCGCGGCCACCACGGAGCCCAGGAATGACGCCGCGATGAGCAGGACCAGTGACACCGCCGGAGGCAGGCCCCACGCCGAATAGAAGGACAGGTCCGGCAAGAGCGAGATGCCCACGAGCACGACCGCGAACGGCCGCGCGTCCGGGAAGCTGCGCGAAGCCACCGCCATCGTCGCGGCGGCGGTGAGGAGCACGGGCCCCAGGAAGGGCTGCTGGCTCATCAGCCCCCACAGCACGGCGCTCCCCGCGTACAGGAGGGCCGGCACACCCAGGCGCTTGAGCAGGCCGCCACGCTCGCCCAGCAGCGCGAGCACCAGCGCACCACCCACCATCGCCGCGAGCGCCGCCTGCGTGGAATGGACGGAGCCGAGCTTCGGCAGGATGGCCACCGCGAGGAAGGCACCGAAGGCCATGTAGCCCTCGTGGCGCAGCCGGAGCGCGGCCAGCAGCACGCCCGCGCTGCCCAGCGCCATGCCCACGACAGGAGTGGTGATGGGAGACGACACCACCCCGATGGCGAATCCGCATGTCGCGAGGACACCGACCACCGTGCCCAGGAAGCGCTGCGTGCGCGCATCCTCCAGGCGCCACACGAGGAGCGCGAGCCCCAGCGCCAGCGCGCCGGCCACGACGGTCGCGGGCCCTGCTCCGAAGGCGATGACGCCGGAGAACGGCAGGAGCGCGAAGAGCACCGAGCCCACGGCGGACAGCGGGAAGCGCTTGAACAACAGGCCCGCGCCCAGCGACAGCGCGCCCAGGGCGAGCGTGGCGAAGAAGGCCGGGCGCGCGTCGGTGCCCAGATGTCCGTAGAGCGCGAACGCGGGCGCGGCCCAGGTGGTGGCGCGCAGCAGCACGTCGGAAAGGCCCAGGTCGCGCGCGTCACCGGTGCGCTCGCCGCGACGCTGGACGAGGTACGCGAGCACCAGCCCCGCGAGCACGAAAGGAATCGCGGTCAGCGCGCCGTACTGGAAGGGCAGCACCTCCGCGGGCGGGTAGCCCAGGCGCGTCTTGAGGGCGTTGAGCAGGAGCCTGGCCGCGTTCGGGACCAACTGCACGCTGGACGCATAGGAGAGGTAGGCGCCGAAGTACGCCGGGTAGAGCCACTTCAGCCGGGCCAGCGTGCCCTTGGACAGGGACACCAGCGTGCCGGTGAAGATGGCGGCGGTGAGGAAGAGGGCCGGCTGCGTGCCGGTGATGGCCGCCGCGAGGCAGGCCACCTGGAGCCCCACGGTGCCGACCGACAGCGAGTCGGCGGACCGCTCGGCTTCGAGCGTGCGGAAGCGCAGGCAGGTGGCGAGCAGGAAGGCGACGAAGGGAGCGTAGGTGCCGGCGGGAACGGGCGCGCCCGCGGAGGCCAGGGACAGGTGCAACCGGATGGCGAACAGCGCCGTGAGGTACAGGGGCGCGGTGAGCGCGAACGCGAGCGCATCCCCGCTGCGCTGCGGGGTGACGGTCTTGCGAGACAGCAGGAAGAAGAGGAGGCAGGGCAGCGCGTTGAGCCACACCGCCGGAGCACCGATGCGCGCGGCCAGGGGCGCGAGGCCCATGATGAGCGTGGCGCCGACGAGGCCCACCTGGATGAACGGACGCGAAGGAGCGTCGAAGGCCTCAACGGGTCTGCGGGCGAGGAACGCGGCGACGCCAGCCCAGACGAAGAGCAGCGGCACGAGCAGCACGGGGTGCACGCCGTCGAGTTGGAGGGCCTCACCAAAACCCATGGGCCCCAGTGCGACGCCGCCCAGCGGGGCCACGGCGGAACCAATGAGGCCGATGATGTGGCCCGGCTTGCGCAGCGATTCGCGGCGCGCGAGGAAGCCGCCCCACACGGAGAAGCCGACGGAGTAGCCCACGGTCATCACGAAGACGGTGAGCGAGCGGGTGACGGACGTCATCCCGGCCCAGGACTCGAAGACGAAGTAGAGCGTGCCGGAGAGGATGAGGAACGCGCCGATGAACCACGCGATGCTCTCGTAGAGGAACGGCCGCCACACGCGGCTCCACACCGACGTCTCCTCGACGATGCGCGCGGTGCGGCTGCGCGGCTCGGGCGGATCCATGAACGGCTCGCCCGGGTTCGGAGGCAGCGGGCGGGACGTGGGCGCGCGGGCCGCGTTCATCGGCCGGGCATTGGCGCCCACGGGCGGGCGGGCGGTGTTCGGACCGGGTGCGCCCACGGGGCCGGGCTTCGCGACGTGCGGGAGGCCGGAAGGCGGGGTTGCGACGCCCAGGGACGCGGAGACATCCATCTGGGAGAAGTGGACGGCGGAGGCCCCAGCGGCGTCGGGCGTTGCTTCCGTGTTCGGGAGGGCGTGAGCCGCGGAGGTGGCCGCGTCGGAGGCGTCCGTGAGCGCGTGAGCGACGGCGGCGGACGCGTCGGTAGTGGCTGAGGCGGCTGCGTCGGTAAGGGCGTGAGCAGCGGTTACGTCGGTGACGGCGTGAGCGGCGACACCCGATGCATCGACCGAGGCGTGGGCGTCGGAGGCAAAGGCGTGAGCGGCGGAGGCGACCTCCGCGACGACGTTGGACTCAACGGCCATGCCGTGCGCGACGTACGCCTCGGAAGCAACGGCGGAGGCGCTCTCTCCGGCGACGTGCGCGACCGAGGCATCGGAAGCCGCGAACGCCGCAGCGGCATCAGCCTCCGGGCCCCTGGGCGCAACGAACGACACGGGACCGACAGCGAAGGCCCCCTCCCCCATCGTCGAGGAGCCAGCCTCGTCCCGGACCGCGTCCGGCGTGGGCGTCAGCGATTCGGCGGGCGTCTCGGTGAGGACGGAGAGGAGGACGCGGGCCTGTCGCTCGTAGCGCTCGGTGAGCAGGCGGCGCACGTGGGGCGGCACGTCGGAGGCATCCCAGCGCGGCACCTCGTCCAGGAGGAAGTGGACGTGCGCGAGTTCGGCCTCGATGGCGGACCGGGCTCGGGCGGACAGATGGGTGCCGCAGAGAACGCACTGGCGCGCACTTCCCAGGCGTTCTTGTCGGCAGGCAGGGCAGTACATGGAACTTCCCCCTCTACAACGGACGTGCCACGCAGAATGCCCTGGAAGGGCGCGGGATTGAAATCCACCGGGGTGCGGTGGGCGGGTGGCACCTGTGCAGATCGCTGCACACGTGCACACCCGACGCTGGCCGCCGGGAACGACTCATGGGACCGTGGAGGTCATGAGCACGGACCTGACGTTGCGGCCCATCGAGGCCCGGGATGACGCGGCGGTGGCGGCGGTCATCCGAGCGGTGATGCCGGAGTTCGGAGCGGACGGACCGGGCTTCGCCATCCACGACCCCGAAGTGGACGCGATGAGCGCGGCCTACACCCGGCCCCGACACGCCTATTTCGTCGTCGAACATGAGGGTCGGGTGGTGGGAGGCGGAGGCATCGCGCCGCTGGACGGGGGGGCGCCGGACGTCTGTGAGCTGCGCAAGATGTACTTCCTGCCGCAGGCCCGGGGCCACGGCGTGGGCGAGCGCTTGTTGAGACACTGTCTGGAGTTCGCGCGCGGCGCCGGCTATCGCCAGTGCTACCTGGAGACGCTGGCCGGCATGGCGCAGGCACAGAAGCTCTACCAGCGGCTCGGCTTCGAAACCCTCTGTGCCCCCATGGGCCGCACCGGGCACTTCGGCTGCGACCGCTGGTACGCGCTCGACCTCACCAAGAGTGCCTGAGCGCACCTCCAGCAGCCGAGCAGGAACACGCGGCGAGTAGCCTCCACCAGACCCAACTTGTCAGGTCAGGAGGCCCGCATGGCGGACAAACCCACGACAGCCCCACGCCGCGCGCCCCGTGCCCAGAGCGCACGCACCGCGCACGCGGCCACGGCCCGGACAGACAAGCTCCCCTTCGACATCGAGGAGGTCCTGCGCCGCATCCGCCACGAGGTGCGCTCCTTCGCCGACGCCGCGATGTTCGAACTCGCCGCGAAGGGACACGGCTCCCTCTTCGAACAGCTCATCGCGTGCATCCTCTCCATCCGCACGCTCGATGAAGTCAGCCTGCCCGCGTCCCTGCGCCTCCTGGGCCGCGCGCCCACCCCGGACGCCCTGGCCCGCCTCACGCCCCAGGACATCGACGCGCTCATCCAGCCCGTCACCTTCCACGAAGCCAAGGCGTATCAAGTCCACGCCATCGCCGTGCGCACGCGCGATGAGTTCCACGGCCAGCTCCCCGCCGACGCGGCCGTGCTCCAGTCCTTCAAGGGCGTGGGCCCCAAGTGCGCGCACCTGGCCCTGGGCATCGCGTGCGGCCATGAAGTCATCAGCGTGGACATCCACGTCCACCGCGTCACCAACCGCTGGGGCTACGTGAAGGCCTCCACGCCGGAGCGCACGCTCGCCGCGCTCGAAGCCGTGCTCCCCCGCCCCTACTGGGTGGAACTCAACCGGCTCCTCGTCCCCTTTGGCAAACACGTGTGCACCGGCTCCCGCCCGAAGTGCTCCACGTGTCCCGTGCTCCCCTACTGCCGGCAGGAGGGCGTCACCTCCCACCGGTAGCAGCGCCTACCGGTCATGCCCCGCGAACTGCGTGGCCCGCCGCGCGAACCTCCGCCACGGGTTCGTCCGCCCGCCGTTCTCCAGGGTGATCTCCTTCGAGTGCCGGATGTCCCTCTCCCAGCACCCCTCCATCTTCGCGGCGATCTCCTTGTCCTCGAACACCAGCGACCCCTCGCTCAACTTGTTGAGCGACAGCGCATCCAGGTTCGTGGAGCCCACCACGCACAGCCAGTCATCCACGAGCATCGTCTTCGAATGCAACATCGCCGGCTGGTACTCCCAGATGCGCACGCCGGCCGCCAACAGCCGCTCGTAGGTGGAGCGCTGCGACGCGCGCACCACCGGCACGTCGTGGTGCGGCCCCGGCCCCAGCACGCGCACGTCCACGCCCTGCCGGACCTTCACCTCCAACTGCTCCAGGATGTCGTTGGGCGGCGTGAAGTACGCATTGGCGATCCACAACCGCTTCGTCGCCGCGGCCACCACCAGCCGCACCATCCGCTCCGCCTCCGTGATGCCCAGCCGGCCAGAGCTGTCGATGAACGCCGCACACCCGCCGCCGTCCGCCTTCAACTCCGGGAACGCCTCGCGCGGCAACAGCCCGCCGCCGGACTCCTGCCAGTGCTTGGCGAAGGTGACCTGGAAGCGCCGGACCTCCGGGCCCTCCACGCGGATGTGCGTGTCGCGCCAGTTGTCCTCCTTCAGCCCGTCGCCCTCCCACACCTTCCAGATGCCGAAGCCGCCCGTGTACGCGATGCGTCCGTCCACCACGACGATCTTCTGGTGGGAGCGCCCCAGGAGCCGGCCCAGCACCTTGCCCGCGAGCAGCCGGTAGTAGTGCACCTCCACGCCCGCGTCGGTGAGCCGCTTCTCTATCTTCTGGTCGAAGTCCTTGTCCCCGGTGGTCTCCTCGCTGCCCACCGGATCCACGACGACGCGGCACTGCACGCCCGCGCGGGAACGTTCGATGAGCGCCTCCACGAACCGGTCCGACAGCTCGCACGGCCGCCAGATGTAGACGAGCATGTGGACGCTGTGCTTCGCCGCGCGGATGTCCTCCAACATCCGGTCGAAGACCTGACTGTTCTCCAACAGGTGCACCCGGTGCCCGGGCGACAGGGCCACGCCCGTGGACTGGTAGAGCGCGAAGGAGAAGCCCTCCGGACCGGGCGGCAGTTCGAACGGTCCCTGCATCTCGTGCTTCCGGTTCGTACCGTCCCCATCGAACCCATGGGCCCCCGGCTGGGGCAGCAGTTCCACGTCCTGGAGCTCGCTCATGGGCTGCAACGTAGGAACGGACAGCCCCCCAGGGCAGTCCATCGCCCGTTTCCTCGGCCGCAAGGTGAACAGGACCCCATTCCGTCGTTGCCGCCACCTTCCACCATGGCGAGACTGCGCCCGTTCCCTCGCCTGGAGAGATTTCATGCTCGATGCCACTTCGCGTCCCTCCGCCCGGGAGCTGCTGTCGCAGTCCGGATTGGCCCCCCTCATCCCCATGCTCTACGTCGCCTGGACGGACGGTGAGCTGACGGCCGAGGAGCTGCGCGCCCTGGGCACCGCCGCCCGCGCCCAGCCCTGGCTGAACCTCAAGGCCAGCAGCGTCCTGGCCCTCTGGGTGGATCCGCTGCGTCCGCCCTCCCCTCGCGAGCTCTCCCTGGTGCGCGACCACATCCGCGTCACCGCCGAACGGCTGGCCACCAGCAACCAGCAGAACCTCGCGGAGCTGGGCGTGCAGTTGGCCCAGGTGCTCGCTGGTGAGGCGCCGCTCGACGTGCCCGTGGCGGAGCTCGCCCAGGCGCTGCACGCGCTGGAGGCCACGCTGGGCGTGGACGGCAAGGAGGCGGTGCGCTCCCTGATGCCCCACGCGTCGCGCGCCCCCCACGCCGAGGCGCGCTCGCACACGGCGTCCTTCGACCCCGCCGCGATGACCGACGTGCTGGAGCGCACCTACCGCCCAGTGCGCAAGCAGGTGCGCGGTTGGCTGGAGGACGCGGACTTCCGCTACAAGGAAGGGCTGGACACCGACGGGTACCGCGACCAGGTGTTCGACTGGCTCAAGCACCTGGCCAACGACGGGCTGGGCCAGCTCGCCTTCCCCAAGGGGCGCGAGGGCGGCGCGGACCTGGGCGCGTTCATCGCCGCCTTCGAGACGATGGCCTTCTTCGACCTGAGCCTCGTCATCAAGGCAGGCGTCCACTTCGGCCTGTTCGGCTCCAGCATCCTGTTCCTGGGCACGAAGCGGCACCACCAGCAGTACCTGCCGCAGGTCGCGTCCCTGGAGCTGCCCGGCTGCTTCGCGATGAGCGAGCTGGGCCACGGCTCCAACGTGCGCGACTGCGAGACGGTGGCCCGCTACGACGCGGACACGCGCGAGTTCGTCATCGACACGCCGTCGGAGACCGCGCGCAAGGAGTGGATTGGCAACGCCGCCCGGCACGCGCGCATGGCCACCGTGTTCGCGCAGTTGGAGGTGGACGGTGAGCGGCTGGGCGTGCACGCGCTGCTGGTGCCGCTGCGGGACACGCACGGCAAGGTGCTCAAGGGCATCCGCATCGAGGACTGCGGCGAGAAGATGGGCCTCAACGGCGTGGACAACGGCCGGCTGTGGTTCAACAACGTCCGCGTCCCGCGCGAGAACCTGTTGGACCGCTACGGCCAGGTGACGGAGGCCGGCGAATACACCAGCGCCATCACCGGCGACTCCAAGCGCTTCTTCACCATGCTGGGCGCGCTGGTGGCGGGCCGGGTGAGCGTGGCGTGCGCTTCCTTGAGCGCGGCCAAGAGCGCGCTGACCATCGCCGTGCGCTACGGCGACCTGCGCCGCCAGTTCGGCCCCACCGGTTCGCGCGAGGTGCGCCTCCTGGACCACCAGTCGCACCAACTGCGCCTGCTGCCGCTCGTCGCCAAGGCGTACGCGCTGGACTTCGCACTGGAGTACCTGGTGGACCGCTACGTCCACCGCACGGAGGACGATGCGCGTGAAGTGGAAGCGCTGGCGGCGGGCCTCAAGGCCTACGCGTCGTGGAACGCCACCGCCACCGTGCAGGAGTCGCGCGAGGCGTGCGGCGGCCAGGGCTACCTCACCGCGAACCGGCTGCCGTCCCTCAAGGCCGACACCGACGTGTTCACCACCTTCGAGGGCGACAACACCGTCCTCATGCAGTTGGTCGCCAAGGGCCTGCTCACCGGCTACCGCCAGCGCTTCGAGGACGACCGCGTCTTCGCGGTGCTCAAGCTCATCGTGGACCGCGCGACCACGGTGGTGACGGACCGAAACCCCATCGCGGGCCGGCGCACCGACAGCGACCACCTGCGCGACAGCGACTTCCACCTGCGCGCGCTGCGCTTCCGCGAGGAGGAGATCCTCTCGTCGGTGTCCAAGCGCATCCGCAAGCGGCTCACCGCGGGCGTGGAGGCGTTCGAAGCCTTCAACCAGGTGCAGACCCACCTGTTGGCCCTGGCGCACGCGAGCGTGGAGCGCATCGTGCTGGAGCAGTTCCTGCTGGGCGTGGCGGCGGTGAAGGACGAGGCGCTCAAGCCGGTGCTGGGGCGGCTGGCGGACCTGTTCGGCCTCTCCTGCCTGGAGTCCGCCAGCGGCTGGTTCCTGGAGCACGGCTGGCTGGAGGCACCCAAGGCGAAGGCCATCCGCAAGGAGCGCGTGAAGCTGTGCGCGGAGCTGCGGCCGGACGCGGTGGGGCTGGTGGACGCGTTCGGGATTCCCGACACGTGCCTTTCGGCGCCCATCGGATTGGGGCGGCTGGCGCCCGGCGGTGAACGCTTCGATGACGTGGCGGCTGACGGCGGCCCCGCGGGCTCGGCAGACTCGCGCGCGACATGAGGACACGTGTGTGGTGGGCGGTGTTGGGGCTCGTGGGGATGACCGGTTGCGCGGCGGTGTCCCCGGCGGAGCGGGCCCAACGGGTGAGCGCGGACAACAAGGAACGCGCGCGCCTGTTCACCGAGGAGGTCTACAACCAGAAGCGTCTGGACCGCATCGCCGAGTACGTCGCGGCCGACTACGTGGACCGCTCGGAGGATGCACCGACGCAGCTCCGGGGCCCGGAGGTGGTGCGCACCCAGGCCCAGGCCGGCTTCGAGCTCTTCCCGGACCTGCGGTTCGAACTGCTCCACGTCCTCGCGGAGGACGACTGGGTGATGGTGCGCTGGCGCGCGGTGGGCACCGACGCCCAGGGCCCCACGGACGACGACGGCAGGCCGCGCGCGGTGACGCTCCAGGGTGATTCGCTGTACCGGCTGCGCGACGGCCGCTTCGTGGAGTCGTGGGACCTCACGGACCGGCTCTCGCCGCTGCTCCAGCGGGGCTACAAGGTCGTGCCTCCGACGCCCTGAGGCCTTGCCGAAACCTTTTCGCGCAAGCAGGGTTGAAGGGGACTCCACCTCCTGGAGGCCCCTGGTGCTGAACATCCGAGCGTTGCTGCTGCTGGCCCTCACCCTGACCGCGTGTGGCGAAGCGTCCACGACTCCGGACGACAACCCGACACCTCCGGTCCCGGACGCGGGCGCGCTGGATGCCGGCACCGTGGACCCCTTCGCGAAGGTGGACGCGATGGTCGCGGCGGCCGTGGTGGACGCGGGCGTGCCCGGCGTGACGCTCGCGGTGTACGACGCGCAGGACCGGCGCGTCTTCGTGAAGAGCTACGGGGACTTCGCGCCGGACCGGCGGGTGGCCATCGCCTCCGCGTCCAAGATGGCCTCCGGCCTGGCCCTGTTGCGGCTGGTGGACGCGGGCGTGCTGTCCCTGGACTCCACGACGGGCGAGGTGCTCGGATGGACGGGTCAGCAGGCGAGCATCACCCTGCGCCACCTGCTGTCCTTCACGTCCGGCCTGGAGCCGAACCACCCCTGCACCGTGCAGATGGGGAGCACGCTCGCGCAGTGCGTGGAGTCCATCGCGGCCGGTGCGCCCGTGGCGCCGCCCGGCACGCGCTTCGACTACGGCTCCGCCCACCTGCACGTCGCCGCGCGGATGGCCGAGGTGCGCACCGGCAAGGCCTGGCAGGCCCTCTTCGATGAGCAGGTGAAGGCACCACTGGGGCTGACGAGCGCTGAGCTCGCCTACTACACCTTCCCGCGCAACAGCCTGGGCACCAGCAACCCGCTCATCGCTGGCGGCCTGCGCTCCACGATGGACGAGTACGCGAAGCTGCTGGGCGTCGTGTTCCACCGAGGCACCGTGGGGGGCGTGCCGTTCGCGTCCGCGGCGCTCTTCGATGCGCAGGCGCGCGAGCCGTATGACGTCGTCATCGGCAGCTCGCCCATGGTGGACGGCGGCCTTACGTACCACTACGGCCTCACCGCCTGGTTGGAGTGCGACACGCCCTCCTCGGGCTGCGCGGTCGTGTCGTCGCCTGGGGCGTTCGGATTCACCCCCTGGGTGGACCGCGACAGCGGCTACTACGCCATCCTGGGCATGCAGTTGGAGGCGACGAACGAGGAGCGGGTGGGCGCCTTCTCCGTGGGGCTGGAGCAGCAACTTCGCCCGGAGATTCGCGCCGCGGTCGCGCCAGCCCCCTAGGAACTGGCGGCTTCCCATTGACACCCGCGCACCGGACCCATCAGGGTCCGGGCATGAAGATGAACGCCGGGCCCATCCGGGCCGCAGACAAGGCCCGCCAGAGCGCCTTCCGCACGGCCTTTCCGCCCCACGGCCCCCAGGGTTCCTCCTGGGGAAGCAAGCTGCTGCGCGTGCTGGGCTGGGGGCTCGTGCTGTTGAGCGCCTTCCTGCTCGTCGTCGTCTTCGACGGGTGGGAGTCCTTTGGCCAGGGCGCGCATGGCGCACGGCGAGAGCGGATGGAGAAGTCTCCGCAGTGGAAGGACGGTGGCTTCGTCAATCCGCAGCCCATCATCAACCACTTCGAAGAGTCCCTGTCGGCCATGTTCGATTCGAGCCCCGACAGCGCGCCCCAGACGCCGCTGACGGTGCCCCCCATCGACCCGAAGCGCTTCGCCACGCCGCCGCCGGGCGGGCTGCGCGTCACCTGGCTGGGACACTCGTCCACGCTGGTGGAGGTGGACGGGCACCGCGTGCTCACGGATCCGATGTGGGGTGAGCGCACCTCGCCGCTGGGGTGGATTGGCCCGAAGCGCTGGTTCCCCGCGCCCATCGCGCTCAGCGACCTGCCGCCCATCGACGCGGTGGTCATCTCCCACGACCACTACGACCACCTGGACTTCGCGACCATCACCGCGATGAAGGACTGGAACACCACCTTCGTGGTGCCGTTGGGCATTGGCGCGCACCTGGAATACTGGGGCGTGCCCGCGGCGCGCATCGTGGAGCTGGACTGGTGGGAGCGCACGCGCGTGAAGGGGTTGGACATCGTGTGCACGCCGTCGCGGCATGCGTCGGGCCGGTTCCTCCAGCAGAACAAGACACTGTGGGCGGGCTGGGCGCTGGTCGGCGCCGAACACCGCGTCTACTACTCCGGCGACACCGGCCTGTTCCCCGCGATGGAGGAGATTGGCGCGAAGCTGGGGCCCTTCGACCTGACGATGATTGAAACGGGCCAGTACGGCGCGGGCTGGCCGGACTGGCACCTGGGGCCAGAGCAGGCCGTGCTCGCGCACCGGCTGGTGCGCGGCCGGGTGATGCTGCCCGTGCACTGGGGGCTCGTCACGCTGGCGACCCACGGCTGGACGGAGCCCCTGGAGCGCTCGCTGGTGGCCGCGAAGCAGGACGGGGTGAGCATCACCTCGCCCCGGCTCGGGCAGGACTTCCTGCCGCAGGCGCCGCCCACGGAGCGCTGGTGGCCCGAAGTGCCGTGGAGGACCGCGCAGCAGGACCCCATCTCGGCCAGCCAGATTCCGCCCGCGCTCCTCGTGGGGCATCCGGCCCTGCCGCCCCTCGCGGCGCCCTCGGCCCCGACGACCGCGCCCACCCAGGCCGCCACGCCGCCCGCCGCGACGCCGCCACCCACGAATCCGCAGGGCACCACCGCCGCGCCCGTGAACCCCACCGCCGCGAATCCCCAGGGCGGCACGAGCCCCACCGCCGCGACGACTCCGACCGCGGCGCCACAAGCCCCCCCGGCCGCGCCCACGACTCCGCAGGGCGCGAGCGCCCAGGGCACGGCCCCGTAAGGGCACGAGCAACCAGGGGCCGCGATGGGTGACGAACCGCTGCGCGAGGCCTTCCGGGCCACCGGCTACATCGTGCGCGCGCACCCTGGTGTCGGAGACGTGAAGCACGTGCTGCGCGTGGGTGCCCCGCACCCGAGGCTCGACGCCGCGCTCACCGCGCACGGTCACACGTCGTGGGCCTTCCTCACCGCGTGGAATCCGCACGCACGGGCGCGGTCCGCCCGGACCAACGCGCGGCTCCAGCGCGGTTTGCTCGACCTGCTCGAAGCCAGCGGCCATCCGCCCGTGTCCGCCGTGGGCGTGGCGGACGACCGGGGCTGGTTCGAGGAGAGCCTCTTCGTCCCCGGCATGTCGCGCGACGAGGCCCGACGCATGGGCGGGCTGTTCCGCCAGAAGGCCGTGCTCTGGGGTCGCGTGGACGGCGTCGCGGAGCTGCTGTGGTGCCAGGAGCCTCCCCTCCCCTGAGTCGTACCCGCGTGTCGTTCGCGTCACATCCGTCGGACGGCACCCATTCGCGACCCAGCCCTCACGCGGGCGCCATGCGACGGTGCCAGGGTCCCCGCCCTCCGGAGGGAAACCGCGTCACGGTCGCTCCTCCGTTGCCCGAATCCAGGAGCCGCCTCGATGCAGCCTTCCGTTCCCCCCGCGCGGGATGTCCCACGTCCCAGCGTCTTCCTCCTCGCCGGTGCCTTCGTCACGGGCCTGCTGCTCGTCCTGCACGGCGGCTGCGGCAACCACGAATGCGTCAACGCCTTCGACTGCGAAGAAGCCAACCCCGCGCCGGAAGGCCAGGGCTGGACCTGCGTCGAACACGTCTGCCAGGCCGTCGTCCCCCGGCCACCTCTGGAGACCGACGCGGGCACCAGCACCGACGCGGGAACCCAAGACGACGGAGGCACCGCCGCGACGGTGTCCGTGAAGATCATCGCCTTCAACGACTTCCACGGGCAGTTGGATCCCGCGGGCGGCACCGGCGGACAGATCATCACGGCAGCCCTCCCGGACGGTGGCGCGGACCGCGTGAACGCGGGCGGCGCTGTGTACTTCGCCCGCCACATCGCGGAGCTGCGCGCGAAGAACCCGAACACGGTGGTGGTCTCCGCCGGTGACCTCATCGGCGCCACGCCGCTGCTCTCCGCCCTCTTCCACGACGAACCCACCATCGAGGTCATGAACCAGGCGGGCCTGGACCTGGCCGCGGTGGGCAACCACGAATTCGATGAAGGCGGCCCGGAGCTCTTGCGCATGCAGGCTGGCGGCTGCCATCCGGTGGACGGCTGCCAGGATGGCACCGGCTTCGAGGGCGCGCGGTTCAAGTACCTCGCGGCCAACGTGGCCACCGGAGCGGACCGCACCTTCTTCCCGCGCTACGACGTGCGCACCTTCGAGGGCGTGAAGGTGGCCTTCATCGGCATGACGCTGGAAGGCACGCCGCAAATCGTCACCCCGTCGGGCATCGCCGGCCTCACCTTCAAGGACGAGGTGGAGACCGTCAACGCGCTGGTGCCGGAGCTGAAGTCCCAGGGCGTGGGCGCCATCGTCGTCGTGGTGCACGAAGGCGGAACGCCCGCGCTCGACTCGCTCTACAACGAGTGCAAGGGCATCTCCGGCCCCATCCTGGACATCGCCCAGAAGCTGGACGCCGCCGTGAACGTCATCGTCAGCGGCCACACCCATCAGGCCTACAACTGCTCGCTGAGCGGCAAGCTCGTCACCAGCGCCGCGTCCGTGGGTCGGCTGCTCACGGACATCGACCTGACCCTGGACGCGAAGACGGGCGCCGTGACGAAGGTCCAGGCCCAGAACGTCATCGTCACCCGCACCGTGACGCCAGACCCCACCGTCACCGAGCTGGTGGCCCGCTACAAGGGCCTCACGGCACCGCTGGAGGGCCGCGTCATCGGCTGGATTGCCCAGACGCTCTTGCGCGGCGACATCCAGAAGGACCCCACCGGACAGTCCGCCATGGGCTTCGTCATCGCGGACGCCCAGTTGGAAGCCACGAAGCCCGCGAGCCTGGGCGGCGCCGTGGTGGCCTTCATGAACCCCGGCGGCGTGAGGGCCGACCTCGTGCGCGACCCGGCCAACCCCAGCGACACCGGCTCCATCACCTACGGCGAGGCCTTCACCGTGCAGCCCTTCGGCAACAGCTTGGTCACCCTGACGCTCACGGGCGCGCAGATTGAACGTCTGCTGGAGCAGCAGTTCCGCGCCGGCACGGCCACCCGTATCCTCCTGCCGTCCGCGGGCTTCTCCTACGCGTTCAGCGCGTCAGCGCCCCTGGGCTCCAAGGTGGATCCCGCCAGCATCCAGATCAACGGCACCACCGTGGATCCCGCCGCCAGCTACCGCGTCACGGTGAACAGCTTCCTCGCGCCGGGCGGCGACGGCTTCACCGTCCTCACGGAGGGCACGAACCTGCTGGGAGGCGCGGTGGACTCCGATGCGCTGGAGGCGTACCTGACCGCGAAGAGCACGGAGTCAAACCCGCTGCCGGCCCCGGCGCTCGACCGCATCACCCTGCTGCCGTAACCCTCGCGGTGCTCAGCGACCCGAACCGCCCGTCGCGGGGCTCGCGTCGCTGGGCTTCCAGGTGCTGGAGGTGGGCTCGAACGTGGGCGTGATGTCCAGGCGGCGGGAGCCCGTCACGCGCTGCGCCAGCTCATCGAAGTCCAGCTCCAGCAGCTTGCCGGAACCCTCCTGCGGGAGCGCGAAGCGGATCCGCCAGTAGTTGGGGCGGATGCGCACCGCCTCTCCGCCCTCCGCCAGCAGGATGCCGTTCTGACGGGCGTACTCCGCGCCCGCGTCGACGACGTTGCGCTCGCCCAGCTCCGCCTGCACGGACGCGGACGCGGGAGGCACGGGCGGACGCCCCGTGGGTCCGATGGCACAACCAACACCCGCCAGGAGGGCAGGCAGGAGAGCGGCAATCACAGAGCGGGGCACCATCACCAGACAGTGGGCACGCCAACGTCAAGCGGCACTGTGGGACAGTTGCGAATCGTCCGGCCAGCGCATGCTTGACCGGAACGACGGCACGGGAAGTGCTCTCCCGGCCGCCGGGGCAGCAGGAACTACTTGGGCGTCGGGATGCCCGCGCGCTCCACGACCTCGTCGATGAGGCCGTACTGCCGGGCCTCCTCGGCGCTCATGAAGTAGTCGCGCTCGGTGTCCTTCTCGATGCGCTCGATGGTGTGGCCCGTGTGCTTCACGAACAGGCCGTTGAGGTACGCGCGCAGGCGGAGGATCTCCTTGGCCTGGATGTCGATGTCCGTGGCCTGCCCCTGCGCGCCGCCCAGCGGCTGGTGGATCATGATGCGGGCGTTGGGCAGGGCGTAGCGCTTGCCCTTGGAGCCCGCCAGCAGGAGCAGCGCTCCCGCGGAGGCCGCCTGACCCACGCAGATGGTGGACACGGGGCATTTGACGTACTGCATCGTGTCGTACATCGCGAGCGCCGCGGTGACGGAGCCACCGGGGGAGTTGATGTAGAGGTTGATGCCCTTGTCCGGGTCCTCGGACTCCAGGAACAGGAGCTGGGCGACGATGAGGTTGGCCACATCGTCGTTGATGGGCGTGCCCAGGAGGATGATGCGGTCCTTGAGCAGGCGGCTGTAGAGGTCGTACGCCCGCTCGCCGCGGTGCGTGGTCTCAATGACGAAGGGGACGTTCATGGCCCACGTACCCTAATCGTCCCCGCGCCCGCGCGCTCCCTCCTTCTTGCCGGAGCGTGCGCTGTCCCACGCTTGGGCGGAGTTGGAGGGGTCAGTCCCCCGTGGTGGACTGTGCGCCGCTGGCCAGCCCCGGAGGGGATGTGCGGTCGACGAACGTGAAGGCGTCGCTGTCGCTGATGTGTGTGCTGTCGCTCGGGGTGGGATGTGGAAAGACCCCGGACCCTGGCCCGAAACCGGAGCCCGAGGGCCCCCGGAACGCGGTCCTCGTGCGGGACGGGAGCACGGGCGTCGTTCCGGGCGTGCGGGAGACCTTGCTCCGCGACTTCGTGGACCTGGGCCCCACCGTGCTGTTCACCCAGGACGACGCCCTCCACGGGCGGGAGCTCTGGACGACCGACGGCTCGACCCAGGGGACCGCGCTGCTGCTGGACCTGATGCCCGGGAACATGGGGTCCGAGCCGGGACAGCTCACCCGGGTGGACGACGCCGTCTTCTTCGCGGCCCGGACGGCGCAGACCCTGGAGTATGTGAACCTGTTCGCGCTGTGGCGCACCCGGGGCACCCTGGCGAGCACCACGCAGCTCGTGTCGCTGCCACAGCGTCCCGCCTTCGTCGTCGCAAGGAGCGGCGGGGTCTATTTCGCGGCGCCAGACGTCCAGGGCAGCCAGGAAGAGGCCGCCCTCTGGACGAGCGACGGCACGCCGGAGGGCACCCGAAGGGTGGGGACGCCCTCCGGGGCCCGCATCCTCATGAAGGAGGCCAGCGCCGCGCGGCTGGGGGAAGCGCTGCTGTTCACGGCCCGGACCGCCCAGGGGGACCCCGTGCTGTGGAGGACGGATGGCACCCCGGAGGGAACGCGCGCCGTGTTGGCGTTCCCCGGCGCGCAAGGCTTCGCCCTTCAGCAGCTCACGACGGTGGGAAACCAGGTGCTCTTCTGGGCGAAGGACACCACCTCCGCGACCCGGCTGGCGCTGTGGCGTTCGGACGGCACCCCCGCCGGCACGCTCCAACTGAAGAGCCTCGCGCCGCCCCGGACCGACTCCACCGCGCAGCAGGGCTTCGTCGCGAGGGACGGCGCGGCGTTCTTCGCCGCCTCGGACGTCCAGACGGGAACCGAGCTGTGGAAGACGGACGGCACGCCCGGGGGCACCGTCCTCGTCTCCGACCTGGGTCCGGGAGCGGCGGGTTGCGACCCCACCGCGCTCACGTTCCAGGGCCCGTACCTCTACTTCGTCGCGAGACCCGACGAGCAGCCGCCGCGCCTGTTCCGAACGAACGGTACCGACCCGGGCACCACGCGCATGAACGGCCGCATCGGTGACGCGCCGCAGGACCCCTCCCCCACCGGGGGCACGATGATCGCCACCGACGGCGCCCTCTTCTTCCTGGCCTCCACGCAGGGCGAAACCGGGCTGCGGCTCTGGCGCGCGGAAGCGACGGCCGTGGCGCGGGCCGTGTCGGATCCGCTCCCCTCGCCGCTGGGCCTCATGCTCCAGCGGGGCTCCCTGTACCTCATCACGGTGACGGGCGAGCTGTGGACGCATGGCGGCGAGTCCGGGCCGGCGTCCCTGCTCTCCCAGCCGCCCCCGCGTCCCCAGGGGTCCTTCGACCAGGGCGCCGACGTGGTGGACGTGAACGGGGCGCTCTATTTCACCCAGCCCGACGAAATCGCCGGCCTCTGGCAGTTGTGGAAGAGCGACGGCACGAAGGAGGGGACGGTGCAGGCAAAGCCGCCCTCGACGGGAACGAATGACAGCGTCCGGCTGTCCCCAGAGAACCTCACCGCCGTGAACGGACGGCTCCTGTTCACCTCCAAGGCCCCGTCCCTGGGGGTGCCCTTCGCGCTCTGGGGCTACGACGCGGCTTCCGGGAAGGCCGCGCTGCTTTCGTCCGCGTTGGGCCAGTGGGTCACCCCGCGTCCCCAGGGCCCGAGTGTCTTCACCTCCCGCCCCCTCGTCGTGGGAGCGCAGGCGTACTTCCTGGCCATGTCGCCCCGGAAGTATCCCACCCCGGACGAGCTGTGGAGGACCGACGGCACCCTCGAAGGCACCGTGCGGGTGAAGGCCGGGCTCACCCCCTTCCTGGCCACGACGCTGATGTCCGTGGGCGGCCGGCTCTTCTTCGAGGTGAGCGAGGACTTCGACAACTGCTCGCTGTGGACGACGGACGGCACCGAGGCGGGCACCGTGAGGCTGACGGCCCCGAGCGCGAGCGGGTTCAGCGCCTTGTCGGGCGTCGCCGTGGGCGACCAGCTCTTCTTCTGGGCCTTGGTGGGCACGGACGGCATCGAGCTGTGGAAGACGAACGGCACGCCCGAAGGCACGGTCCGTATCGGTGACGCAGCCGGCGCGGACACGAGACTGGAGTCTCCGGGCACGAGCGTGGGCGGCACGTTCTTCTTCGCCCGCGTCCCCCCGAACGAAGCACCCCAGCTCTGGATGAGCGACGGGCGGACCCTGGAGCGGGTGGGCACGTTCGGTCCGGTGGGCTCGCCGCTGTGGCCCGCGGAGCTGACGGCGCAGGGAGACCACCTGCTGTTCTGGGCCGCGACCCCCACGAACGGCTACGCCCTGTGGCGCGTGGACGGACGGGGCGCCAACGCCACCGTCCTGCTGCGGGCCAGTTCGGGTGGCGGCGTGGTGGCGACCCCCAGCCGGCTCGTGGAGAGCAGGCCCGGAGGCCCGATGCTCTTCGCCGCGTCGGACGGCGCCACCGGCCTGGAGCTCTGGAAGACGGACGGCACGCCCGGGAACACCATGCGCGTCACGGACCTGGCGGCAGGGCCCGCGTCCTCCGCGCCGGACAGCCGGATCGTGCCCTCCGGCAACCGCATCTACTTCCCCGCGTGGACCCCAGAGGAGGGCCGCGAATTGTGGGCCCTGCCCATGCCGTAAGACGAGCCCACGTCGGCCCGGGAGGCGCAGCGTCCCCCGGGCCGGCTTGCGTGGGGCCTACAGGTTTCCGGTCATCTTCTCCGGGCGGACCCACTGGTCGAACTGTTCGGGGGTGACGAGGCCCAGCTCCACGGCGACCTCCTTGAGCGTCTTGCCCTGCTTGTGCGCCGTCTTGGCGATCTTCGCCGCGTTGTCGTAGCCGATGTGCGGGTTGAGGGCCGTCACCAGCATCAGGCTGCGCTGGAGGTTCTCCTGGAGGCGGGGGAGGTTCGGCTCGATGCCCACCGCGCAGTTCAGCCGGAAGCTGCGCATGCCGTCCGCCAGGAGCCGGCAGCTCTGCAGGAAGTTCTGGATGATGAGCGGCTTGAAGACGTTGAGTTCGAAGTTGCCGGACGCGCCGCCCAGGGAGATGGCCACGTCGTTGCCCATCACCTGGGCCGACAGCATGGTGAGCGCCTCGCTCTGCGTGGGGTTCACCTTGCCCGGCATGATGGAGCTGCCCGGCTCGTTCTCCGGAATGTTGATCTCCCCGATGCCCGAGCGCGGCCCGGACGACAGCCACCGGATGTCATTGGCCACCTTGAACAGCACCGCCGCCAGCCCCTTGAGCGCGCCGTGCGCCTGCACCAGCGCGTCGTTGGCGGCCAGCGCCTCGAACTTGTTGGGCGCGGTGACGAAGCCGTGGCCGGTGAGCTTCGCGATCTCCGCCGCCACGCCCTCCGCGTAGCCCGGGGGCGCGTTGAGGCCGGTGCCCACGGCGGTGCCGCCCAGCGCCAGCTCCAGCAGGTGCGGCAGCGAAGCTTCGATGTGACCCTTCGCGCGCTCCAACTGCGCCACGTAGCCGCTGAACTCCTGGCCCAACGTGAGCGGCGTCGCGTCCTGGAGGTGCGTGCGGCCAATCTTCACGATGGACTGGAACGCCTGGGACTTCTGCGCCAGCACGTCGCGCAGGGCCGCAAGCTCCGGCAGCACGTGCTTCACCACGGCCTCCACGGCGGCCACGCTCATCGCGGTGGGGAACACGTCGTTGGAGCTCTGCCCCTTGTTCACGTCGTCGTTGGCGTGGACCTTGCGCGCCTCCCCGCGCTCGCCGCCCAGCAGTTCCGAGGCGCGGTTGGCCAGCACCTCGTTGCAGTTCATGTTCGTCTGGGTGCCGCTGCCGGTCTGCCACACCAGCAAGGGGAACTCCTCTTCATGCTTGCCGGCGAGCACCTCGTCCGCGGCCTTCACGATGGCCTGGGCCTTCTCCTGGGGCAGCGACCCGTTCGCCTGGTTCACGAGCGCGGCGGCCTTCTTCACGAGCACCAGCGCGTGGACGAGCTCCGCGGGCATGCGCTCGCTGGAGATGGCGAAGTTCTGACGGCTGCGCTGCGTCTGCGCGCCCCAGAGCCGGTCGGCGGGGACTTCGATGGGACCAAAGGTGTCCTTCTCGATGCGAACATTCTTCGTGCTCACGGTGCGGCCTCCCCATCAGGGAACAACGATGTCCAGGCGCCGGTCCCCCTCGCGAGGAGGGGAGTCGCACGGCGTCGCTGCCGCGATTAACACCCCCGCCCCGGCACGGCAGGCCTGAGTGGAGGGCGGATGCCGTATCTCCAACGCTCGGGGCCTGGGAAGGCAGGCCCGTGCAGCCCCGCCTGCTCCTCACGCAGGAAGCGCGCGGGCGTTAGTGTCGCGCCGTGAGCCCCTCCGGCACCATCCGCGCCCTCTTCCTGGCCCAGGAGCGCAACACCCCCATGCGACAGGTCCCCGAGGCCCGGGCCGTGGAGCAGCACGGCTTCGAAGGGGACCGCCACCAGCGACGCACCGTGGGCCACAAGCGCCAGTTGCTGCTCGTGGACGAAGCGCAGCGGACCGCGCTGGACGTGCCCGTGGGCGCGCTCAAGGAGAACGTGCTGGTGGAGGGCCTGGCGCTGGACGCGCTGCCGCCGGGCCAGCGGCTGGCGCTGGGCGCGGAGGTGGTGGTGGAGCTGACCGAGCCGTGCGTGCCGTGCTGGAAGCTGGATGCGCTGCGCCCCGGACTGCTCCAGGAGAGCTGGGGCCGAAGGGGTCAACTCGCCCGCGTGCTGAAGGCGGGCACCGTGCGCGAGGGTGATTCCGTGCGCCTGTTGGACGTGAACCCGGACGCGCCCCGCATCATCCGACCGAAGCTGCCCTGAACGAGGGGTGGCTCAGCGCTCCCAGAGCGCGTCCAACTCCAGGGGCACCGCATCGAAAGGCGTTGCATGCACGGTGCCCTTCCCCAGATGCACGCTGACCAGCCCCCACTGGCCATCGCGCAGTCGGTGGATCTCCAATCCCTCCTCCAGTGGCTCGATGAACCACAACCACTCCACACCCGCGCGCGCGTAGATGCGCATCTTCGGTCCCCGGTCCCACCGACGCGTCGACGGGGAAAGCACTTCACAGACCCAATCCGGCGCCAGGGAGAAGACAGGGGTGTCCGGCATGCGCGGCATCCGTTCACGCCTCCATCCCGCGAGGTCTGGCACCAGGGCATCACCCGAGCCCGCGAAGCGCAGCTCCGGCTCATCCAGGATGAGCCAACCCCCGGGGCCGTCACGCCCTCGATCGAAGGGGCCATCCAACAAGGCCCCCAACCGGGATGCCGCCCGGGTGTGGCGTGACGCCGGCCTCGGACTGACGACCAACTCCCCCTCGATGATCTCCCCCACCTTCGTCGGAGGCACATCCACCAGGTCGGCATACGTCGCCGGCTTCCCCCTACCCCGCCCGTTTCCGTCGCCCATGGGAAGCAAGGATGCCCCCTACCCCTGACATCCTCAAGTCGGCGACGACCCGGGCACGGGGGATACGCAGCCAGGAAGGCGGGTCCATGCAGTCCCGCCCCCCCTCAATCCATACGGATGAGACATGCGCTCAAAACACGCTTACCTCGAATAAAACAAATCAACGCCTGCCTGCGTGACGGTGGAAGCACATTCGTGTCACACTTTTTTCGACTGTTTTTCACGGTCTTGGGGGAGTGTGGATGTCCATGTTCTGGATGGGATTGGCGGTAGCGTCTTGGGGGACGCTGCCTCCGGACGGTGCCGCGCAACTTCGGAAGGTGGACGCGGTGATGCCGGAATTGCGACGGCTGGCCGGCGACCCGGAGGTGGTGCGCGCCATTCGTGACCAGAACGCACGCCGCATGCCCTTCACCACCCTCCAGCGTCACGACGCGGAGTGGATGGCCACCCCGGCGCTCACGCCCTTCAAGCAGACCGTGCTGGAGGCTCCGTGCACGGGCGCGCTCCAGCGGGCGCAGAAGCGGCTGGGCCAGGCGATGGCGGAAGCCTTCACCATGGACGGCCAGGGCGCGCTGGTCTGCGCCAGCCGGCGCACGTCGGACTACTGGCAGGGCGACGAGGACAAGTGGCGCCTCACCTACGCCGGGGGCCGGGGCGGACCGGAGCTGCGGGAGGCCCCCTTCTTCGACGAGTCCTCGCAGGCCTACGTCATCCAGGTCTCCCTTCCGGTCCGCGACGGCGCCCAGGTCATCGGCGCGCTCACCGTGGGCCTGTCCCTGCTCGACCTCTGATCCGCTCACCGCTCCCCTGGATGCTCCCATGCGCCTGCTGTCCGGCTTGAAACTGAGGGGTCGCCTCACGCTGTGGGTGTGCCTGCTGCTCGTCGCCGCGCTCACGCCTGTCCTCGCGGCGGGCATCCACGTCATCCGGCGGACCGTGGAGCAGCAGGTCCAGGGCGTCCTCCAGGTGGAGGCCGAAGGGCTGCGCGACCTGGTGGAGTCGTCGCTTCAGGAGCGGGAGGCGAACGCCCGCGCGTGGACGGAGGACGCCATCGTGCGCGGCGCCCTCCTGTTCGGCACCTACGCGAAGAGCGACGCGGTGCTCGCCACCCTGAACGGCCGCCACGAGAGCTTCGCGGGGCTGGTGCTGTTCACCGAGGACGGCCGCGTGGTCTCCGTCAGCCGCCCTGGCCTGCGCGAAGCCTTCGAGGGCCATGAGGCGCGGGTGCTCGCCTCGCCGTGGTTCCAGGCCGCGCTGAAGGACCGCCTGGACCCGGCCATCCTCACCGCCGCGCTGACCCGGACGGACCCCTTCTTCGGCCGCCCGGTGATGCCCCTGGCGCTGCCCGTGCTCAGCCCCATCTCCGGCGCGCGCGTGGGCGTCCTCCTGGCGGCGTATGACTGGAACCAGTTGGAGCAGGTGGTCGCGGGCGCGCTCCAGCGCTCGAAGGAGCGGGGCCAGCGCAGCTTCACCCTGGAGATCCTCGACCGGGACGGCGGACAGCTCTACAGCTCCAGGGCGAAGGGCGTCCCGGAACCGTCGCGGACGGTGCGGGCGCAGGCCTTCGACGCCCCCCAGCTCGCCGAGGCGGGCCGCCACTGGCGCTTCGTCGCGGCGATGGACGCGGAGGAGGCCTTCCAGCCCCTGAGGAGCTTCCTGAAGCTCAGCGTCCTCGCGGTGGTCGCGCTCCTGCTGCTGGCCATCCTGGCCGCCTGGGCCCTGGCGCGCGGCGTGACGCGGCCCATCACCACGCTGAGCGGCCTCGTGTCCCGCGTCGTGCGCGAAGGCGACCTCACCCAGAAGGTGGCGCTGCACGGACGTCAGGACGAAGTGGGGGAGCTGGCCTCCGCCTTCTCGCGGATGATGGATCACCTGCGTGAATCCACCGCCAGCCTCCAGCAGGGCACCCGGGTGCTGGGGCAGACCGTGGCGGAGCTGACCCGCGCCACGGAGCAGCAGGAGCGCAACCTCACCCGGCAGAGCGCCGCGCTCCAGGAGACGCAGGTCACCGCGCAGGAAATCCAGCAGACCTCCCAGCTCGCCGCGGATCGCTCCCAGGCGGTGCTCGGACTGGTGTCCCGGGCGCGCGAGGTGGGCAGCGCCGGAGAGGCGACGCTCCAGGCCAGCCTGGGCGGCTTCGAACAACTGCGCGACCACGGGGTGCGCTTCGCCGAAGGCGTCTCCTCGCTCAACGAGCGCACGCGTCAGATTGGCGGCATCACCCAGACGGTGAAGGACCTGGCGGACCAGTCCAACATGCTCGCGCTCAACGCGGCCATCGAAGCGGTGCGCTCCGGCGAGCACGGCAAGGGCTTCAGCGTGGTGGCGCGTGAAATCCGCAGCCTCGCGGACCAGTCCATCCAGGCCACCAGCCGGGTGCGCGAAATCCTGGACGACATCCGAGGCGGCATCCACGCCACCGTGGCGCTGTCGGAAGAAGGCCAGCGCCGCTCCGAGGAGGGACTCGCCCAGGTGCACGCCAGCGGCCAGAGCCTGCGCGCGCTGACGGAGATCATCCACGACAACGCGTCAGCGGCCCAGCAGATCGCCGCCGCCGTCATCCAGCAGAACGCGGGCATCGCGCAGATCTTCACCGCCGTCACCGACCTGTCCGGGATGATGGACGACACCCTCCAGGCCACGCAGGGCACCCAGCGGATGGCGCACACCCTGCGCGGCGTGGCCGAACGGATGGAGTCCGTGGCCGGCGTCTGGCGCGTCTAGCGGCCCGCGCGACGCCGGACGAAGCCAGGACTCAGACGCGGCGCTCCCAGCGGGGGGCGTCGTCGTCCACGGGCGTGTTCGCCACCCGGGAGACCCAGTCCAAGAGCCCCTGCAGCGGCGCCTTCGCCCCGGCCCGCGCCGGCGTGAACGCCCACACCAGCAGGTAGAGCAGCAAGCCCATCCCGGACGACGCGAACAGCAGCACCACGAACGCCAGCCGCACCCAGGTGACGGACACCCCCATCCCCCGGGCCAGCAGCGAGCACACCCCCAGGACCGAGCGCCCCTCCCCCCGGTGCAGCGGCGACGCGCCCGGGCGGCAGTGCGGGCAACCCGCCGCTTCCCGGGACAGCTCCGTCGAACAAGCCCCACAGCGTGTCGTGACGTCCATGACCTGACCTCTCCTTCGCGCCCCCGCTTGGCGACATGGGGGCCTCATCCCTACCTACGGGGGCCGCGTCAGGTGATTGCCACCCCCAGGACATGGGGTTCCGGGGGGTTGTGTCCCGGTGCGTCAGTGGATTTACAGATTTAATCCGCTGGATGTTGACAGCCTTACAGGCAAGCAGCTTCTAATTCACCAAGACTTCCCTTCCACAGACGGCAGGGGCATCTTTCAGCCCATCAGACCGCCTTTACAACGCATCACGTCAGGAGCCGACATGGACGCCAACACCTCCCAGACCCCGCCGACTTTCGGTCCCGGCGTGAGCATCGAGGGGGGCTGGCACCCGGATTACGCGGCGGTGCTGACGCAGGAGGCCATGGCGTTCGTGGCGAAGCTGGTGCGCACCTTCGGCGAGCGCCGCGAAGCGCTGCTGGAGCGGCGCAAGAAGGTCGCGGAGGGCTGGCGCAAGGGTGAGCGTCCGCACTTCCTCCCGGAGACGGCGGACATCCGCAAGGGCGACTGGTCGGTGTCCCCGGTGCCGGCGGACCTCCAGGACCGGCGCGTGGAGATCACCGGTCCGGTGGACCGCAAGATGATCATCAACGCGCTCAACTCCGGCGCCAGCGTCTTCATGGCGGACTTCGAGGACGCCAACAGCCCCACCTGGGACAACGTGGTGCGCGGCCAGGTGAACCTGCGCGACGCGGTCCGCGAGTCCATCTCCTTCACGGCGGAGAACGGGAAGCAGTACGCGCTCCATGAGAAGCACGCCGTGCTCTTCGTGCGCCCGCGCGGCTGGCACCTGCCGGAGCGCCACGTGCGCATCGACGGCAAGCCCATCTCCGGCTCGCTCTTCGACTTCGGCCTGTTCTTCTTCCACAACGCCCGGGAGCAGTTGAAGCGCGGCACCGGCCCGTACTTCTACCTGCCCAAGATGCAGAGCCACCTGGAGGCCCGGCTGTGGAACGACGTGTTCCACCTGGCCCAGAGCGAGCTGGACATCCCGCGCGGCACCATCAAGGCCACCGTCCTCATCGAAACGCTGCCCGCCGCGTTCGAGATGGACGAAATCCTCTACGAGCTGCGCGAGCACTCGGCCGGCCTCAACTGCGGCCGCTGGGACTACATCTTCAGCTTCATCAAGACGCTCCAGTCGGACGCGTCCGTGGTGCTGCCCGACCGGGGGCAGGTGACCATGGACAAGGGCTTCCTCAACGCCTACTCGCAACTGCTCATCCAGACCTGCCACCGCCGGGGCGCGCACGCCATGGGCGGCATGGCCGCCTTCATCCCCATCAAGGGTGACGCCGCCGCCAACGACGCGGTGATGGCCAAGGTCCGCACCGACAAGCAGCGCGAGGCGAAGAACGGCCACGACGGCACCTGGGTCGCGCACCCCGGCCTCGTCCCGGTGGCGAAGGAGATTTTCGACGCGCAGATGAAGGGCGCCAACCAGGTGGCCAACAAGCGCGAGGACGTGCGCGTCACCGAAGCGGACCTGCTCCAGATTCCCTCCGGCACCCGCACGGAGGAGGGCCTGCGCCACAACATCCGCGTGGGCATCCAGTACACCGCCGCGTGGCTGGGCGGCCTGGGCTGCGTGCCCCTCTACAACCTGATGGAGGACGCGGCCACCGCCGAAATCTCCCGCGCCCAGGTGTGGCAGTGGATCCACCACGGCGCCACGCTGGACGACGGCCAGAAGGTCACCCTGGAGTTGTTCCGCAAGCTCCTCGCGGAGGAGATGGCCCAGATGAACCGCGAGGGCGTGGCGGAGCGCTACGGCCAGGCCCACGTGGAGAAGTCCCGCGCCCTCTTCGAGCAGCTTTCCACCGCGCCTGCCTTCGAGGACTTCCTCACCCTGCCGGCCTACGAGGCCCTGGATGCGAAGTCCTGACGTCACATTTTTCCTGAAGCCTTTTCACATCCCTTCACCGCAGCACCCTTGAGGAGTCCTGGCATGTACGACGCGACGCCGACCACTTCCGATGCCTCCCCTCACGCGAAGCTCCATGCCCAGCGCTTCGAGGGAATCACGCGCACCTACACCGAGAAGGACGTGGAGAAGCTGCGCGGCTCCATCCGCGTCAGCCACACCCTCGCGGAGATGGGGGCCCGTCGCCTGTGGGAGCTGCTCCACACGGACGCGTACATCAACGCGCTGGGCGCCCTCACCGGCAACCAGGCCGTGCAGATGGTGCGCGCGGGCCTGAAGGCCATCTACCTGTCCGGCTGGCAGGTCGCCGCGGACGCGAACTCCGCGGGCCAGATGTACCCGGACCAGAGCCTGTACCCGGTGGACAGCGTCCCCAGCGTGGTGAAGAAGATCAACAACGCCCTGCGCCGCGCGGATCAGATCGACCACGCGGAGGGCCGCCATGACCGCAACTGGTTCGCGCCCATCATCGCGGACGCGGAGGCCGGCTTCGGCGGTCCGCTCAACGCCTACGAGCTGATGAAGGGGATGATCGAAGCGGGCGCCGCGGGCGTGCACTTCGAGGACCAGCTCGCCAGCGAGAAGAAGTGCGGCCACATGGGCGGCAAGGTGCTGGTGCCCACCAGCCACTTCGTGCGCACGCTGACCGCGGCGCGCCTGGCCTCCGACGTGATGGGCGTGTCCACGCTGCTGGTGGCCCGCACGGACGCGGACAGCGCCAAGCTGCTGATGAGCGACGCGGACGAGTACGACCACCCGTTCATCGACAAGGCGGCGGGCCGCACGGGGGAAGGTTTCTACCGCATCAAGGGCGGCCTGGAGTGCGCCATCGCGCGCGGCCTGGCGTACGCGCCGTACGCGGACCTGGTGTGGTGCGAGACGAGCACCCCGGACCTCGCGCAGGCGAAGGCCTTCTCCGAGGGCATCCGCAAGAAGTTCCCGAACAAGATGCTCGCGTACAACTGCTCGCCTTCCTTCAACTGGAAGAAGAACCTGGACGACGCCACCATCGCGAAGTTCCAGCGTGAGCTGGGCGCCATGGGCTACAAGTTCCAGTTCGTCACGCTGGCCGGCTTCCACGCGCTGAACTTCTCGATGTACGAGCTGGCGCGGAAGTACAAGGACCGCGGCATGGCGGCCTACAGCGAGATGCAGCAGCAGGAGTTCGGCGCGGAGAAGGACGGCTACACCGCCACGCGCCACCAGCGCGAAGTGGGCACCGGCTACTTCGACCAGGTCGCCGAGGTGATTTCCGGCGGCAGCGCCAGCACCCTGGCCCTGCACGAGTCCACCGAAGCCCACCAGTTCTAGTCCGGGCGGACGGAATCCCGTTCCTGAAGTGAGGAGGCCGCGTGTCCCTGGGGGAAATTCCCCCGTGGATCCGCGGCCTTCGCCGTTCCCAGGGCTGCTTCCGGGGCGGGCTGGGACCTGAAAGAAGCAACTTCCCGGGGGCTGGGGCGATAATAGGGAGAACTTGAAGCCCCACAGGCGCGCCCCTCCAGGAGCGCCACCGACCGGGGCCTTTGACGGGAGCCGCCATGAACCGCATCACGTCCCTCTCCGGTCCGCGGGTGCAGCCGGCCACGACGAATACCTCCGCGCCGGTGTCGGGCAGCCGCTTCGGCTCGCTGATGCAGGGCGTGTCCTCGCAGGCGCCGAAGGCGGGCGCCCAGTTCTCGGGCGGCTCCGTGGTGTCGTCGGCGCTGGCCCAGATGGGCGCCACGTCGCACGGCTCGCTGGTGGGCACCTACACCGCGTCGGGCGCCACGCCCTCCCAGAACATGCCCGGCCTGCAGCAGGCGGGGTCGAACACGTCCGGCGGCGCGGGTCAGCCCAAGAGCGAGGAGCAGCAGGCGCTGGAGGACCTGGCCACCATGTCGGCGGTGACCATGTCCCAGTCCATCCTCCACATGGGCGGCATGAAGATCGACCTGGAGAAGGAGTAGTCCCTTCCGAAGCGCCGGGCCCCCCGGGATTGCTCCCGGGGCGCCTCAGGACTTCTCAGGGCTTCTGCTTGTCGCTGTCGTCGCTGTACTGGTCGCGGATGCCGTCATGTCGGTTCCGCGTGTCCTTCCACGGCTGGTCCGCGTCCGTGCGTTGACCGCCGTTCTGCCCGGTCATGTCGTTGAGTTCCTCGGCGCGACCTTCCGCGGGCACCACGTCGCCGTCCTCGTCGGGGTCCTTCTGCTTCTCCGGATCCAGTGGGATGCCGGCGCCGCGCTTCATGTATTCGTCCTTGGGATCCATGACGTCGTTCCTCCCTTGAATTCCAAAGGTGGTGACGGTCCCCTCGCGCTGGGAGCGGCCGGGCAGCCGGGCTCCCCTTCCCTCAGTTGAGGTACTTGGGCCGCGCGGGCGTGGCGGGCGGCTGGGCCTTCATCATCTCCAGGCCCTGGCGCGTGAGCATGAAGCGCACGGTTCCGGAGCCGCGCTCGGTCTCGATTTCGGCCTCGAAGGCCGGCCCGGCGATGCCGCCCAGGGCCATCTCCTTGCGCAGGTTGGTGACGCGGCCGGAGAGCAGATCGCCCGCGACCTCGCGGGAGCCCTCGCCGCGCGAATACAGCTCGTAGGCGGCTTCGTGCAGCGTCATCGCCAGCGCGGGCGTGAGGGGCTGGGAGCTGAAGAGCACGGAGATGAGGAGCCAGTAGGGCGGCGTCTGTTCAGCCATCGTGCGCCATCCTAACGGTTGCGGCTACCGGGCGCGCGGCTGTCTGCGGGCGACGATGGCTTCCCGGGAAGCTGCATGACAGAAGCGCGCGGCGTTCCTCGAGTCGGGGTCGGAGGCCATCGAGGCAGGACTCCGCACGTGACGCTCCACGACGGCGCCAGCGAGTCCGGTCCGGTGGCGTTGCTCCCGCGCTCCGGGGACTGAAGTAGCAGGGTCAGAGGAAGCGGCGCTCCCAGTGGCGGATTTCCTCTTCCGCGAGTGAGCCCCACGAACCCTTGTGGACGTAGCGCCAGGGCTCCAGCACGCGGGCCAGCTCACGGTAGTGCGGAAGCGTGTCACCGGCCTCCAGGTCCCCCGCCTCGGGTTCCGGGCCCAGGGACACCACCGCGCGGTCCGTGGACAGGGAGTGGACCTCGGTTCCTGGCGAGTGCAGCCGGGAGCGCAGTCCTTCGGCTCCGCCCAGTTCGTTCAACACCGGTGGGCCCAGGAAGGTGAGCCACGCAGGAGCGCGGACCTTCGTGCCCAGTGACATGTACAAGGCCAATGAATGCGACACCGGCAAGTCGAAGCCCGGGTGTCGCAGACTGCGTGCGCGCAGGACTGGAGTGGTGGCATCCATCCAGCCCCATGTCTCGAAAGACAGCCCTGCGTATCCCGAGCTGAAGGGCAGGTCTTGCCCCAACGAGGTGATCAGCGAGCGTGCCACCTCCGCTCCTTGTTGCTCCAGGAACTCGGTTGGCAGCCAGAACTCCACCGCACACATGGCTTGAGGAGGGTCCCGAGCAAACAGCAACGGGAGGGTGGCATGCCCCTGATAATAGAATCCTACACCCGTCACGGAGTCAGGCTGACCTCGCGCCGTGATGTAGGCCCCACGAGGATCCCTCAATTTTTGCCGAAGGATCGTCAGCTCCGCGTCCAGCGTTCGCCAATAGCCGTGCTCGTCGACGTATGCACCGAGCGCCTTGGGGCGGAGGGCATGAAGGTATCTCTCCAGCGAATGCTCTACAGCGGAAGCCACTTCTCCATGGAAGCCGGGCATGTAGAACGCAATGAAGATGCCCTCCCGAAGGACTGTGATCTGCTCACCTTCGATGTCGATGACGGTTCGTATCCTCGGATACCGCTCGGTCATGGCGTGACACCTTGATTCGGGGTGACCATCCGTGGCTCCAGCTTTTCGCCCAGCACCTTCCGATACGCAGAACCCTGGTTCATTTTTTCGAAGGTGTGCCCAGAGGTGTATTCGTTCCAGCTCGGCGAGTTGGTGACAGGACAGGGGAACTTGAAGTCGTAGACCCTTTGAACCTTGAGGGGATTCCCCAGCGCGTGCAGCACCACATCCGGGACGATGCTCCCCAACAGCAGGTGGAACTGTCCGTCCGCCAGCCACTGGGCTACATCCCTCGGATCCAGCCACCGCGTCCGCCCCGTCTTCGCATCGACAAGGTAGCGCGGCTCCAGGCTGAAGCGCCCCGCGTCCGTGGCCCCCAGCACCCGCTGCACACACTCCAGCGCCGCCGCGTGCTTCTCCTCCCCCAGCTTCATCCCCCACGTCACCTCCGGCGCCTTCAGGTCCACCGGCTTCCTGCACAGCTCCGGCGAGGTCCGTCCTCCCTTCCCCAGGAGCCGCTCGTTCACCTGGAAGTTCGCCTCCTTCGCGCACTCCACCAGCACCCGCTCCACGTGGGCCACCTCCGCGGCCTCCCACAGGCGCAGCATCGCCGCGGCCTGTCCTGCCCTTCCCACAGCCCTCGCCAGCCACGGGAGGATCGCGTCCTGGCCCACCTGGCTCGCACAGCCCGGGTGGTGCAGGCAGCCGCGGGTCGCGGAGTCCAGGGTCTGCGAATAACTCTGGGGCGCGCTGAGTTGCGCACCCGCGCATGCGGTCAGCAGCAGGCAACACCACAGCCACGTCAGCATCGGGGGCATTCGCACGAGGAGCCTCCTCTCCTCGCACGGAAACACAGGCTCCTTCAACTCCACCCTCTGCTCACCCCGACAGGTGCCAGGGCGCCAGTTCGAATCGCTCCACCAGCACGTCGATCATCGCGCGCATCGCGGGGGATGCATTGCGCGCGCTCGGATAGAGCACGAAGGCCTGACGGGCCGCGACGAACGGGCGCAGCAACTCCTTCAGCTCCCTGCGCGCGGGCGAGCGCGACGCGTGCATCGTCGGCAGCCTCGCGATTCCGACGCCGGCCACGGCGAGCTCGCTCAGCACCTCGAAGCTGTTGACCGCCATGTGCGGTTCGAGGGTCACCAGCTCCGTCTTCCGCCCGGAGCTGAAGCTCCACGTCGTGGGCGTCCGCGAACCCGTCATCACAAGGCAGCGATGGTCCGCGAGGTCGCGCGGTCGCTTCGGCGTCCCCGCCCGTCGCAGGTACGCCGCGCTCGCGTAGACGCCCAGGTACTGGGGCGAACCCAGCCGGCGGGCCATCAACCGCGAATCCGTGAGCGGCCCCACGCGCACCGCCAGGTCATAGCCCTCGTCCACCAGGTTCACCTGACGGTCCGTCAGGTCCACCTCCACCTTCACCTCGGGGAAGCGTTCGGCGTAGACGGAGAGGACGTCCCCGAGCGCCGCCTGTCCCAGCTCCAGGGGCGTGGTCATGCGCAGGCGACCCGTGGGATGTGCCTGGAGTTCACCGACCAGCGCCTCGGCGGCGTTCAGCGCGGCCATCGCGGGCGCGACCTCGCGGTGATAGCTCGCGCCGATGTCCGTCAGCGTCACCGACCGCGTGGTGCGCGACAGCAGGCGGGCGCCCAGGTGCTCTTCCAGGAACGCCACGCGCTGACTCAACGTCGACTTGGGGATGCCGAGCGCCCGCGCCGCGCCGCGAAAGCTCTTGTGCTCCACCACCGCGACGAAGGCGAGGACGGCGCCGGGATCCGCCTGGGGCATTGTCCGCATGGACGGACAGTCTGTCTGTGAGTTCCCTCATTGTCCAAACCCTCGCGGGCCTTCAGATTGGGGTGACCCACCGGCCACAGGAGCCCGTCCATGGACCTCTTCTCTTCCTATCGTCTAGGCACGCTCGCCCTTCCCAACCGCGTCGTCATGGCGCCCATGACCCGCAGCCGCGCGATTGGCGGCCTGCCCAACGAGTTGATGCGCGCGTACTACACGCAGCGCGCCTCCGCGGGCCTCATCATCACCGAGGGCGTCGCGCCGTCCGCGAACGGGCTTGGCTATGCGCGCATCCCCGGCATCTTCTCCGAGGAGCAGACCCAGGCCTGGCGCGCCGTCACCGACAGCGTCCACGCGGCGGGGGGACGCATCTTCATGCAGTTCATGCACGTGGGCCGCATCGCGCACGCCCACAACCTGCCGGCCGGAGCCCGCGTGGTGGCACCGAGCGCCGTGGCCGCCGACTCCAAGATGTGGACCGACCAGGAGGGCCTCCAGCCGACGCCCGTCCCGGAAGCCATGAGCGCGGCCGACATCACCCAGGCCCGGGAGGAGTTCGTGCAGGCGGCTCGCAACGCCGTCGCGGCGGGGTTCGACGGCATCGAGCTGCACGGCGCCAATGGCTACCTGCTGGAGCAGTTCCTGCACCCGCACTCCAACCGACGGCAGGATGCGTACGGCGGCAGCGTCGAGAACCGCGCCCGCTTCGTCATCGAGGTCGCGCAGGCGACGGCGGAGGCCATCGGTCCCGAGCGCGTGGGCATCCGCCTGTCTCCGTACAACACCTTCAACGACCTGCCGGCGTACGACGAGGTGGAGGCGCAGTACACGACGCTCGCGCGCGGGTTGCGCGGGCTGCTCTACGTGCACGTCGTCGCGAATCCGCACGCGGGCTTCGGGACGACGCTGAAGGCCCTGCGCGCCACCTACGAGGGGCCGGTCATCCTCAATGGAGGCATGGACCGCGTGCGCGCCCAGGCGGCGCTCGATGCGGGACAGGCAGACCTCATCGCCTTCGCCCGGCCCTTCATCTCCAACCCGGACCTCGTGCAGCGGCTCCAGCAGGGCGCCACGCTCGCGGCGCCGAACCCCGCGACCTTCTACACGCCGGGGCCCGAGGGCTACGTGGACTACCCGGCGCTCACGGGGTGAATGTCAGAGGAAGCGGCGCTCCCAGCGACGGACTTCCTCCCGCGAGAATCCGCCCGATTCGCCCCATTCGCCCGGGTGCGCATACAGCCAGGGCTCCAGCACGCGGGCCAGCTCGCGGTAGTGCGGAAGCGTGTCTCCAGTTTCCAGGTCGCCAGCTTCGGGTACGGGCCCCAGGGAGACCACCGCGCGTTCGGGTGAGAGCGATTGGACTTGCGTCGCGGGGGAGTGCAACCGCGCGCGAAGGCCTTCCGCCCCGCCCAGTGCTTCCAGAACGGGCGGGCCCAGGAAGGTGAGCCACGAGGGTGGCCGCACCCGTGTGCCCAGACACATGGCCAGCGTCCGGAGCCACGGCAGGTCGAAGCCTGGGTGGCGCATGCACGCCTCGAGCAGGCTTGGGCTGAGGGCTGGAACCCAGGCGCCGACCTCTAGTGCCAACCCCGCATGCCCCGACGCCCAGGGCAACTCGCGCCCCAACTCAAGGGCCAGCGAACGCACCCACTCCGGCCCCGGATCTTCCAGGAACTCGATGGGCAACCAGAACTCCACGGCACAGGTGCTCTGGGGATGGTCCTTGAGGAAGTTGGGCAATTCACTGCTGCGGCCGTTGTACCGAAAGGAGACCCCCGTGACGGAGTCTGGCCGTTCGGCCAGTTCCACGAGTGCGGAGGAGTCCAATAATTCGGTCCGGAGAACGGCCTCTCCTTTCGCATCCAGCTCTGGCCAGTCCCCCGAGGCATTCACGTACCAACCCAGCCGTCGCGATCCGAGCGAATGCCGGTAGTGCTCCAGCGCTCTCCACACGGCGGGGGCAATCACCTCATGGGAAAGCGGTACGTAGAACGCGATGCACACACCCTCGCGCACGAGGACCACGGTCTCGCCCTCGATATCAAACGCTTTACGGACCCGTGGAACTGGCGCGGTCATCAGTTGGCTCTGTAGTTGGGATGGATCAAGCGGGGAGGTTGCGCACTGCCCAGGAGTTGCTGGTAGACGTCGTTCTGCCACAGCTTGGTGAAGGGGCCCTCGGTGTATCGGTCCCAACTTGGCAGGTTGGTCACCGGACACGGGAACTTGAAGTCAAAAACGGCCTGGACCTTGAGCGGGTTCCCGAGCGCGTGCAGCACCACGTCCGGAACGATGCTCCCCACCAACAGGTGGAACTGCCCGTCCGCCAGCCACTGGGCCACGACCTGCGGATCCAACCACCGCGTCTGCCCTGTCCTCGAATCCTTCAGGTAGCGCGGCTCCAGGCTGAAGCGTCCCGCGTCCGTGGGCCCTAGCACCCGCTGCACGCACTCCAGCGCCGCCGCATGCTTCTCCTCCCCCAGCTTCATCCCCCACGTCACCTCCGGCACCTTCAGGTCCACCGGCTTCCTGCACAGCTCCGGCGAGGTCCGTCCTCCCGCCCCCAGGTGCCGCTCATTCACCTGGAGGTTCGCTTCCTTCGCGCACTCCACCAGCACCCGCTCCACGTGGGCCACTTCCGCCGCCTCCCACAGGCGCAGCATCGCGGCGGCCTGGCCCGCCCTTGCCGCCGTCCTCGACAACCACGGAAGCACTGCGTCGCGGCCTACCTGGGACGCACACGAGGGATGGCGCAGACAGCCGCTGGTCGCGGAGTCCATGCTCTGCTCATAGCTTGAGGGCGCCAAGCCCCCTGGACCCGCGCACGCGGTCAACAGGAGGCAGACCAGCAGCCACATCGGTCGGGGAGGGGTTCTCACGTCGCGCCTCCTCGCATGGAAGCGCCAGCCCCTTCAACCCGTGCCGTCGATCACCTCCCGCCCCGGCGTACCGGAGCGGGAGGCACTTCCAAGGCGTCTCAGCTCCGACGGCGGCGACGGGACCCCATCAGACCCAACAGGCCCAGCAGCGAGAACGCCGCCAGCGAACCACCGCTCGCCGAACACCCGCCCCGGTAGAGGTCATCACCATTCTCATCCAGCGGCGACGGCTTCACCGCGGTGTCCGGCAACGCGCCACCCGTGCCCGTGCCCGCATCCACCGTGCCGCCCATCGACGTGCCCGCATCCACCACCGGATCAGGCTCCACCGGAGAACCCGCGTCCACCACCGGATCAGGCTCCACCGGAGAGCCGGCATCCACCACCGGGTCCGGCTCCACCGGGCTGCCCGCGTCCACCGGCTCCGGCTCGGGCTCCGGCTGCACCACCGGGAACACGTCCTCGCGGCTCGTCGCCTGGATGAAACCGTCGTGGTAGACGACGCCCACCGGCTTGATGCTGTCGTCCCGGTACAGCCCCAGCTTCAGGTAGCTGTTCTGGCCGGCGTACATCGTCTTGGCCTTCGTCTTGTTCAGCACCTGCTTGCCGTTGTGCCACAGCTCCACGAAGCCCACCGACGCGTCCGGGGACCACTTCGCGTGGAAGATGAACTCGTGCCACACCCCGCGCTTGAGCGGCGTGCTCCACACCGTCCCGCTGTCGTTCACCGTCAGCCGGATGACCTCGCCCTTGACGAAGAACTCCACCGGCGGCGACCCGCAGCACCCGTCGTGGTGCCACTGAGTGAAGAGCTGCCACGCATCCACGCTGGGGAAGTCGTTCGCGAACATCACCTTCCAGCGGTACCAGTACTCCGAACCCACCTTCTCCCGGCTCAGGTACACCAGCTCGTTGCGGTTGCCGCTGGAGTTGATGGGATCATCGCCCTGCTTCACCGTCGCCTTCAGCGCGTACTTGCCCTCCGCCACCGGGCTCGTCACCAGTTGCAGCCGGTCCGCGCTCACCATCTGGGTCGTACTGAATTGCGAACGGTCCCCCGTCTCGAAATCCCCCCGCCAGACAATACCCGCCGCAGCGAGGCTCGGGAGCAAACACATCGCAAGCCAGAGGTGCAGTGCTTTCAATGATGAATCCTTGAGGGAGGTTGGGGGGACCAGCCAGGGGAGCCAAAAAACTTTGCCGTCAAAGTTTCGACAAACACTACCTCAAGTCATTCCCCCACTTCATTCCCTCTCAAGTTCATTCCAACATGCCTGACAATAGGGCATGCGGGCAGCCGAGCCCTGGTCCGTTTGAGACATGTTTCACGTCGGGAACGGCCCACCCGTACCCACCGAGCGGACGGGGGAGCGGTGTCCTGAACGCAACGCGTCATTGACAGGGGAGCATGCAGGAGGCTGACGGCCCGGGGGGGTGGTGTATGGTCGCGGACCCTTCCGGCGCTCCCTTCCCGGGGTGCCCCCTGCGTGCCCCATGCTCGTGCTGCGAGACGTCCAGAAAACCGACTTGCCCGGCCTGAAGCGTCTTGCCGCGGTGCTGAACACCGTCAACCTGCCGAACAACGAGGAGACGCTCGAGGCCATCATCGACAAGTCGGTGAAGAGCTTCGCGGGCCGGGTGAAGGACCCGTTCGATCGCGAGTACCTGTTCGTGCTGGAGGACGTGCGCAACAACCTCATCATCGGCACGTCGATGATCATCGCCCAGCACGGCACCTACGAAGCGCCGCACATCTATTACGAGGTGAGCGAGCGGGAGCACTACTCCGCCTCGCTGGAGCGCCACCTGCGGCACAAGGTGCTGTCCATCGCGTACAACTACGAGGGCCCCACGGAGATTGGCGGCCTGGTGGTGGACCCGCCCTACCGCGCGACGCCGGACAAGCCCGGCAAGCAGTTGTCCTTCGTGCGCTTCCTCTTCATCTCCATGCACCGGCGCATCTTCCGTCCGCGCATCCTGGCGGAGCTGCTGCCGCCGCTGCTCCCGGACGGGCGCAGCCTCCTGTGGGAGGCCTGCGGCAAGAAGTTCACCGGCCTCACCTACCTGGAGGCCGACCGGCTGAGCCGCCAGAACAAGGAGTTCATCAAGGAGCTGTTCCCCTCGTCGGACATCTACGCCTCGCTGTTCCCGGACCGCGTGCAGAAGGTGCTCGGTGAAGTGGGCCCCGCCACGCGCGGAGTGCAGCGGATGCTGGAGCGGGTGGGCTTCCGGTACGTGGAGCGCATCGACCCGTTCGACGGCGGCCCGCACTTCGAGGCGAACACGGCCGACATCTCCCTGGTGCGCCGCTACCGCACGCTGAAGCTGACGGACGAGGACTTCGAGCTGGAGGGGGACGACGTGCTCGTCGCCGCCGAGCGCGAGTCCGGCCGCAACCGCTTCCGCTCCGTGCGCTGCCATGCCCGGCTGGACAACACCACCATCTCCCTGCCAGCCCGCGCCAAGGAGATCCTCGAAGTGAAGACCGGCGCGAAGCTGTCCATCATTCCCTTCGAGTAGCACGCACCACGCGCCACTCCCCGCGCAGGAGCGACAGCCAGCGCTCCCCGGCTTCCAGGCCGGGGCCCTCAGGAGGAACGAGCGCGAGCGGCAGGTGCGTGTCCGAGCGCACCGGATCCAACGACGTCGGATCCAGGTCCAGCACGCCACCGCCCCGCAGCGCCACGCGCACCCAGGCATGGGGACGCGCGGGGCCACCGTCCACCACCAGCAGGCCATGCACCAGGCCCACCCGTTGGCCGTTGGCGCGCGCCAGGGCGGCGAAGCGCAGCGCGTGGGCCAGACACCCTCCCGCCTCGCCCTCCCCTCCCGAGCGCCAGTCCGCCGCCGTAGGGCCCTTGTCCGGGAAGGCCGCGTGCACCTTCCGGGAGAGCGCCCGGGCCGCGTCCGGTGTCCAGGTCGTCATGTCCGGCAGGCGCTCGGGGACGGGCGCCGTGGGACGTAAAGCCTGCCCGCTCGGGAGCAACTTCAGCGCGCCTTGCGTGCCGCCCTCCACGGGCACGCCGGCCGCGAAGAGCTCCGGCGGGGTCCTGAGCCGCTCTCCCGGCGCGGCGACCGTGAAGCGGGACTCCCCCACGTCCAGCGCTCGCAGCCTCCCTTGCGCGTCGTAGTCCGCGCGGAAGCGCGCGCCCAGCATCGTGCCCTCGGCGCTCGTGGGACTTCGCGACGTGACGCAGTGGGGACCTTCCTGGCCGGACAGCTCCTCGCGGCCCTTCACGCAGCCCTCGGGCGGTGGCCCCTGCCACAGCCACAGCGCCTGCGGCACCGCGTCCGCGCCCACGACGCGCCCCGCGGCATCCACGTCCAGGGTCACCTCGCGGACCCGCTCGCCCGCGCGGCCCTCGCGCACGTGCAGGTGCCGGCTGGTGTACGCGAAGCGCCCCGCGTCCAGGGCCAGCGAGACGGTCCCCACCGGCACGCCGCGCCACGCGAAGACAAAACGGACGGATTCCCCGCTCGCGGCCCCTGTGCTGGCGGGGTTTACCTGGAGCGCCAGCATGGCGACGGCGAGAAGGGCCTTCATGCGAAGGCGAGCATGCGTCGAATTGAGGACCGGCGCGAGAAGGCGGGTTAGCGTGCACCCCCTCCATGGGCGCCAAACGGTACCTCTTCTCGTTCGGGCTGGCGGCGGCCCTGGTTTCCGCGCTGCTGCTGGGACTGATGCTGCGCTGGGTGACGGGCTCACCCGATGACCCGGCCGGCTGGGCGGTGCTGTTCTTCGGCGTGCCCTTCCTGTGGCTGTCGGGCAGCTACCTCGCGTGGTTCCGCTGGGCCGCGACGCGAAGGCGGGAGCGCCGCGGGCTGATGGCCCGGCTCGCGGAGGGCGACCTCACCACACCCATCCACCAGGGCTTCGAGGGCCAGGAGGACCTGCGCCGCCTCATCCTCTCCCTGCGCCGCGCCATGTCCCAGGTGCAGCGCGTGACGAGCAACCTGCACCGCACCGGCAACGGCGTGAGCGACCAGGCCCGCGTGCTGCTGGAGGCCGCGCGGCGACAGGGCGGCGCCGTGGAGCGCACGCTCACCGCCGTGGCCGGCAACGGCACCAGCCTCCAGACGGCCGTCAAGCGCGTGCAGCACATCGAGACCTTCGCGCACGAGACGACGGGCGCGCTCCTGGAGATGACCGAGCGGCTGCACCAGGTGGTGGACGGCCTCACCACCGTCAACGACTTCAGCCAGCGCACCAGCGCCCTCATCCAGGACATGACGGAGCGGCTGGGCCACATCGCCGCGGCGGGTGACGAGCTGGGCCGCTTCGCCAGCGAGGCGACGGAGTTCGTCGGGCTGGTGGAGGGCGGCATCGACGCCGTGCGACGGCGCGCCACGGACACCAACAGCATGGCGCTCGCGGTGACGGCCACCGCCCAGCGGGGCGAAGCGCTGGTGGGCGACAGCGTGCAGGGCATGTACCGGGTGGAGGAGACGGTGCGCAAGGCGGCCGAGCTGATGGAGATGCTCGGCACGCGGTCGATGGAGATTGGCCGCATCGTGGACGTCATCCAGGAGATCGCCGACCAGACGAACCTGCTGGCCCTCAACGCCGCCATCATCGCCGCGCAGGCGGGGGAACACGGCCGGCCCTTCGGCGTGGTGGCCAACGAGATCCGCAGCCTCGCCGAGCGCACCACGCGCTCCACGCGCGAGATTGGCACCATGGTCACCGGCATCCGCGACGCGGTGGAGACCGCCGTGGCGCTGGTGCAGGAGGGCCGCGAGCAGGCCACCGCGGGCGTGGCCCTGGGCGACCGCGCCGCCGGGGCCCTGGGGGAGATCCGCACCATCACCCAGCGCACCTTCGCCGCCGTGGAGGCCACCGTCGCGGAGACGCAGCGGCTGGAGGCGCAGGGCGCCACCGTCGTGGAAGCCAGCCAGCGCGTGGCCCGCCGCGTGGAAGACATCACGCGCATGGCCATCGAGCAGTCCGGCAACGCGCGCGACCTCGTGCGCCAGATGCAGGAGATGGGGCGCGTGGGCCAGAGCGCCGCGCAGAAGGCGGAGGCGCAGGCGCGCACCGGCCGCGACCTGTCCGAGGCCGTGATGCGGCTGAGCGCGGCCATTGAAGAGCTGCGGCAGGCCCATCTGGTGCTCACCCGGGGCGATGCCTCCATCCGCGAGGAGGTGGCGCAGGTGCGCGAGGACGCGCGCCGGGTCATCCGCATTGGCGACGGGCTGGACCGCACGGTGGATCAACTGAGCCACGAGACGGCGAGCCTGGAGGCGGAGGTGTTCCGCTTCCAGCTTCCGCAGGCGCGCCCGGGCGGCATGCTGCGCGTGGGGCTGCATCAGGCGGCGTCCCTGCGCAACCGGCAGGCGGTGGATCCGCTGTTCAGCGTGGAGAACCAGATGGCGGAGCTGTCGGCGTGCGTCTTCTCCAGCCTCGTGCGGCTGGAGGACGGCGTGCTGGTGCCCGACCTGGCCGAGCGCTGGGATGCCGACCCCTCCGCGCGCCGCTACCGCTTCTACCTGCGCCGGAGCGTCACCTTCCACGACGGGACGATGCTCACCGCGCTGGACGTGAAGCACCACCTGGAGCGGTTGATGGACCCGGCGGTGCGCTCGCCGGACCGCAGCCTGCTGGAGGACGTGGAGGGCGCGCCGGAGTACTCCCAGGGCCTGGCGCGTGAGGTGACGGGCATCGAGGTGCTGGACGAGGGCACGCTCGAAATCCGCCTGCGCGAGCCCAAGGCATTCTTCCTCCAGTTGATGGCGCTCACGGCCACCGCGGTGGCGAAGGTGGACTCCTCCGGGAAGCTGGTGGGCACGGGCCCGTTCCGCGTCGTGGGCCTGGAGCCGGACCGCGTGGTGCTGGAGCGCAACCCGGGCTACTGGCGCGGCGGCATTCCGCTGCTCGACCGGCTGGAGTTCCACCTGATGGAGTCGCGTCCCCTGGCGGTGCGCCGGATGCTGGAGGGACAGTTGGACCTCGTGTCCTTCCTGCCCACCGAGCACACGGAGGCCAAGGGCCTGGAGTTGCACCAGCTTGTGGCCAGCACCACGCCCTCCACCGCGTTCGTGGGCCTCAACCTGAACGAGGCGCCCTACAACGACGTGCGCGTGCGGCGGGCCCTGCGCGCGGGCATGGACATCCAGGGGCTGGTGGAGCAGTTCCATCCGGGGGCCCGGGTGGCTCGCACCTTCACGCCGCCGGAGCTGCTGGATGGCGCGGAGCTGGGCCCCGCGCCCACGGCGGACCTGGGGCTGGCGGAGCGCCTGCTGCGCGAGGCGGGGGTGCGCCGGTTGCAGCTCACGCTGCACCATCCCGTGGGCCGCGACACCTCCGCCGAGGACGCGGTGCTCTTCCGCCCGTTGATCCACGCGGGGCTGCTGGAGCTGCGGCACGTGCAGATGAGCCCGGAGGAGTACCTGCCGCGCCTGCGTGAAGGAAGGGTCCCGGCCTTCCGCACGATGTGGCTGGCGGACTTCCCGGACCCCGACGTGTTCCTGCACTTCCTGCTCAACTCCAACGCGCAGACGGTGTACCCGCTGGGCTACCGCAACCCGGAGTTTGATCGGCTCACCGCCGAAGCGCGCGTGTCCATCGATCCGGAGCTGCGCTCGCAGCTCTACCGGCGCGCGGAGATGCTGGCGCGCGAGGACTGCCCGCTCATCCCGCTGTACCACGACCGTACGCACGTGGCCGCGGTGGCGTCCGTGCAGAACCTGCGGCTGCACCAGACGCCGCCCCAGGTGCGCTTCGAGGACCTGTGGGTGGATCCGAGCGCGGGCGGCTGACCGCCCACCGTCGCGCTACGGCACCGCCCGGCGCGTCCCCGACGGGCTGGCGTTCCGCTGGGGCCAGCCCCGCGTCTCCGCGCGATGGCCCACGGGGTAGGACTCCAGGAGCCAGACCCCGTCGCGCTGGAGCGCCACATGCAGCACCTCGCCCGCGAACGCCGCGCCCGCCACCTGCACGCGGCCCGGCAGCGCGCACATGCCAACCTTGGAGCCGGCGCTGATCCACTCCAGCCAGGCCTGTCGCTGTCCGTTGGGCAGCTCCGCGTCCGCGAGCACGCTCACGGTGCCGAACTCCATCAACGCGGCTTCATGCAGGGTGCCGGGCAGCAGCGGAGAAGGCAGCGCGTCCACTTCGAAGAGGGCGTGGCCGTCATCGAAGCTGAAGGTGCGGAGCACGGTGCGCAGCTCCTCCGCGGCGCATGGGGTGCCATCCGTGCGGTCACACGCGCGCGCGAAGGCATGGCCCACGGAGCCTCCGGGCGTCACCAGCACGGGCCCGTCGAGAGGCGACAGCGTGCGGAGGCCCCCATCCCAGTCCAGCGCGACAGGCACGCCGCCATCCGTGTCCAGGAAGGCCCGCGCTCCCACGAGCAGTTGCCCTGAAGCCAGGGCCAGGGAAGGCGCGCCTCCCGGCACACCGGCGTCGAGCACTTCAAGGCCCAGGGCCCCGATGCCTCCATCCGCGAGCGCGGAGGGACCGAAGGCGGGCCATGCCGTGAGGCTGTCGCTCGGTGCCGGGGCATACAGCGCGAACTCGCCACCGCGCACCGCACCTGCATCCAGTGCAGGGCCCGCGTCCACGGAGGCCGTCTCCCAGGAGGTGAAGGCCAGCCGTCCATCCCAGGGCGTGTAGAGGTACGCGCCACGCGTGTCGTCCACGGCGAGCCTCGCCGCGCCACCGCCGTCCTCCTCGGGCCCCAGCGCCAGCGGCGTGCCCGCCTCCGCGCTCAACAACGCGAGCCTGGAGCGCAGGGGCTCTCGCACCGTGCCCGCGTCATCGCCCGCGTCCGGAGCCGCCTCACTCCACGTGACGTGGGTGAGCACGTTCCCCTCCACCGTGAGCGCCACACGGCCCGCGCCCGTGCCGGGCACTCCCTCCTGCACGCCTCCATCCAGGGTCGCGTCGGAGAGGGCCAGCGACGCGCGCCAGCGCAACGCCCCTGCGCCTCGGGGCGCATACGCCTCCAGCGCTTCCGGTGCGAGCACCACCACGCCCGCGTCCGAGGCCGCGAGCAACGTCCGCGCGCCTCCATCCTCGTACGGCGATTCGTACCGCAGCAGTCCGCTCTCCGTGTACGCGGCGAGCCGGCAGCCCGCGTCCCCTCCGCACACCGAGGCGTAGACCGTCCCGTCATCCACCAGCAGCACCGGCCCGCCGTCCTCCGCGATGGGCTCGCCTCCCAGCTCCGCGCTGAAGAGCGCGACCAGGTCTCCCGCGTCCGGGCGCATGCACTCGCCCGCGCTGCACGTGCCCTCTCCCTGGCACGGTGTGGCGGGCGCGCAGACGAAGCCGTCCGGCGGCGTCACAGCGCGGCAACTGCCACTGATGCAGACCCGGGCCTCCTTGCAGCTCAGCGCGCCGCACGGGGTGAAGTTGTCGACGTCCACCACCGTGCACCCCTGGTTGCGGTCGCACACGCCCACCTTGCACGGGTCGCGCGGCACGGGGCACGCGACGCTCGTCGTCACACAGCCCTGCGTCGGCGAACAGGTGTCGACGGTGCACGGATTGTCGTCGTTGCACGTGCGCGGCTGCCCCACGCAGGCGCCCGCCTGACAACGGCCGTTCTCCTGGCAGCGACTGCCGGGGATGCACGAAGCGCCGTCAGCCAGCGGGGACTCGATGCACTGCCCCGAGTCCAGGTCGAAGCGCGACTCGCGGCACTCGCCCTCTGGCAGGCACGCCAGGGGACGCACGCCCACGCCGGTCAGCTTCACGGTCGCCGTGGTGCGGCCCGCGGTGAGCACCAGCTCGCCCTCCACCGGCGTGTTGCCCGCGGAGAACAGGATGTCCACCGTCCCCGTGCCGCTGCCCGACACCACAATCTGGGACACGACGACAAAGAAGGGACTCTCCGTCACCGCCGCCACCTCGACGCCCGCGCGGCCCGTGGCCACCAGCGTCAGCGAGCGGCGCACCTGCGTGCCCTCCAGCACCCGGCCGAAGTCCACCACCGTCTCCTGCGGCCGGAAGCTGGCGCTCGCACCGCCCACGTTGGAGTCGTCGCCACAGCGACACCCACCAAGGAGCAGCAAGACGCCGAGCAGGAGCCACCAGGGAGCACGGGCACGGAACATGCCCCGACTCAACCGCGCCACCCCGGGCCCGCGCAACGTGGACGCCGCCCTCCCCGGCCGGCCCCGTCCACTTTCACGGAAGGAAGGGGCCCCGCGAGGACGGCGACTGCTCCACGGGCGACGCACGCCGCCGCGCCAGCGCCCGCACGCCAAAACCCAGGCCCACCACCACCACCAACCCGATGGCCGCGTACTGGTAGCGCGTCACGAGCACCGTCAACCGCTCCAGGTTGCCGCCCACCGCCATGCCCAGCGCGATGATGAGTCCGCTGTGCGCCAGCGCGGACACCGTGCCCAGCACCAGCGCGTTGAACCGGGGCATGCGCGCCGCCCCCGCCGCGATGAAGATGACGCCCCGGATGCCGGGCAGGAACCGGTTCACCAGCAAGAGCCACGGGCCCGCGCGCCGCATCCGCGCCTGCACCGACTCCAGCCGCGCGTGTGTGAGTCCGAAGAACGAATGCCCGGGGTTCGCTTCGAAGCGCTTCGCCAGCCACTGGCCCACCGAATAGTTGATGAAGGCGCCCAGCACACTGCCCGCCGTCACCACCACCAGCACCAGCCACCAGGGCTTCTCACCGCGCACGGCGTAGATGCCGCCCATGAGCACGATGGTGTCCCCGGGAAACGGCGGCACCACGTACTCCAGCATCGCCGCCACGCCGAGCACCAGGAACCCGAAGGGCCCCAGCGCGCCAATCAGCTTGTCGACGTGCTCGATCCACATCATCCGCGCGGCCACCCCTGCGAAGGAAACGTCCCGCGCGAGACTTAAGCCTCCTGCACGCCCGGCGGAACCCGTCGCCCCACCTGCCCGCCGGGCGGTGAACACGACGGGGCACCCGGAAACTAGCGGGGAGGCGTCACCACCGGCGTCGGCAGCACCGTGCCGCCGTACTGGCTGGCCGCCAGCGTGCCGCACGCCGCGCCAATCTCCTTGCCGCCCGAATAGCGCCGCGCGATGGGCGCCTTCAGAATCTGGAGGTGGTCGCGAAACGCGCTCAACTCCTCCGCCGTGGGCGGCAGGTACTTGCCCGTGGGGTCCGTCACGTCGATGAGGTCCACCTTGATGGGGATGCCCTCGAACGCGACCTTCAGCGCCTCCGCGTCCTCACGCCCCAGGTTGAAGCCCTGGATGGCCACGTAGGCAATCATCGCCCGCTCCCGCCGCGCCTCGCTGTACTCGCGAATCGCCTCGATGAGCTCCGGCAGCGGGTGCGTCTTCTCGATGGGGAGCACCTTCGCGCGCTTCTCCGGGATGGCGCTCGTCACGCTGAACGCCAGCCGGAACGGGTGCCCCTCGCGCGTGTAGCGCCGGATGGCCGGCACGTGCCCCGCCGTGGAGAAGGTGATGGCCGTGCCAGAGATGGAGAAGCCCGCGGGGTGCGAGAGGATCTGCGCCGCGCGCAGCGTCTCCTTGTAGTTGAGCAGCGGCTCGCCCATCCCCATGAACACCACGCCGCCCACGCGCCGGTCCGCCTCCGCGCGCACCTGCATCACCTGGTCGAGAATCTCCCAGGTCTGGAGGTTGCGCTGGAAGCCCAGCTTGCCCGTCATGCAGAAGTCGCACGCCAGCGCGCAGCCCACCTGGCTGGACACGCAGACGACGTACTTCTCGTCGAAGATGGGGATGCGCACCGCTTCGATGCGGCCCCCCAGCGGCGACTCGAAGAGGTACTTCACGAACCCGTCGTCCGCCTGCCGCCGCTCCACCACCTTCAGGGAGGGCATTTCGGCCTGGGCGCGGAGCAGGTCTCCCACGCGGCGCGGCACCTGGGGTGCCAGCGCGACGGCTTCCACGGTGGGGCGCGCATGGGCGAAGACGCCCGCGAACACCTTGCGCACCGCGGTGGGTGAAGGCTGGGCCGGCGCGAGCGCCGCTTCCAGTTCCGGCAACGAAAGGGATTTCAGGTTCACGAGCAGGACTTGATCTTCGAGCGAAGGAACTCGGTCAGCTTCGCCGAGACCTCCTTGGGCATGCGCAGCGCCATGGCGCGTTTGCACAGCCCCGGCGTCGCCCGGTAGGTGCTCATGAACTCCTCGCAGGGCTTGCAGCCCGACAGGTGCTCCTGGAGGTGCCGCGCCTCTTCCTCGGGCATCTCACCCTCGAGGAATTCCAGCAGGAGGTTGATGGAATCTTTGCACGTATACATCCGAACCTCGGCTGGCTGCGGCTCCCCTCGCTACTGTTCGAAGATGCCGAGGCGCCCTGGGGGTTTCACACCCCGCGATTGTCCCGGTTGTAGAACAGGTCGATGGCCTCTCGCAGCGCGAGCCGTGCCCGATGCAGGCGGCTCTTGATGGCGGGGATGGAATCCCCCGTCACTTCTGCGATCTGTTCGTAGCTGAGGCCGTCCACGTCTTTCAAGAGGAAGACTTCCCGGTACCCCTCCGGCAGCCGGTCGGCCGCCTGCTGGATGGCCTGCCCCAGCTCCGCGTCCAGCGCCTTCTCCTCGGCGTCCCGGCTCCAATCGGTGACGGGCTGGTCCGCCAGGGTGCCCCGCTCCGTGAATTCGGGGGTCTGGAGCTCCGCCTCCGCCGCCTGGGCCACCCGGCGGTGCCTCAGGCGCATGAGCGCGTGGTTCGCCGCGATGCGGTGGACCCAGGACCCGAAGGCCGCCTCGCCCCGGAAATCCTTGAGGTGCTGGTAGGCGGACAGGAAGGTCTCCTGGGTGATTTCCGCCGCGTCCGCCTCCGAACGCGTCATCCGCAGCGCCAGGCCGTACACCCGGTCCTGGTGCAGGCCCACCAGGGCCTCGAAGGCGGACACGTCCCCATCCTGGGCCCGCGCCAGGAGCCGCCGGTCTTCTTCCTGCCGGTCATCTTCCTGGGGGGCGTCGTGGGACATGACGCTTCCCACCCAACCAGCCGGAAGGTTCCGCGTCAAGGCCGACGGCGAGGCGCCCGGGACACGAAGCGGCTGACGTGTCCACTGTCCCGGATCCACAAGCGGAAGGGTTCAGCGGCCCACGCCCCGGCGTACTCCACCCCGATGCGCGGCCCCCGCTCCACGCGGTCATCCGCGACCGGCTCCCCCCGCAGCAGGTGCAGCCCGTCCGAATCCAGCCGCTGCTTGTTGTGGTTCAGGTTCAACCCCAGCACCCGGCACAGCCGGCCCGGCCCGTCCGTGCGCTCGCCCGGGGGCAGGCCCTCCACCGGCTC
>NZ_RAVZ01000159.1 GCF_003611635.1 Corallococcus terminator | reverse complement strand
ACACTTCTAGCTTCGTCGGCAGCGTCAGATGGGTATAAGAGACAGGGGAAGTCCCCGGGGGGTAGGGGCAGCGTGAAGGTGAACGTCGTGCCTGCCCCTTCGTCGCTGGCCACGGCGAGTTGGCCGCCGTGGGCGGTGACAATGCCACAAGCGATGTAGAGGCCCAGGCCGCTTCCCTGCTCCGCGGTGTCCCGTGCCTGCCAGTGACGTTTGAAGAGGTGCGCCTGATCCGCCTGGGGGATGCCGGGGCCGGTGTCGCGCACGGACACGCGCACCGAGTCCCCGGCGCGCGTGGCGGACACCGTCACGGTGCCACCCCGGGGCGTGAACTTCACCGCGTTGCCCAGCAGGTTCGCCAGCACCTGGAGGATGCGTGGCCGGTCGCAGAAGACCCGCAGCTCCCCGGCGACGGTGTGCTCCAGGCGGAGGTTCTTTTCCGTGGCCAGGGACGCCACGCTCTCCAGCGCCTCCCGGGTGAGCGCCTCCAGGGGTTCGGGCATCCGGTCCATGACCAGCTCCCGGCCGGCGTCCAGCCTCGCGGCGTCCAGGAGCTGGTGGATGAGGTCCTGCATGCACCGGGCGGCCCGGTCGATGGAGTCCACCTGCTGCTGGAGCCCCTGCGCGCCGGGCGTGGCCTGGAGCCGCCGGGCCAGCAACTGGGTGCCCAGCCGCACGGTGGTCAGCGGGTTCTTCAGGTCATGGGACACGACGGCGAGCGCGTCCTCGCGCGCCTGGGAGGCCTCTTCCGCGCGCGCGTGCAGCCGGGCGTTCTCCTGGGCCAGCCGCCGCTGGGTCCGGGCGTCGTCCTCGCTGCGCGCCTCGGAGCGTTGCTGTTCGACTTGCAGCGTGTTGAGCCGCGCGGCCGCGCGCCAGACGACGAAGGCCAGCACCACCGTCTGCGCCACCTCCAGGAGGGACCACGCCAGCCTCGGGTCCAGGGCTTCCTGCCGGATGGCCCGGTCCACCAGCAGCACGCCCAGCACGGGCAAAAGCAGCGCCGGCAACAGCCGCCGGGCCATCATCCCGCCGGCCCCCGCGCGCAGCACCACCGACACGAAGCCGCGCTCCGGGCGCAGCAGCACGGCGCCCACCGCGAGCAGCATCAGCCCCACGGCCGAGTGCACCGCGATGCCCGTGCCGTACGCGTCGAACTCGTAGAAGCGCCGCTCCTGGAACGTGTAGGCCAGCAGCAGGGTGAACGACACCCCCAGCGCCGAAAGCGCCAGCGCCTGGAACACCCGGGAGCCCCTGCCGGTCGCGTCCCGGAGCGCCAGGGCCAGCCCGAGCAGCAGCAGGCCCGTGGCCGTCTGGGGGGAGGTCCTCCCGCCCAGCTCCCGCAGCAGCCCGGGCGCCGCGACCGTGCTCCACACATAGGTCGCCAGGACGAGCCCGGCCTGGAGCGCCACGGCGAGCCCGAGCAGGCTTCCGGCCCGCCGCCACCCGGGCCGCTCCGTCCCCAGGGCCAGCTCCGCGAGGGCCGTGAACATCAGCCCCAGCGCCGTCATGGGCACCATCGCGGGGAAGCCGGGCCGCACCTGGGTCAGCACCCGGCTGTCCGCGGCCCAGCCCACCAGCACCGCCAGCCCCAGGATGAGCGTCAGTGCCGCCGCGCACGTCGCCAGCGCGCGCGCACGTCGCCAGAGCTGTTGTTGTCGCTCGTCTCGTCCTTCCACTTCCACCTGTCCTTCCACTGCCATGCGGGGCTTCGGAGAAGTTGGAACCCTTCAACCCGGGTCGGTCCCTCCGCGCCCGCTGTCCGGCGGCTCCCAGCCGCCCGGCCCGTGTGCCCTCCGGGCGTGCCCGCCTCTCGGCTGTCCCCCTGAAAACCCCGGGCCCGCCGCTCCCCACGGTGCGTGGAGAGGGACGGGCCCGGGAAGGAAACAGGAGCAGCGTGGGTGTGACTACTGGGCGGTCCAGGCCAGCGTGCCGCTGCACGCGGAGGCGCCGAAGCAGCCGATGCGGATCTGATACGTGCCGCCCGCGCCCGCGGGCACGGTGTAGGCCGCGTGGGACAGCGAACCGCACGCGTCGTCGTTGAACGTCACCTGCTGGCCGGCGGCGTTGTACAGGCGCACCACCGTGTCACCCGTGCCGGAGGCGCCCGTCACGCCGCAGCTTCCGAAGGACAGCGACTGCCCGGCGGTGAGCGTCACGTCCGCGTTCGTCGTGTTCTGCGTGGCGTTGGCGGTGTTGCTCACGTCGAAGGCCTTGGAGCCGTTCGCGGGAGGGGTGGTGCCACCGGACGTCACTTCCCAGGACACGGTGCCGCCGCAGGCGTCGTTCTGGTAGCAGCCGGCGCGGACTTCATAGGTGCCCGCGACGGTGGCGGTGAAGGTGATCTTCGAACCCGTGCCGCCGCACGCGTCGTCGTTGGAGGCGACCTCCGCGCCGGACGGGCCGCGCAGGCGCAGGAACGAGTCGCCGGTGACGGCCGCGTTCGCGACGCCGCAGGTGCCCACGGTGAGCTTCTCACCGGCCGCGAGCGTCACCGTGCCGTTGACGGTGTTGCGCGTGGCGCTAGCGGTGCTGGACGCGGTGAAGTCGTACTTCGTGGCCGGGGGCGGCGTGCTGTTGCACAGCCGCACGTTCGTCGTGCGCGCGCACAGATCGGCGATGGCCTGGTTCACGTAGACGATGCCCTCACCGGCGCACGCCGTCTCCTTGCACGTGTTGACGATGTTGCAGCTACCGCGCGCGACGTAGTCCGTGTCGCCGAACACCAGGATGCCGGCCACGGTGTTGTTGACCGTCTCGTACACGCCGGAGCCGGAGTTGCCCGCGAAGGTGTCCGTGGTGGCGATGAAGTAGTCCAGGAAGGCGGAGTTGTTCGTGCGCACGGAGCCGCCCGAATCAATCTTGAACGGGATGCCGCTGCCGCTGCCGATGACGGCCACGTTGGCGCCCACCGCCAGGGCCGCGTTGCCGGGACGCACCGGCGCGGGCGTGAAGCGCGGCGCCGCCGAGCGGTCCAGCTTCACGATGGCGAAGTCCACGTAGCGGTCGCCCGACTCCACCACCTGGCGCACCACGATGCTCTTGCAGGAGAAGACGTCCGCGCTGGTGATGGTCTCCATCACGCCTTCGGCGGTGCGGTAGAACTTGAAGACGAAGCGCGTGTCGTCGCACTCCGCCTGGTCCGTGATGCAGTGGCCCGCGGTGAGCACCAGGTCATCGTCGATGAGCGTGCCCGAGCAGAAGGCCGGCGCCGGATCATTCCGGAAGCGCTGGTCCGTGCAGAGGTTCTCCCACTCGTCGAGCGTCGTACCGTCGAGCACCACGTTGTTCGGGTTGCTCGCGTCGATGGACTCCGGGAACAGCAGCGCCACGGTGGACTGACGGGCCCGGTCCTTCAGCGCGGCGCTCGGGTGGTCGTAGACGTCCTTGCGATCATCCGTGCCGTAGACGACCGGCGAGCTCGACTCGGACAGGGGCGTCTCGTCCGGAGCGCCGGACTCGGCGGCCGGTCCGCAGGCCAGGGCGGTGAGGGTACACAAGAGGGTGCCGAGCAGCTTCGCTCGGAAGGCGGGGACGGACTGGGACATGCGGGGCGACTCCTGACGGTACGGCGACAGACACAGCAAAGGAATGGGGTGCTACTGTAATACGAGAACCGACCTGTGCGGTCGCATGGCTTCCGCACGGCGAGGGAGGTTCGGTGCCGCTAGTCGGCGTCGGGCGCTTCGAGCCAGGCCAGCGCTTCGGCGCGGGTCTCGAAGGTCTTCGCGGGGATGGTGAGGCCGGCGTTCTTGGTCATGCGCCAGGCCTGCAGGCCGCTGCCGGGGTCCACGACCACGCGCGCGGAGCGCATCATGCCGCGCTGCTGGGCGTACGCGTTCAGCCGCGCCATCTCCCCCACCACCGTGGAGGGCATCACCCGCAGCTTCGACTGGTCCACCAGGGCGGACCACTCCTTGCCGGCGCGCGCGGTGATGTCCTTCTTCAGTTGCTCGACGTAGTCGGCCACGTCCTTCGGCGTCACTTCCGAAGGGTAGATGACCTCAATGATGTCGTGGGGCAGGTGGGCGATTTCAATCTTCATGCGCGGTACGGCTCTCCAGGCGGGGCGCGCCATCCTAACCGCAGTGCCTGTCGTCGGATACCGGACGCCCGCATTCCCCTTCCGGGGCGGGCACGGGATGTCAGACCTTGCTGGTAGATCCGTCTGTGCCAGCTCGACCGGACCCGGTGCGTCACGACGCGCGCCGACGGGAAAGCAGCCGGCAAGGGGGAGGTCATGCGAACGAAGCTGTATGTCCTGGGCGCGGTGCTGGGCGCCGCGCCGGGCGTGCCGTCCGCGCTGATGAACGCGTTGGGGGGCACGCCGTCACTGGAAACCCGTCCCGGGACGCGGGGTGTGAGGGAAGACCGGGCGGGGGTGTCCGGCAACCACGCGGTGGTGGCGCCGCTGCCCGTGGAGCAGGCCCGCGTCGACGGGGGCGCCAGCGTGGATGCGGGCACCGGCGGGTCCGGGGAAGCACGGCCGGACGCGCCGGACGCGGGCCACCGCACCCGCTCCCTGGAGGCGCCGGTCCACCCGTGTGAGCTCATCACCATCGTGCAGGTGCCGTGCGATGAGACGCGGGCCACCTGCGAGTACACGTACTGGGAGTGCCCGGAGCAGTCCCACCCGTTGAGGGTGTGAGACGGGCGGCGGCCTGCCTGGCCGCCCTCCGCTCCCCGGCCTGTCCTCTTCGACAGGCCGGGCCCTGGGGGGGCAGGTCCCGCCCGCCATCGCTTTGCGCCCAAGCACCTCGCGAAGGTGTCGTGGGGGCGCCGGGGTAACGACGCGCGGAGGGGGGAATGCCTGCTCCCGCGCCCGCGTTGTCCGCGAACGTTGCGTGCCATGGAGCGACTGCCCGGGCGCTGACTCCGCCCCGACCACGTCGGATGGCGGCCACGGAACTTGAATCCTCCGGAGCTGCCGCCCGCCCCTATGCTCGACGCCATGGAAGACAGGCTGGAGAAGCTTTTCCCGGGGTCCAGCCAGATGGCCGGGCGGATGCGCGAGAAGGACTGGTCCCAGACGCTGCTCGGGCCGGTCAAGCAATGGCCGCAGTCGCTGCGCACGGCCGTGAGCGTGATGCTCGCCGCGCCGGAACCCGCGCTCATCTACTGGGGCCGCGAGCTCGTGGTGCTCTACAACGACAGCGCGCGGTTCATGCTTGGCAACAAGCACCCGGAGGGGCTCGGGGTGAGCTTCAAGGTGGTGTTCCAGGAGAGCTGGACCATCCTGGGGCCGCTGCTGGAGGGGGTGCTGGACACCGGCGAGGCCGTCCACCACGAGAACCTCCTCGTCCCCCTGGTGCGGTTCGGTTTCCTGGAGGACTGCTACTTCACGTTCGCCTTCATCCCCACGCGCGACGATGACGCTGAAGTAGGCGGCATCTTCATCATCGTGACGGACACGACGGCGCAGGTGCTGGGCGCGCGGCGCCTGGCGCTCGTGCGCGAGCTGTCCCTGCGCACCGCGCTCAGCGAGACCGTGGAGGGCGTCTTCCGCGCGGCCGAGGACGTCCTCGGCCAGTCCACCGCCGATGTCCCCTTCTGCCTCCTGTACGAGCTTCGCGCGGAGCGCGCGCGGCTCGTGGTCCACACGGGGCTCGCGCAGGCACCCACCCCGGGGGATGACCTGGCGGAGGGCCGGGCCTGGCCGCTCGCGGAGGTGGCGCGCTCCCGGCACGAGCAGCTCATCGAACAGTTGCCGGAGGGCTTCGCGACCCTCCTGGGCGGGGCCGCTGGCGCTCAGCCCCCGACGCGCGCGCTCGCGCTGTCGCTCTCCGACGCGGCGGAGCAGGAGTCCCGCCTCGTGCTCGTCGTGGGCCTCAACCCTCGCATCGCGCTGGGGGACGACACCCGCAGCTTCCTGCGGCTGCTCGCGCGGCAGTTCGCCACGAGCATCGAGAGCACCCGGGCCCTGGAGGAGAAGACCCGGCGCGCCGCCCAGCTCGCGGCGCTGGACCGCCAGAAGACCCAGTTCTTCGCCAACGTGAGCCACGAGCTGCGCACGCCGCTGACGCTGATGCTCGGGCCGCTGGAGGATGCGCTCACGGACCTCCGCGAACCCCTGGCAAGCTCCCAGCACCAGCGGGTGGCGTTGGTGCAGCGGGGCGCCGTGCGGCTGCTCAAGCTCGTCAACCAACTGTTGGAGTTCACCCGGCTGGAGACGGGTCGTGCGGGGGCGCGCTTCCAGCCGGTGGACCTGGCGCGGCTCACCCAGGAGCTCGCGGGGCACTTCGAATCCGCCGCGCACCGGGCGGGGCTCACGCTGTCGGTGGACTGTCCTTCCCTGGGCGAACCGTTCTGGGTGGACCCCGAGGCGTGGGAGCGCATCGTCTTCAACCTGCTGTCCAACGCCTTCAAGTTCACGCTGGAGGGCGGCCTCACGGTGCGCCTGCGGCTGGAGGCGGACGCCGGGGTGCTCTCCGTGCGGGACACCGGCTCGGGCATCCCCCTGGAGGCGCAGCCGCGCCTTTTCCAGCGCTTCTACCGGGTGGAGGGCGCGCAGGGCCGCAGCTTCGAGGGCAGCGGCATCGGCCTGTCGCTGGTCCAGGAGCTGACGAAGCTGCACGGTGGAGAGGTGGGGGTGTGGAGTCGCCCCGGCGAGGGCAGCGAGTTCACGGTGCGCATCCCGCGAGGCCACCACCACCTGCCCGCCGACAGGCTCGCGAGCGGGAGCTCCACCGTGGCGCGCGATGCCTTCCAGCGCGACAGCTTCGTGCAGGAGGTGGAGGGCTGGATTCCAGCGGTGCCCGGGCCCCGCCCGCTTCCCCCTGTCTCGCCAGCGCTGGCGCCCGAGGCACGGCCTCCCTCGGCGAGGGACGGGCGCATCCTCGTCGTGGACGACAACGCGGACCTGCGCGCCTACCTGAAGAGCGTCCTGGAGCCCCACTTCGAGGTGGAGACGGCCGAGGACGGGCAGGCGGCGCTGGAGTCCCTGCGCCACCGCGTGCCGGACGTGGTGGTGAGTGACGTGATGATGCCCAGGCTCGGCGGCTTCGGGCTGCTGCGGGCCCTCCGGAGCGACCCCGCGCTGCGCGCCACGCCGCTCATCCTGCTGTCCGCGCGCGCGGGCGAGGAGGCCTCGGTGGAGGGGCTGGAGGCGGGCGCGGATGACTACCTCGTCAAGCCCTTCAGCGGCCGCGAATTGCTCGCGCGCGTGCAGACCCAGCTCACCATGTACCGGCTGCGGGGCGAGGCCGCGCTCCAACTGGGGCGCGAGCTGGCGCTGAAGGAAGCCGTGCAGGCGCGGGATGACTTCCTCTCCGTCGCGAGCCACGAGCTGAAGACGCCGCTCACGGGCCTGAAGCTGCACCTGGAGATGCTCGAACGGATGCTGCCGGCCCCCGTGCGCGCCCAGGTCTCCGAGCGCCTGTCGAACACCCGCAAGCAGGCCCAGCGCATCAGCGCGCTGGTGGAGTCGCTGCTGGACGTGTCCCAGGTCGCGTCCGGGCGGCTCCAGTTGCACCACGAGTCCACGGATGTGATGGCGCTGGTGGCGGACTGCCTCGCGCAGGGCCGCGAGGAGCTGGAGCGCGCGGGCTGCACGCTCACGTTCGAAGCCCGGGGCCCGCTGCACGCGCAGGTGGATCCGGTGCGGCTGGAGCAACTGGTGCGCAACCTGCTGTCCAACGCGGCCCGGTACAGCGCGGAGCGGCCGGTGGAACTCCAACTGGGCGAAGCCGGCACGCACCTGCGGCTCGCGGTGGTGGACCACGGCATGGGCGTGAGGTCGGAGGACCGCGAGCGCATCTTCGGGCGCTTCGAGCGGGCCGTCTCCGCTCGCCGCTTCGGGGGACTCGGCCTGGGGCTGTGGGTGGCCCGGCAGGTCGTGGAAGCCCACGGCGGCAGCATCGCGGTCACGGACACGCCCGGCGGCGGGGCCACCTTCACGGTGCTGCTGCCACGACGGGCGGAGTGAGCTGTCGGGTACCGCGCGCCTGCCGCTCCCGCGTGTGAAGCGGGACGGCGGTCGCGGTGCAATGCCCGCAATCGTTCGTTGCTGTTCCAGCCTGTCATTCCGACCGGACGCACACGGAAAAGCTTTCACCCGCGCGAGGAAGCCCGGGTGCAAGCGTGCGGAAGGATTGCACCCAGACTGTGGCACGGAGGGCGCATGCCCTGACCTCGCGCGGCGCGGATGTCGCGCGGGGGGAGTCCTCGCATGCGGAAGCTGCGGCTGGGCGAATGGCTGGTGCGTTGGGGCCAAGTGACCACCGAACAGGTGAATGCGGCCCTGGAGTACCAGAAGGGCTGGGGTTGCCCGTTGGGTGAAGCGCTGGTGGCCCTGGACCTGCTGGACGCGGACACGGTGCAGCGGGGCCTGTCGCGGCTGCTGGGGGTGCCCTTCGTGCGCGGCGAGGAGGTGCGCAAGGTGTCCCCGGCGGTGGTGGGGATGGTGCCGCCCGCGGTGCTGCGCCGGCTGGGGGTGTTCCCGCTGCGCCTGTCCTTCCGGGGTGCTCGGGGGGAGCTGTTCGTGGCCACGCACCGGCCGCAGGACCTGGCGTTGATGGACGCGGTGGCGTTCGCCACGGGCCTCAAGGTGCACCCGGTGCTCGCGGTGCGGCAGGACATCGATGATGCGCTCGACCGGCACGGCGTGACGGGCGGGGGCGGCATCCCCACCGGGCCCGAGCGGGCCATGAGCCTGCCCTGGCAGGAGGACCCGGGGGCCTTCCAGATCCTCCGGGGCATCGAGAGCTAACCCGCCTGCCCGTGCATCAGCGGAGCGGACACGACAGGAGGACGCAGGGCCTGTCCGGCTGGCTGGAGCTGGACCCGACGACCGTGGCGCGAGTGGGAAGTGGATGCCCTTCGCTCCCAGGTTGTCAGGATGATGCCTATGCGCCAGAACATCCTGTCGGTCCACGGCGCGGCTCTGCCGGTCGCGCCTGAACCCAACCATCTCGTCCTGGTGAACCCCCCTTCCCTGGAGGAGGTCACTTCGGAGCAGGCATTCGTCGAGGCCCGGGAGTGGCTGGACGCGCTGCACGCCCGGATGGTGCAGGGGCCGGACGAAACCCTGCACCACGGCATGGCGTCCCTGCACTGGGGCCTCATCGAACGGCGGCGGCAGTGGAGCCCGGAGGTGTGGAAGCGCTTCTGCCAGGAGCTGGCGCGCAAGCACCCGATGCGCCCCTTCCTGCATCAGTGCCCCTTCACCCGGCACGCCTTCGAACGTCCGCGCGGCTACGCGGGGGACGCGGCGCTCATCGACTACCTGTACATGGATCACGCGGCGGACGAGCTGCACGCGGGCCGTGAAATCTACCGCTACATGCACGGGCAGCCCTCCGCGGTCAGCGTGCGCGAGCGCCGGGAGCTGCTCGCGCGCATGATGGATGAGACGGCCGAGCGCCGGCCCGACGGACGCATCCTGTCGGTGGCGTGCGGCCACCTGCGGGAGGCCGAGCAGTCGCGCGCGGTGGCGGAGCGCCGGCTCCAGGAGCTCATCGCGTTCGACCAGGACCCGGTGAGCCTGGCGGAAATCTCCCGCCTGCACCCGGATGGCATCGTGCGGCCGGTGTGCGGCTCCGTGCGCGCGCTCCTGGGCGGCAAGGTGACGTTCTCGGAGCTGGACTTCGTGTACTCGGCCGGGCTGTACGACTACCTGTCGGACTCCGTGGCCAGCCGCCTCACGTCGGTGTTCTTCCACATGCTACGGCCGGGAGGCCGGCTGCTGGTGGCCAACTTCGCGGTGCACCCGCCGGAGACGGGCTACATGGAAGCCTTCATGGACTGGTGGCTCACCTACCGGGACGAGGACGGCATGCGGAGCCTGCTGTCGGAGACGCCGCTGGAGCAGGTGGACAACGTGCGGCTGTTCCGCGACTCGCAGGACAACGTCATCTACCTGGAAGTGACGCGCCGGTAGCCGGAAGGCCCCGAGCGCGCCCCTTTCAGTGCATGGGCGCGCCGGAGCGCGGCAGGGTGACGGTGAAGGTGGAGCCCTTCTCCGGGGTGCTCGCGACGTCGATGCCGCCGCCCAGCGCCTGGACGATTTCGCGGACGATCCACAGCCCCAGCCCGAAGCCGCCGTAGTGGCGCACGGACACCGCGCGCTCGAAGCGCTCGAAGATGCGCGCCCGGTCCTCCTCCGCGATGCCGATGCCGTGGTCGCGCACCTGCAGGCGCACGCGGGTCGCGTCCCCGTCCAGCGTCACCTCCACGGGCTTGCCCGCGCCGTACTTCATCGCGTTGGTCAGGAGGTTGCCCACCACCTGCTCCAGCCGCAGCGCGTCCCAGTGGCCCACGAAGCGCGGTTCGGTGGCGTTGAAGCGCACCTCGCACTCCGCTCTCGCCAGCGATTCGCGGCTGCGCTCCAGTTGTCCGCGCACCAGCGCCACCAGGTCCACGTTCTCGCGCTTGATGTGCAGTTGGCCCTGCCCGATGCGGGAGATGTCCAGCAGGTCGTTGACCAGCTTTCCCAGCCGCTGCGTCTGGGAGTAGGCGGACTCCAGCTTCGCGGACAGCTTGTCCGGGGGCATGGGCGCGCCCTTCGCCTTCGCCTGGAGCCCCTGGATGTGCAACTGCAACGACGTGAGCGGCGTCTTCAGTTCGTGCGCGGCGATGGACAGGAAGTCGTCGCGCCGGCGCACCGCCTCCTGCTCTTCCCGGTAGAGCCGGCCCTGCTCCTCGGAGAGCGCGGCGATGCGTTCGAAGTTCTCCGTGTTCTCCAGCGCGGCGCCCGCGAGCACCGTCACGAAGGACGCCAGGCGCTCCTCGTCCTCGCCGAACAGCGCGCCCACCTTGCGGTGGCTGGCCACCACGCACGCGACCGTCTTGCCGCGCACCTGCAACGGCGCGCACAGCAGGGAGCGCACGCCGAGCAGCTCCATGCTCTCGCTGATGCCGCCGGGCAGGCCCTGGCCCAGCACGGTGATGCGCCCCGTCTCCAGCGCCCGCGCGAGCGCGGTGCGGCTCAGGCCCTGCGTCCTCGCGTCCTCCTCCGACACCATCGCGCGCGGGTCCACCACGGCGCAGCGCTCCGCGCGCAGCAGCTCCAGCATGGACGTGCGCGCCGTTTCGAAGACGGACTCGCGCGACAGGGCGGAAGCCAGCCGCCGCCCCGCCTCCAGCACGCGCGGGAAGCGGTCCACCAGCGACAGCGTGCCCACGCCGGACGTGCTGTCCGGCTCCGGGTGCATGCCGTCGTCCATGGCCTCCAGCTCGCGCGTGGCCACCTCCGTGTCGCGCGCCGCGCCGGGCCAGCCCTGGGCCTCGCCCACCTCGCCCCGGGCCTTGAGCGTCAACGCGCGCTCCTGGCGCATCTCCAGCTCGTCGGCCACGCGCAGCGCTTCGTTGAGGAGCTTCCGGGCCTGCTTGGGATGGCCTCGCAGCGCGGACAGCAGCCCGCGCTCGCGCAGCGCGTGGGGCAGGTTGTTGCGGTAGGTGCGCGCCACGGAGTGGGCCCGCTTCGCCACGGCCTCGGCTTCCGCGAGCAGGGCGTCCCGCTGTCTCGGGTTCAGGGGGCTGGCCTCCTGCGCGCACTGCCGGCGCGCGGTGGCGAGCCACGGGGTGATGGGCGCCACGTACTCCTGACGCAGGTGCGCGTCCTCCACCACGCGCTCGGCGCGCTCCAGCACCTCCGCGGCGCGCGCCGGTGCTCCTTCGCGCAGCAGGCGCAGGGCCTCCGCCTGGAGCACGCCCGCGAAGGACTGCGGGTCGGTGGCGGTGGGCGCCGCCAGCTCCGTCTCCAGCAGCGCGGCGGGGATGCGGCCCCCGGTGGACTTGGCCCACGCCTCCAGGCCCAGGCGCAGCGAGTACCGGTCCCCCAGCGTGAGCGCCGCCGCGTGCAGCTTCTGGCTCACCCCCGCGGCCTCCTTCAGGCGGCCCAGGCGGTAGAGCGACATGGCGATTTGAAAGGTGGCGTTGTTCACCTCCCACGGGTCGCCGGTGCGCTCCAGGAGGCGCACGGCTTCGCGGCACCGTTCAATGCACTCGCGGAAGCGCGACGAGGCGTAGAGGGCCAGGCCATAGAAGTGCAGCGACTGGCCCTGCCCCCACACGTCGCCCAACTGCTGCCGCAGGGCCAGCGACTTCTCCGCGTACGCATACGCGCGCTGGAACCAGGGCAGGGTGGTGAGCGCGGGCGAGTGCGCGGAGTACGCCTGTGCCAGCTCCGGCGTGGGCGGGTAGCGCTCCGCCAGGTTCATGTCGCGCAGGTGGGCCCACAGCACGGCGGCCCGGCCGCGCTGGTACCAGTAGCCATACGCCAGCCGGCTGTAGAGGTTGACCGCGAGCAGGTCCTCCTCGCCGTCCTTCAGCGCCTTGCGGCCCAGCCACAGGCGCGGCGCCAGGGTGTGCGCGGCCTGGGTGAGGATTTCCCACGCGGCGCTCGCGCCGGTGGTGAGCGCGTCGGGCGGCACCCAGCGGCCCAGGAGCTTCAGGCCCTGTTCCAGATAGGCATTGGCCTGCACCGTCTGGCCGCGCTTGAAGGCGAGCTCTCCCAGGTGGCCCAGGGTGCGGCCCTGCTCCAGCCGGTCGCCCGCCAGCCGCTGCGCGGCCTCCAACTGGAGCTGGGCCTCGTCGTAGCGGCCGCGCATCATCAGCGCGGTGCCCAGGCCGGATGCGATGAGGTAGCGGGTGTGGGCATCCGCGCCCGCCGCGCCCCGCTCCGCGATGCGGTAGTTGAGCTCCGCGGTGTCCAGGGCGAAGCGCTGGCGTGCCTGTTCCGCGGCCACCAGCGCGTAGGGCAGGGCCTGGGACGGCTCTCCCGCCGCGTCGAAGTGGTAGGCCAGTTCGAAGGGGTCGGTGGGCACGGCCTGCGCGGCGGCGCGCGCGGCCAGCCGGTGCAGCTCCCGCCGCTCCTCCGGGGACAGCAGATCCAACAGCACCTCGCGCAGCTTGTCGTGCACGAAGGTGGAGCGCGTGCCCTCCATCCACAGCATGTGCCGGCGGCGCGGCGGCTCCAGCGCGGTGTTGACGGCCTCCACTGGCGTGCCGGACAGGGCCGCCACCGACCGCGCGTCGAACGCCTTGCCCAGGACCGCGCCCACGCTGAGCACGTGCAGGGACTCCGGGGGCAACAGCCGCAGGCGCCGCACGAGGAACGTGGCCGCCTGCCGGGATGAGCGCGCGTGCGCCATGGCCTCCGGCTGGACCTCCCAGCCGTCCGGGCCGGGCATGAGGACGCCGTCCTCCACCAGCCCGTGCAGCACCGCCGAGGCCATGAAGGGATTGCCCTCCGACAGCCGCGTCACCAGCTCCACCGCCTCCGGGGGCAGCACGCCGGCCATGGACTCCGCGAGCAGCGCCACCTCCGCCGCCCCAAAGGCGGACAGCTTGAGGTGCGCGCCCGGTGACAGCCGCCGCAGCGCGTGCCCGGGCTGGATGTCCTCGCTGCGGAAGGACACCAGCAACAGCAGGCGCCCGTCCGCCGAGCGCCGTCCCTGGCTCCACGCCTCCAGCGCGCGCAGCGTGAGCGTGTCCGCCCACTGGCAGTCCTCCAGAACTACCACCGCGGGCGCGTCGGGGGTGCCCAGCGCGTTGAGCAGCGCGGTGAGGCACCAGACGCTGCGGCTCTCACTCAGCGACTCCGGCCCCAGGCCCTGGGTCTGGGGTTGCGCCATGCCGGGCGTCAGCACCTCCGTGAGGCGCGGCAGCACCGTGCACAGGCCCGCCTCCTGCCCGGAGAGCCGCTCGCGCAGCAGCGCCCCCAGCGAGGGCTGGTCGCGAACGGCCTGGGCGATGCCTTCCGCCACGCCGGCGAAGAGCTGGAAGGGCCGCTGCGCGGCCTGGTCCTGCGCCTGTCCATGCAGCACCCACGCGCGCTGGCCGGTGGCGCGCGCGGAGAACTCCTCCAATAGCCGGCTCTTGCCGCCGCCGGATTCACCTTCCACCACGACGGCGCGGGCGCCATCGGTGCGCGCGAGCGCCAGTTCGCGCTCCAGCGTGGCCAGCTCCTCGCGCCGGCCCACGAAGGACGGTTCGGTGAGGCTCTGGCGGTGGTCGTGCGCGCCGGTGACGAGCGAGGGCTCCGCTTCACCCCGGGACAGCGCGGCCTCCAGCGCGTTCAGGTCCGCGAGCGCGGCCTCCGCGGACTGGTAGCGGTCCAGCGGGTCGGTCTGGTTGAGCCGGGCGATGAGCTCCTCCATCGCGAGCGGCACCTCCACGCCCACCGGCCGCAGCCGGGGGTGCGCGGTGAGGTGCAGGCGCAGCACCTCGCCCACCGAATTGCCCTCCAGGGCGGGACGGCCCGCGAGCGCTTCGAAGAGCACCAGGCCCACCGCGTACAGGTCCGACGAGGCCTCCACCGGCCGGTTGAGCAGCCCCGCCTGTTCCGGTGACAGGTAGCGCGCGGTGCCCACGGGCAGGTCGCGCAGCGAAGGGTCCAACCGCTCACTGCGCGACAGGCCGAAGTCGGTGAGCCACGCGGCCGACAGCGGCTCGCCGCGCACCAGCACGTTGGAGGGCTTCACGTCGCGGTGGAGGACGCCCTCGTGGTGCGCCTCCGCGAGCGCCTCCAGCAGGCGCTGGCCCAGGATGATGGCCTCGGACACGGACAGGGGGCCGCGCGACAGGCGCGCCTCCAGCGTCTCCCCTTCAATCCAGGGCGTGACGAGGTAGAGCAGGTCGTCGAAGGTGCCCAGGTGGCGCACGGGCACGAGCGCCTGTCCGTGCAGCCGCGACAGCACCTCCGCCTCGTGCTCCAGGCGGTGACGCGCGGTGGGCACGAAGGTGGCCAGGGAGGTGACCTTCACCAGCACCCGCTCGCGGGTGAGCAGATCCAACCCCTGCCAGGTGGAGATGCCCCAGCCCGTCTTCAGCCGCTGGCGCAATTCATAGCGATTGCCCAGCCGCTGGCCCGGGTGTGGCTCCCCAGGGGTGTCGCCGGCCTGTTGGAAGCCTCCCGCCATTCAGTGCCCTCGCGCGCCCCCACCTTGTCGCCCCGGTGTCGTGGTTGGCCGGACGTCCCTTCCCACAACCTGGGTTGCCGCCCGGATCCCCGCCAGGGGGAAGCGCCACATGGAGTGGGTGAGACGCTCGGGTCTTGAACAGTCGCCACGTCCGCGCTTCCCGGCTTCATCCCCGGCGGCCCCCCGTCCGGCCGTGGGGCGGCCAGCCGGCCAGCGCCTCGCTTCTGCCTGCGACGTCAAGCACGGAGGTGGCCCCTCGTGGGTTTCCACGATGCCCGGCGTGGGGAAGTCCTCACTCCACCGGCCTCCCAGCAGCGAGCGTGCTACCGGCCAGCAGCGTTGCTGGAGGGGAAGCGGAATGCCGCGCCGCGTTCAACGGGCGTGCTTGACTCCCCTGGGGCCCCGACGGAAAAGCCGGGCAGTTCGGGCGGTCCGCCTTCCTCCCCCCCAGGCCGCCCAGGGAGCCCGGAATTGAAGCTCGCGACGCTCAAGGACGGAACCCGCGATGGTCGGCTCATCGTCGTCAAGCGGGACAACTCCGCCTACGCCCTGGCCACCAACGTGGCCCTGACGCTGCAAGCGGCACTGGATGACTGGGATGCGCGGGAGCCGCAGTTGCGCGCCCTGGCGCAGCAGTTGGAATCGGACGCGGTGCAGAGCCGCCCGCTGGACGTGAAGGCGCTGCACGCGCCGCTGCCGCGCGCCTACGAATGGGTGGACGGCAGCGCGTACATCAACCACGTCCTCTTGGTGCGCAAGGCGCGCAACGCGGAGCCGCCCGCCACGCTGCGCACGGATCCGCTGGTGTACCAGGGCGGCTCCGGCGACTTCCTGGCGCCCACGCAGGACATCCCCCTGCGCGATGAAGCCTGGGGCCTGGACTTCGAGAGCGAGGTCTGCGTCGTGCTGGGCGACACGCCCATGGGCACGCAGGCCGCGGACGCGGGCAAGCACATCAAGCTGGTGATGATCGCCAACGACGTGTCGCTGCGAAACCTCATCCCGGAGGAGCTGGCCAAGGGCTTCGGCTTCTTCCAGAGCAAGCCCGCCACCGCGTTCGGTCCCTTCGCGCTGACGCCGGACGAGCTGGGCGCGGCGTGGCGGGAGGGCCGGGTGCACCTGCGCATGCGCAGCACGCTCAACGGCGAGCTGGTGGGCGACACCGACGCGGGCCCGGAGATGCACTTCTCCTTCCTGGACCTCATCCAGCACCTGACGCGCACGCGCGCCTTCACGGCGGGCACGGTGCTGGGCAGCGGCACGGTGTCCAACGAGGAGCGCGCGCGGGGCATCTCCTGCCTCGCCGAGCGCCGGATGATTGAAACCATCGACGAGGGCAAGCCGAAGACGGCCTTCATGAAGCCCGGGGACACCATCGAGATCGAGATGCTGGATGGGGAAGGCCACAGCCCCTTCGGGCGCATCTCCCAGACGGTGGTGAAGGTCCCATGAAGCACGTGCGCCTCCACAGCTACTGGCGCTCGTCCGCGTCCTGGCGCGTGCGCATCGCGCTGAACCTGAAGGGCATCCCCTTCGAGTACCTGGCCGTGCATCTGGTGAAGGACGGAGGCGACCAGCACCAGCCCGCCTACCGCGCCATCAACCCGATGGGGCGCGTGCCCACGCTGGAGTGGACGGACGACGACGGCCAGGAGCGCCGGCTGTCGGAGTCCATGGCCATCCTGGAGTACCTGGAGGAGCGCGGGGGCTCGCCTGCCCTCCTGCCCAAGGATGCGTACCTCCGGGCCCGGACGCGGATGCTGGCGGAGCTGGTGAACTCCGGCATCCAGCCGCTGCAGAACACGTCGGTGGCGCTGCGCGTCAGGGACGTGTTGAAGGGCGACGAGAAGGCCTGGGGCGCGCACTGGAACGTGCACGGGCTCACGTCCCTGGAGGCAGCGGTGCAGGCGACGGCGGGGCGTTATTGTGTGGGGGATGCCGTGTCGTTCGCGGACATCCTGCTCGTGCCCCAGCTCTACGGCGCCCGTCGGTTCGGGGTCGACGTGAAGCCCTTTCCCACGCTGCTGCGCATCGAGGCGGCGTGCAACGAACTTCCCGCCTTCCAGGCGGCGCAGCCGGACCGGCAGCCCGACGCGCAGCCGGCGTAGTCCCCCACACCTTTCTCATCACGAGGAGTCAGCGACATGGCCAAGCAGGAATCGCTGGGCATCAAGGCTTTGGAGAGCATCCACTGGTACGTGCATGACCTGGAGCGAAGCCGCCAGTTCTACACGAAGGGGTTGGACTTCGCGGAGGTGGCGGTGTCCGGGCCGGAGCTGGATGCGCACGGCAAGCAGAAGTCGGCGCTGTTCCAGGCGGGTGAAATCGCGCTGGTGGTGAGCCAGCCGGTGGGCGAGGGCGGCCGGGCGTGGCGCTACCTGCGCAAGCACCCGGACGGCGTGGGGACGTTGAACTTCGAAGTGGAGGACGTGGAGAAGACGTTCAAGCTGCTGGAGTCGCGCGGCGCCACGTTCATCACGGAGATCCAGCGCTTCACGGACGCTGGGGGCGGCAAGCTGGCGTTCTTCTCCATCACCACGCCGTTCGGTGACACGACGTTCCGCTTCCTTCAGCGTGACAACTACAAGTCCATCTACCCGGGCTTCCAGGTGCATGCGCAGCCCAGGGGTGGCCAGAACAAGTATGGCTTTGGCCGGGTGGACCACGTCACGTCGAACTTCCAGACGATGAAGCCGATGCTCCTGTGGATGGAGCACGTGATGGGCTTCGAGCCCTTCTGGCACATCGAGTTCCACACCGAGGACGTGGCGTCGCAGCAGAAGCGGGACCACGGCAGCGGCCTGAAGTCGGATGTCATCTGGGATCCGAAGAGCGGCGTGAAGTTCGCGAACAACGAGCCCAAGTTCCCGTTCTTCAAGTCCAGCCAGATCAACGTCTTCAACGAGGACCACCGCGGTGACGGCGTGCAGCACCTGGCCATCACGGTGAAGGACATCCTGTCGTCGGTGAGGGACATGCGGCACAACGCGGGCATCCAGTTCATGCCCACGCCCGGCTCGTATTACGACGCGCTGCCGGACCGCATCGAGCACCTGGGCATCAAGAAGATCGACGAGGACATCAACGTCCTGCGCGACCTGGAGATCCTCATCGACGGGGACAAGGAGCGCAGCTACATGCTCCAGATCTTCATGAAGGACGCGGCGAGCCTCTACAAGCAGCAGGACGCGGGCCCGTTCTTCTACGAAATCATCCAGCGCAAGGGCGACCAGGGCTTCGGTGGCGGCAACTTCCGCGCCCTGTTCGAGAGCATCGAGCGTCAGCAGAAGGCTGAAGGGCGCATCTAGGCCCCGGTCCGACAGGCGTGGCCAGGGATTCGGTTCCTGGCCACCCTGGCGCGACGGTCGACTTCCATGAGCCCGCCCTCGCAGCCTCGGAGGTTGTTCGTGGTCGAGGACCTCTTCGAGATCGCGCAGCGTGGGCTCATCATCGCCCCGGGCGTGGACCTGGGGGCTCGGGCGCAGGTGGAACTCCTCGTGGAGTTGCGGCGGCCGGATGGTGGTGTCTTGCGCGCCACCGCACGGGCCCAGGTGCCGTTCGGCTCAGGCCGCGGGCAGCCGCGTCACATGCTCTGCTTCAAGGCGTTGTCGAAGCGGGACATCCCCTTGGGGACGGAGGTGTGGTTGCTCGGTGAGGCAGGTGCGGAGGACGCGCCCTGAATCGTCTATCCTTCCCGGATGCATCCGCGCTTGTTGCTGCTGCTGTGCTCGATGGTCCTGGGCTGCCAGGCCGCTCAAACTGTCCCTTCGCGGGCTGCTCCACCGGCATCCAGTACGTGTACTGCGACGCGCCTGACCTGACCCCGTGACATGAACCTCATTGAACCCCTCATCCTCACGGGCGCGGTGCTGGGGAGCGTGGCGGGCGGAGTGGTGGGCTTCATGTCGGGAATCGGGTGGGGCGTGGGTGGCCTGCTGGCGGGCGCCGTGCTGGGTGCGCTTGCCTTTCCCCTGTTGCTCCTTGCCCTGGGGCTGCTGTTCATCCTGGTGACGCAGGGGCCCCGCCAACTGCTGAGCCTGTTTCGCGGGGCCCCCGGACCGAAACGTTAGAACTGGTAGCAGGTCTCGTCGTCCGCCGCCGTGCCGGTGCTGCCCGGGCTCATGGGCATGCAGCCTGTGTGGCACTGGCGCGACTGGCAGGCGCACCCTGCCTTCTCCTCATTCGTGGTCGCCCTCAACAGGCAGAAGCGGTAGGCCTTGACGCAGACCTCACCGCACGTCAGGACGGCCTGGGCCTCCACCGGCTGCTCTGCGGATGGCACGCACGCGAGCTTGCAGACCTTGCGCTCGGCATCGCAGAGGGCCTGCGCTTCCGGCGTCCCGGCCTCGTTGATGCAGAGTTCGTGGAGCAGGTCGCACCGGGACTGGCACGGCGGCGGGCGCATGGCCTCCACCGGCTTCGCGGCGCCCCCCTCACAGATCTGATAGCACCCGGCCATCCGCTCCAGACACAGCGCCTGCGCCTCTTGCGTCGGCGCGCGCCGCATACAACTGTTGTAGGCGACGAAGCAGGCCTGCTCACAGGGCGGAAGCGCCTGGCCCGTCACGTCGGAGTCCCGAGCCTCCGGCTCCACGCCGCCACAGGCCGCCAACAGCCCCACCGACAGCAGCCCCAGGAGAAGGGTCATCCGCATTTGAAGTGTCCTTGGAATGATTTACAGGTTTGTGAAGCGTTCCAAGAATAGCATTGTCCATGCCTCCAAGGGCAGACAGAAGGCGGGGTGGGAGTGCGAGGATTTGAACGTCTGACTTTACTGCCGGGTCAGCACGGCGGTGCATTCAGGCTGCGGTGCCTGGGGATTCGTATCCACGATGTCCCTGCAGAGGAGCTTCCGCCCCGACGGGTCGCGGTCCGTGAAGTTGCAGTTCCGACTGAGGTAGGGACGCACCTCTCCCCCGTCAGAATCGAAGCGGCTGTAGTTCAGACCCCAGAGCTCGCGGCCCAGGTAGCTCTCCCCGGAGGAGAAGCGGCTGCTGGGCATGCGGGGATTGACGTCGGTGGGAAGGCCCAGGCCTTCGTCCACCTCCGCGAAGGCCTCGCAGGAGTCCTCTTCGGAGAACACCCGCACCGTGCCCGTGGCGGAAGGTCCACACGTGTTCTCCGTGACGGCGTAGGTGACGGAGTCGTAGTCGTGGTTGCAGACGTCGGGGTCCGAGCACGCGACGCCCAGCAGGGACACCCCCGCGAGCGCCAGGACACGACCCATTGCTCCATGCCGCATGGTGGACTCCCCCGGTGCCACGCCATGGCCAGCGCGGCCGGGGGCCATCCTACCCAGCGGTGAAGGGCAGGGCTGCCACGGTGGCGGTGCCAGGGCCTTCCGCGAGCGTCAGCTCCGTGCCCGGCTCCAGCGATTCGCGGTGCACGTAGCCCAGCGCCACGCGCTGTCCCTTCACCGGCGAGCGCACCACGCTGGTCACCCAGCCCACCTTCTTCTCACCCCGGCGCAGCTCCGTGCCGGGCGCCACGTCCACGTCCCCGTTGCCCAGCAGCAGCCCCGCGAGCTGGCGGTTCATGCGTCCGCGGAAGGTGGCCCGGGCGATGACCTCCTGCCCGATGTAGCAACCCTTGTTGTAGGAGATGGCGTGCGTGAGATTCGCCTCCAGCGGAATGGTGGTGTCCACCATGTCCTGCCCGTAGCGCGGCACCCCCGCCTCCACCCTCAGCAACTCCAGCGCGTCGAACCCCAGCGGCTTCAACCCATGGGCCGCGCCCGCCTGTGCGAGCGCTGTCCACACCGCCTCCAACCCCGCGCGCGGCACCAGCACGTCCACGCCGGACACCCCGCCCGGCAGGGCCGTCCCCAGGAGCCACACGTCCTGCCCGGCCACCACCGCCTGGCGGCTGGCCTGCGCCGGCAGCGCTTCGAAGGGGCCGCCGAGGACAGCGGCCAGCACCTGGGCCGTCCGGGGGCCGAGCAGCCGGAGCCAGCCGGACTCCGGGGTACCGTCGTGCAGCTCGGCGTCCTCGGAGATGAGGTACTTGTCCAGGAACTCCCGCACCTTGGCGCCCAGGCCGGGCTCCATGTCCAGGATGAGGTCGCCCTCCCGCTTGAGGATGCGCGCGTCGCCCACCATGGCGCCCTTCACGGTGATGAAGGCGGCATAGGCGGCCGAGCCCACCGGGAGGTTCTTCACCTCCTGGGTGACCATGCCGTGGAGGAAGGAGGCGCGATCCTCCCCCGTTATCCGGAGGATTTCGCGGTAGGACGCATCGTGGAGTGCCACGGCGTCACGGGCCGCGCCATACTCCGCGCCCACGTCTCCATACCCGGCCACCACTTCACGGCCGCCCACCAAAATGAAGCGGGCACCCACTTGCTCGTGAACAAAATGCAGCGACAGCGGTTCCATGCCCGTCGCTATATAGAGGCGAAGGAGCGATTGCCACGATGGATGTGAAGCAGCTTGCGGCCTTCCAGGGCTTCTCCCTGGAGAAGCTCCAGAAGCACACCGTCTTCCAGTCCGGTCGCTTCTTCCTCGACGTCTACTGTCTGGCCCCGGGCCAGGCGCAGAAGCCCCACCGGCATGCCACGTCCGACAAGGTGTACCTCGTGCTGGACGGAAGCTGCCGCTTCCGCATCGGTGATGAGGAAGCGACGCATGGCCCCGGCTCCACCCTTTTCGCCCCCGCGGGCTCCGAACACGGCGTCGTCAATGACGGCCCGGACAATGCCCGCCTCCTCGTCCTGATGACCCCGCCTCCGGAGCACGCATGAGCAAGAAGGCCCCGACCC
>NZ_RAVZ01000158.1 GCF_003611635.1 Corallococcus terminator | reverse complement strand
CCCCACGCCCTCCCCACCGGTGCCGGCCCTTCCGCGCGAAGTCGCACCGCGCACGGGCCCCGGCGCTCCCGACCCGCGCCGCGTGGCGCTCGTGGAGCCCCAGGTGGAGTCCTCTACCGGACGCATCGACGCGGAGGACCTGCGCCTGGCGCTCCAGGCGGTGACTCCGCTCGTGCAGCAATGTTTCGAGGACGCCGCACAACGCAACCCAGGCACACAAGAAGTGAAGTTGCGTTTCACCGTGGAAGGGGAGAACGGGGACGGAAAGATGAACCGGGGCGAGCTGCTCGCAAGCAGCATCCCCGACCCGATGGTGCAGGCGTGCGTGCTGGACTCGCTCCTGGACGCGCGCTTCCCGGCCCCCCGGTTGGGGGGGACGGCCACGGTCGTCCATCCGTTCCGCTTCGGACCCGCTGGGGAGGCTGGCCCGTGAGGTCGGGTTGCGCGTAAGGTTCGGCTCCCTTCCCCCGCGCATGCCCGTCACCGTCGAACAGCTCGTGCCTTCCCATACGGACGCCTTGCGCGCGCTGTTGGCGAAGGATGCCGTCCACAACCTCTACCTGCTGGGGTTGCTGGAGGAGTTCGGCATCGCGGCCCCGGCACGCGAGGCGGCCTTCTCCTTCCACGGCCGCTTCGACAGCGGCGTGCTCACCGCGGCCATCTTCGTGGGCGGCGAGGGCGGGCTCGTGGTTCCCAGCGCCAGCGACGCCAGCGCCACCGGCGTCATCGCGGACGCGCTCGCCGCGTCGCTGAAGCTGCGCGCCACGGTGGGGGACAAGTCCTCGGTGGACGCGCTGGTGCGCAGCCTGTGCGAGGGCAAGCCGCGCCTGTCGCGCACCCAGCGGCTGTTCAGCGTCTCCGCGGACGACCTGGGGCCCTTCACCAACCCCACCCTGCGCCTGGCCCGCGAAGAGGACGTGCCCCGCCTGCTGCCCCTGGCCCAGGGCTACGTGCGCGAAATCCTGGAGCGCGACCCGCTGGCGGAAGACCCGGCCCACTACGAGGCCCGCCTGCTCCAGCGCGTGCGCCAGCGCCGCACCTACGTGTTGGAGGAGAACGGCGCGCTCGTCTTCAAGGTGGACATCGGCTGCCGCTCGCAGTTCGGCGCGGAGCTGGAGGGCATGTACACGCTGGCCTCCCACCGCCGCGAAGGCCACGCCACGCTGTGCCTGGGACAGATTTCCCGGCACCTGTTGTCCTCGCTGCCCCGGCTCGCGATGCGCATCGACGAGCGCGACGAGAGCACCGCCCGCATCGCGCGCAAGGTGGGCTACCACGCCGGCCGCACCCAGCGGCTCGTGCTGGTGGAGTAGCCCCGCCCCCCCGCACCTCACGGAAGACAGCGCATCGGCCGGCCCGTGCACGGGGAGGCGAGCGCAGGTCGCCCCAAGACGCGCGCACGGCACCCGGCGGATGCCCTACAGTCGCGCCCCGCATGAGCCGTCTCACGCCCACCCGCCGTCCCCTCTCCGGAGCGGGCCCCGTCATCCTCCACGCGCCCACGGACCCCGGCTGGCTGCCGCTGGCCCTGGCGAACTTCGACGCGGTGCTGGTGGACCACGCGCACTGCGAGAAGAAGGCCGCCGCCAACGCGCTGTCCATGCTCCAGGCCTACCCGGACCTGCCCGGCCTGCCCGCGCAGATGGCCCGGCTGGCCCGCGAGGAGAGCGCCCACCTGGCCCGCGTGCTGGACCTGATGGCCGCGCGCGGCCTCACCCTCACGAAGGACGCGGGGGACCCGTACGCGCAGGGCCTCCAGAAGCACGTGCGCACCCCCGCCCCGGAGCGGCGCGTGGACCGGCTGCTCGTCGCCGCCATCATCGAAGCGCGCTCCTGCGAACGGCTGTCCCTGCTCGCCGAAGGACTCACCGACCCGGCGCTCGCGCGGTTCTACGGAGAGCTGGCGCAGTCCGAGGACGGCCACCAGTCCCTGTTCCACCGGCTGGCCGTCACTGCATCGGGCGGAGACGAAGCAGGGGTCGATGCGCGCCTGCAACACCTACTGGCCCAGGAGTCCCAGGTGCTCGCGGCCGTGGGCCTGCGCGCCGCCATCCACTGACCCGCGCCAGCCCCCTCAGGGCCCGGCGAACGGCCACACCCAGGGCACCGCCACGACGAGGAAGACCACCAGCACCGCGGTCAGCGGCGTGCCCAGCCGGAAGAAGTCGGTGAAGCGGTAGTGGCCGGGCCCATAGACGAGCACGCAACTGGGCTCCAGCGGGGTGATGAACGAACAGCTCGCCGCCAACGTGACGCCCATGGCGAAGGGGCGCACGTCCACGCCAAGCTGCGTGGCCGCGTTGAGCGCGACAGGCAGCACCACCAGCGCCGCAGCCTGGTTGGACATGGGCGCCGACAGCACGATGGTCAGCACCATCAACAGCGCCAGCACCGCGCGAGGCCCCCCGTACGTCCCCAGCCGGGCCACGTGGTCGCCGACGAACTTCCCCGCGCCACTCACCTCCATGGCCAGCCCCAGCGCCATCATGGCGCCGATGAGCAGCACCACCCGCCAGTCCACGCGGAACGCGGTGCGCGCGTCCACGCAGCCCGTGGCGATCATCGCCAGCATGCCGGCGAGCCCCGCCACCGACAGCGGCAACAACCCCACCGAACCCGCGCCCAGCGCGCCCAGGAAGATGATGACCGCCAGGAGCGCCTTCGCGTAGCGCGGCGGTTCGTACTCGTGGCCCTCCAGCACCATCAGGCTGGTGCCCGGCGCCAGCTCCGCCACCTTCTGGCGCGGCCCGCGCAACAGCAGCACATCCCCCACCGCCAGGGGCAGCGTGGACAGGGTGTGGTCGCGGAAGGAGCGCCCCAGCAGTTGCAGCTTGGTGAGGCGTTGGATGGCGGGCCGGCGGTGCAGCGCCAGCGCCACCAGTCCGAAGCGCTCCGCGAAGAGCGTCTCCTTCAGGCTGCGCCCCACCAGCGGACTGCCGGGAGGCACGCTCACCTCCGCCAGGAGGGACTCCGGCGCCTCCAGCTCCTCGTCCGACAGCCGCACGTCCGGCCGCAATTCGATGCCCCGCAGGTCCTTCACCCGAAGGATGTCCTCGCGCTTGCCCTCCACGAGCAGCCGCTCCTCGCCCGTCAGCACGTACGAAGGCTGCGCGGAGCGCGTCTTGCCCTCGTGCACGATGCCAATCACGCGCAGGCCCAACCCCTCGCTGATCTCCGCCAGCGGCTTGCCCACGTAGCGCGAGTCCCGGGGCAGCACCGCCTCCGTGAGGTAGTCGCGCAGCGCCCACCCTTCCGTGCCGGGCTTGCCCTCGCGCGACGGCAGCAGCCAGCGCCCCAGCAGCACCACCACGCCAATGCCCAGCACCACCACCGGAACCCCCACCGGCGCCAGCTCCGTCACGCCGATGCCCGGCATCCCCTGCCGCACCAGCGCCGCGGACACCACCAGGTTCGTGGACGTGCCGAAGAGCAGCACCGTACCGCCCAGCATGGACGCGTACGCCAGCGGCAGCAGCACCTTGCTGCGCGGCACCTTCGCCCGCTGCGCGGCGCCAATGGCCACCGGCAGGAAGGCCGCCGTCGTCACCGTGTTGGAGATGAAGGCGGAGAACACCGCCACCACGCCCATCATCGCCAGCACGAACGCCTGGTGGCCGAAGCGCGCGAAGAAGGCCATCCGCTGCCCCACCATCTGCACCACGCCCGTGGAGGCCAGCCCCTGCGTCATCGCCAGCAGGGTGAAGATGAAGATGACCGTGTCGTTGCTGAAGCCCTCGAACGCCTGCGCCGGGGTCAGCACCCCACTCAGCGCCAGCAGGCACACCACCGTCAGCGAGGTGAATTCCAGCGGAATGGATTCAATGGAAAAGAGGACCAGCGCGACGACGATGACAGCCAGCACAAGGGCGATGGACATGGAGGTTGGGGGCCCAACATGGGCACGACGCGACGCGCTGGCAGAGTGTGCCGCACCGCGCCGTTTACTGATGGGCGCCCGGGCGCTGATAAGTGGAATTAGGCCAGAGCGGTCGAAAGTCCGGTTGACTGCCGGACGTCAGTTGCTTTTGGGCCGCCAGCCGAGAAGGTTTGGTGTTCTTCCGCTGGTAGGTTCTCGCCCCCTTTGTGAACCGGTACGCGGGAGATCCGCTCATGAGACACCCCGAGGAAAACCCCATGACTTCGACGCACGCGGCAGCCGCCACCGAGCAGGCGCCCACGAAGAACCCCACGCTGCTGGCGTGGGTGGCCCGGATGGCCGCGATGACCCAGCCGGACAGCATCGTCTGGTGTGACGGCTCGGAGGCGGAGAAGAAGCGCCTCACCGAACAGGCCGTGGCGGAAGGCACGCTCATCCCGCTGAACCCGGAGAAGCGCCCGGGCTGTTACCTGCACCGCTCCAACCCGAACGACGTGGCGCGCGTCGAGCACCTCACGTTCATCTGTACGCCCAACAAGACGGACGCCGGCCCCACCAACAACTGGATGGACCCGGAGGCCGCGTACACGAAGCTGGGCCACCTGTTCGAAGGCTGCATGAAGGGCCGCACGATGTACGTGGTGCCCTACGCCATGGGCCCGCTGGGCAGCCCCTTCACGAAGATCGGCGTGGAGCTGACGGACAGCAACTACGTGGTCCTCAACATGCGGATCATGACGCGCATGGGGAAGGCCGCCCTGGACATGCTGGGCGACAGCGACGACTTCAACCGCGGCCTGCACTCCACGGGCGACGTGAACCCGGACCGCCGCTACATCTGCCACTTCCCCCAGGACAACACCATCTGGAGCTTCGGCTCGGGATATGGCGGCAACGTGCTGCTGGGCAAGAAATGCCTCGCGCTGCGCATCGGCAGCTACCTGGGCCGTGAAGAGGGTTGGCTCGCGGAGCACATGCTCATCCTGGGCGTCACCAGCCCCAAGGGTGAGACGACCTACGTCGCCGCCGCCTTCCCGTCCGCGTGCGGCAAGACGAACTTCGCGATGATGATCCCGCCCAAGGAGTACAAGGGCTGGAAGATCGAAACGGTCGGCGACGACATCGCCTGGATGCGCCCCGGTCCGGATGGCCGCCTGTACGCCATCAACCCGGAGGCCGGTTACTTCGGCGTGGTGCCGGGCACCAACTTCAAGACCAACCCCAACGCGATGGAGACCATCGCCAAGGACACCCTCTTCACGAACGTGGCCCTCACGGCCGACGGCGACGTGTGGTGGGAGGGCAAGGACGGCGAGGTCCCCGAGGAGCTCACCGACTGGCAGGGCAAGCCCTGGAAGAAGGGCAGCGCGGAGAAGGCGGCGCACCCGAACAGCCGCTTCACCGCGCCCATGAGCAACAACCCGGTGCTCAGCACCCACGCCAACGACCCCATGGGCGTGCCCATCAGCGCGCTCATCTTCGGCGGCCGCCGCTCCAACACGGTCCCGCTGGTCATCCAGGCCTTCAACTGGACCCACGGCGTGTTCCTGGGCGCCACCATGGGCTCGGAGACGACGGCCGCGGCCACCGGCAAGGTGGGCGTGGTGCGCCGCGACCCCATGGCCATGCTGCCCTTCTGCGGCTACCACATGGGCGACTACCTCCAGCACTGGCTGGACATGCAGAAGTCCATCCCGCAACTGCCGAAGATCTTCCAGGTGAACTGGTTCCGCCAGGACAAGAACGGCAAGTTCATCTGGCCGGGCTTCGGGGACAACATGCGCGTCCTCGAGTGGATCGTGAACCGCGTCCACGGCCGCGTCCCCACCCAGGAGACGCTCTTGGGCTGGGTGCCGCGCCAGGACCAGGGCCTCAACCTGGAGGGCCTGGACCTGTCCAAGGAGGCCGTCGCCGAGGCCACCTCCATCAAGGAGGACGAGTGGAAGTCCGAGCTCAAGAGCCAGGAGGTCTTCTTCGAGCAACTGGGCACCAAGGCCCCCGAGGCCCTGATGCTCCAGCGCAAGCTGCTCATCGCGCGCCTGGACGGCTGACCGCCCTGTAGCACCTGGGACGGGCCCATCGGGGCCGCTCCGCTCCCCCTGGAAACAGGGGGGTGTGGGCGGCCCCGGTGCATTTGGTGGGGTCGCCACTTCGACGGCCGGAGTGTTCGGCGCTAGGCTCTTCGTCCCATGAGACTGGTTTTCGTGTTGTCGCTGGCGCTCGCGCTGGCGCCGGGCTCGGCCCTGGCGCAGCGGGGCGGAACCAAGGCCCCCAATGTTCAGGCGCTGCTGAAGGAAGGCAAACGCCTCTATGACGCGGGGAAGTACAAAGAGGCCGCCGACGCGCTGAAACAGGCGCACGAGGCGCAGCCCCATCCGCAGCTCATGTACAACATCGCCGTGGCGCTGGAGTACGCGGGCGAGCCGCGCGAGGCCATGACCTGGTATCGCCAGTACGTCACGTCCAACAGCGAGGACACCAACCCCGCCCTGCTGAAGAACAGCAACCGCGCCATCGACCGGCTGCGGGTGCAGTTGGACCGTGAGGACCAGGCGCAGGCGACGGCGGACGCGGACCGCAAGCGGCTGGAGGGCGAAGCGGAAGCGGCCCGGAAGCAGGCGGAAGAGGAGCAACTGGCGGCCCGACGCGCGGAGGACGACAGCTCGCGTCAGCGGCAGGCGGAGTACGACCGCGCGCTGAAGTCCTACCAGCGGCAGCGCATTGGCGCCTTCGCGGTGGGCGGCGTGGCGGTGCTGGGCGTGGGCGCGGGCGTGCTGTTCGGCATGCAGGCGCGGGATGCGCGTGAGCAGTTCGACAACGCCTCCACGCTGGAAGACAAGGAAACGTTCTCGGACAGCACGAAGAGCAAGGCGCTGCTCGCGGACATCGGCTTCGGCGTGGGGCTCGCGGGAGCCATCACCGCCATCATCCTGTATCCCAAAGAAGGTCCCCCCACGCAGGGCGAGGTCCGCGTGACGCTCGCGCCGCGCGGGCTCGGGGCTGGCATGGAGGTCCACTTCTGATGCGCGCGCTGGGAATGATGACGTTGGGCATGGCGCTGTTGACCTCCGGGTGCAGCTTCACCACGGCGGGCGGCCTGTCCGAATGTGTGACGAGCAGTGACTGCGGCACCAACAGCGTCTGTACGGCGGGCTTCTGCCTGCCGCAGCCCGCGGGGTGCGGCCAGGTGGTGGGCGCCACGTCGGCGGCGAACACCATCGCGCTGGGCGCGCTGGTGCCGCTCACCAACCGCAGCGGCAACGCGGAGATCGAGCAGCAGCGCCTCAACGGCCTGAAGCTGGCGCTCGACGAGGTGAACGCGCTGGAGGGCGTGGGTGGCCGGCAGTTCGTCATGTACATCTGCGACACGCAGGCGGACGTGGAGACGGCCAAGACGCAGGCGCGCTGGCTGGTGAACGACAAGCAGGCGGTGGCGGTGTTCAGCGCGGGCAGCGCGCAGACCATCGGCATCAGCTCCATCACCATCCCCAAGGGCGTGCTGCTGATGAGCCACACGGCCACCAGCGCGGCCTTCACCCTGCTGGAGGACAAGAACGGTGGCGCGGTGGGTCTGGTGTGGCGCACGACGCCGTCGGACGTCCTCCAGGGCCGCGTCATCGCGGACGTGCTGCGGGGCACCACGGTCATCAATGATCCGGGCGTGACGTTCACCTCGCCGAACAAGGTGGGCGTGGCGTACGTGAACGACACCTACGGCCAGGGCCTGTATTCGTCGCTGCTGGACCGGCTCACCACGAAGACGCTGGATGGCGCGCAGTACGAGCGCGGCGGCGACGTGACGGGCGCGGTGACCCGGCTGGTCAACTTCAAGCCGGACCTGACGGTGCTCGCGGGCTTCACGGAAGACAACGCGCGCCTCCTGCCGCAGGCGGCGACGGCGGGCGTGTCCGTGACGAACAACAACCGGTGGTTCCTCACCGACGCCAGCAAGGACCCCACGCTGCTGACGAGCCTGGGCTCGAACAAGAACGAGATCGTCGGCGCCTACGGCACGGCGCCCGCGTCCGCGCGGCCCAACGACTCCACGTACAAGCTCTTCGCGGACCGCTTCACCACCGCCTACAAGGTGGATCCGGGGCAGTTCTCGTTCACCGCGCATGCCTACGACGCCATGTACGTGGTGACGCTGGGCGCGGCGTACGCGGTGGGCAACGACCTGGCCAACCCGCAGGCCGTCACCGGCACCCGCATCGCGGAGGGGCTCACGAAGATGACGCCCGCCGCGGGCGCGACGGTGAACAGCTACCAGTTGGGCCCGGTGGGGTTCACCGGCGCGCGCGATGAGCTGCGCCAGGGCAAGATCATCAACGTGCGCGGCGCCAGCGGCGATCTGGACTTCAACAGCGACACGGGTGAGGCGCCTTCGCCGTACGAGCTGTTCAAGGTGGAGACCAACGGCTTCCGCACGCTGCAGCTCATCACCCCGCCGGCGGACTGACAGCGTCAGGCGGTGAGTTCGCGCACCAGCGGTGCGAGCGCGGCGGTGAAGACCTCGGGCGTCGGCAGCAGCGACAGCACGAGGTACGCACCGCCGCCGAAGTCGTAGAAGTAGCCCGGCTGCACGCGCACGCCGGCCGCGAGGAGGCGCAAGCAGGTGGCCTCCTCGCCGGGCTGAAGCGGGATGCGCAGCACCGCGCTCCAGCCTCCGTGCGCGGGCACCACGTCCCAGGCCGCGTCCTTCGGGCGCGCCGCGACCAGCCGCTCCCGGTTGCCCTTCACGCGCGCCAGCAGGGCCTGCTGGAAGCGCGGCGCATGGGCCAGCAGCCCTGGCAGGGCGAGCTGCACGGGCGTGCCCACGGACAGGGCCGCGTCCGCCACGTCCTCCAGCCGGGCCAGGGCCTCGTCGCGCAGGCACGAGGGGCCGCCCACGTGCAGCCATGACAGCTTGAGGCCGGGCAGGCCCGCCACCTTGGACAGGCCGGACAGGGCGAAGGTGAGGCACGGCAGGGGCAGGCCCGCCACGGATGTCACCCTGTCCGCTTCGGTGTCCCAGGCGAAGTCGGAGAACACCTCATCGCAGAGGAGCGCCAGGCCATGGCGCGCGCACACGTCCGCGAGCGCCTGGAGTTCGCCCGCGTGGAGGAAGTGGCCGGTGGGGTTGCCGGGGTTCACCACCAGCACCGCGCGGGTGCGCGCGTCGATGGCCGCCTCCACCGCGCCCACGTCCAGGCCGAAGCCGTGCACGGAGGGCAGCCGGTAGGGGCGCGTGTGGACGCCCTCCAGGCGCGCCAGCACGTCCAGCAGCGGATAGCCGGGCGCGGGGACGAGCACGGTGTCGCCCGGGTCGCACAGGAGCTTGAAGAGCCAGCCGTAAGCCTCGCTGGTGCTGGCGCCGAGGACGACGTGCGCGGCGGAGACGGGCGCGCCCCGCGTGGACAGGTGGCCGGCCACAGCCTCGCGCGCGGAGGGCAGGCCGAAGGGCTCCGGGGCGTAGAGGAAGGGACTGGCTCCGGGGGCATCGTGACGGTGCGCGGACGGATCACGAACCCCTCGTCCCTCCGGAGCGTGGAGGCCGGATGCGGCGAGCGCTTCCGTCGCGGGCGGGCCGTACCCGGCGGGGTCAGCGGGTGTGTTGGACGGAGCGCGGATCCGCTGCGCTCCGGACATCAGGAGGGCCGGATCGGGCAGGGGCAGCCCGACGCGGGTGGGGTTGGTCTCCGAGAGATCCAGCAGGGGCAGCCCGCGCGACTGGCGCTCGGCTGCGGCCTGGGACAGCGGATTGGGCGTGCGCGCAAAGGCGGTGCGGAGCGAGAAGCGGCTCACAGCCCCGTCTGCAGCATGGCCGTGGCCACGCGGCGGATGAGCTCGCGGCGCAGCTCCTGCCGGCAGTGCTCGATGGCCTTCTCGTGCGGTTGTGGAAGCTCCGGGTTACGGGTGCGCATCGCGGTGCGGAGGACCAACTCGACCTTGGAAGGCTCAAGCTGAAACAGCCGGGGACCGTCTTTCTGGAGGAAGTAGGACAGCCCGCGCTGTTCGATGAGCTTCTGGAAGAAGCGTCGGACGTCCGCGAGGAGCGTGATGTCGATGATGTCCGCCATTCGTGCCGGCTTTCTCGCGCGGAACAAACGGGTCGTCCATTTCGCGGCCACCACCACGCGAAAACTTGCGTGACCTGTAGCACGCGCCCGAAAGCCGAACGCGGCGGAGGCCGATTTATCGGGCCCGCGCGCGTTCGGGCACCAGCGGCGCCAGCGCCCGCCGGAACGCCAGATGGCGCCTGCGCGCGTCCTCCACATGCGGCACTGGACCCAGCACCTCCACCCCGTGTCGGGCCTCCAGGTAGCGTCGGTTGTCCCGCTCCGCCAGGTCGCTTCCCGGCACCCCTCGCGACAGCACCACCGCGCGCACGGACAGCTTCCTTGACGCCAGCGCTTCCAGTGACAAGGCCACATGGTTGAGCGTGCCCAGCCCCGCCCGCGCCACCAACACCACCGGCAGGCCGAAGGTCTGGATCAGGTCCACCACGTCGCGCTTCGAATCCACCGGGACGAACAGCCCCCCTGCCCCCTCCACCACCACCGCTCCGTCCTTCAGTCGCTTCCACGCCGCGAGCGTCACCCGCCAGTCCGGCTCCTGCCCCAGCCGGTGGGCCGCGATGCCCGGAGCCAGCGGCGCGCGGAAGCGGTGCGGACACACCGCCTCCACCGGCAGCGTGCTGCCCGCGGCCTCTCGCATCGCCAGTGCGTCCGACGGGGCCTTCAGGGATGCACAGCCGCTCTCGTAGGGCTTGAACCCCTGGGGTGACAGGCCCGCGTCCCGCATCAGCGAAAGGAGCGCGCACGACACCTGCGTCTTGCCCACTCCGGTGTCCGTGCCGGTGACGAAGAAGCGGGGTTCAGGACTGGACACGGGAGACTCCCACCCGGCGCAACGCCTCCAGCGCCAGGTCGATGTGGTCGGTCGAATGGGCCGCGGAGAGGCAGAAGCGCAGCCGGCTGGTGCCCTCGGGCACGGTGGGCGGACGGATGGCCTTCACCAGCAGCCCCGCTTCCCGCAGGCGCTTCGCCGCGTCCATGGCCCGCGCGGGCTCGCCCAGGATGACCGGGAAGATGGCGCTCCGCGCTTCCGCTGGGAGTCCCAGCACGCGCAGCCCCGCGGTGAAACGGTGGACGTGTCCCCACAACCGCTCACGCAAGGTCGGGTCGTGCTCCACCAGATCCACCGCGCATGCGGCGGCGGCACACAGGGCCGCGGGCAGCGCGGTGGAATAGACGAAGGGCCGAGCACGGCTCACCAGCAGATCCGCCACCGCGCGCGAGGTGGCCACATACGCCCCCAGCCCGCCCAGCGCCTTGCTCAGCGTGCCCATGCGCAGGTCCACGCGGTCCTCCAGGCCCAGCGCCTCGCACAGCCCCGCGCCCCTCGGGCCCAGGACGCCGGTGGCGTGCGCCTCGTCCACCATCAACGCGGCGCCGTGGGCCTCGCACGCCTCCACCAACTCCCGCAGGGGCGCCACGTCTCCATCCATGGAGAAGACGCTGTCGGTGACGACCAGCTTGCGCCGGGCCGGCGTGTCCGCGAGCGCCCGCGCCAGCGCACCAGCATCCGCGTGCGGATAGACGACGACGCGAGCGCGCGACAACCGGCAGCCGTCCACCAGGGACGCGTGGTTGAGCGCGTCGGAGAAGACAGCGTCACCGGGCCCCACCAGCGCGGGGAGGATGCCGGTGTTGGCCGCATAGCCGGAGTTGAAGAGGCGCACCGCCTCCGCGCGCTCGAAGCGGGCCAGCCGCGCCTCCAACTGCTGGTGCGGCACCATGTCCCCCACCACCAGGCGGCTCGCGCCAGTGCCCACGCCGTAGCGCTCCAGCGCGGACACGGCGGCGGCGCGCACGGCGGGCGACGCCGCGAGGCCCAGGTAGTCATTGGAGGAGAAGTTGATCAGCCGCTCGTCCCCCAGGCGCACCTCGGCGCCCTGGGGTGAGTCGAGCGGTTCGAGCACGCGACGCAGGCCCTTCGCGGACAGGGCCTCCAGGTCCTCGCGCGCCCAGCCATCCGCGACCGGGCCGGCGGACTTCACCGGTCCTGCCGGGGCTCCAGGGGGCGGATGCCCGCCTTCTCCAGGAGCGCCATGTCCTGGGTGTACTCGGGGTTGCCGGTGGTGAGCAGCTTCTCCCCGAAGAAGAGCGAGTTGGCGCCCGCGAGCATGCAGAGCAACTGCGCCTCCTCGTTCATCTGCATGCGGCCCGCGGACAGGCGCACCATGGCCTGGGGCATCAGCAGGCGGGCGGTGGCGATGGTGCGCACCATGTCCACCGTCTCGACACGGTGCTGCTCGGCCAGCGGCGTGCCCTCCACGGGGACGAGCGCGTTGATGGGCACCGACTCCGGGTGGACCTCCTGGTTGGCCAGCGTGCGCAAGAGGTTGCAGCGATCATCCACCGACTCACCCATGCCGATGATGCCGCCGCAGCACACGGAGATGCCCGCGTCGCGCACCCGGTCGAGCGTGCGCAGCCGGTCATCGAAGGTGCGGGTGGAGATGATGTCGCCGTAGTGCTCCGGCGACGTGTCAAGGTTGTGGTTGTACGCGGACAGGCCCGCCTCGCGAAGGCGCTTCGCCTGGCTCTCGGACAGCATGCCGAGCGTCGCGCACGCCTCCATGCCCAGGGCCCGGACGCCGCGCACCATCTCCAGCACGCTGTCGAACTGCGGACCGTCCTTCACCTCACGCCACGCCGCGCCCATGCAGAAGCGCGTGGCCCCGGCCTGACGGGCCTGCGTCGCGGCGGCCAGCACCTCCGGCACCGCCATCAACTTCTCCGCCTTGACGCCCGTCTTGTAGCGCGCCGCCTGCGGGCAGTACGCGCAGTCCTCCGGACATCCACCCGTCTTGATGGAGAGCAGCGAGCACAACTGCACCTTGTTCTCCACGAACACCTGCCGGTGCACCGTCTGCGCCTTGTGCACCAGATCCAGCAGCGGCAACTGGTACAGCGCGCGAACCTCCGCGAGCGACCAGTCGTGTCGCACCGTCACCCCTTCCGGGGCAGGGGCGGCGTGGTGGGCGTGGCCGTGGAAGGACTCGGCGGACTCGGACATGCGGGCTCGGCTCCTGGAGCAGGGACGTCAGGGGCCCGACGGTGCGTGGCCCAAAGCCCATTGTCAACGCCATCGCGCCAGGGGGTTGACGATGCCTGCCCGAGGCGAAAGCGAGAGCCCGCAAAGACGAAGGGACGTCCGTGCGTGACGGACGTCCCTCGTGCTGTCTCCCGCCTCATCGGCGGGGAAGACCCTGCGTGGCTAGACGTGGACGCGGCGACCGCGGCCGGCGAGGCCCACGAGGAACAACACGGCCAGTGCGCCCAGGACGGAGAACAGCAGGCCCGTGGGGTGGAGGTCGAAGACGCGACCGTCACTGGAGAACAACGAACCGACGAAGCCACCGACGAACGAACCGGCGATACCCAGCAGCGTGGTGGCGATGAGCCCCATCGACTGGTTCCCCGGCATGATGGCTCGAGCAATCAGACCCGCGACCAGACCAATCACCAGAAACGCGATAATCCCCATGACAACCTCCCCTGTGTGGGGGCCCGCTCTGTGCGACGCCCGTGGACCAGAAACTGGGTTGCCCCTCCCTGTAGGGCAACTCGCTACCTGATCCTGGATGGTGAGCTTGCCTGCTCCCCTGCCGTGGCCTCACACGGGACGAGGAAACGTCAGGGGTCTGGGCTAGACACCTCAACCCATGGCGAAGGCGAAGACGCACTACACCTGTCAGGCCTGCGGCTACCAGACGGCGAAGTGGCTCGGGAAGTGCCCGGACTGCGGCGCCTGGAGCTCGCTCCTGGAGGAGACGGAAGCAAAGGTGGACGACAAGCGCCCGGCGTGGGGCGCGTCGGGCGGGGCCTCGCGGCCGGTGAAGCTCCAGGACGTGACGGGGGAGACGGAGGTGCGCCGGCGCACGGGCATCGCCGAGTTCGACCGGGTGCTGGGCGGCGGTGTGGTGGGCGGCTCGTTGGTGCTCCTGGGAGGAGACCCGGGCATCGGCAAGTCCACGCTGCTCCTGGCGGCGCTGGACAAGCTGGCGCGGCACGGGCCGGTGCTCTACGTGTCGGGTGAAGAGAGCCTGCGGCAGACGAAGATGCGCGCCGAGCGCCTGCGGGTGGAGAGCGAGAACATCCACCTGTTCGCGGAGACGGACGCGGACCGGGTGCTGGCCGCGGCGGAGGCGCTGAAGCCCCAGGCGCTGGTGGTGGACTCCATCCAGACCATGTACCTGCCGGAGCTGGGCAACGCGCCGGGCAGCATCACCCAGGTGCGCGAGGTGGCGGGCCGGCTGATGGCGTTCGCCAAGCGCAGCGGGGTGCCCACATTCCTGGTGGGGCACGTGACGAAGGAAGGCTCCATCGCGGGTCCCCGGGTGCTGGAGCACATGGTGGACACGGTCCTCTACTTCGAGGGCGAACGGGGCCACCCGTTCCGCCTGCTGCGCGCGCACAAGAACCGCTTCGGCAGCACCAACGAGATTGGCGTCTTCGAGATGAAGGGCGCGGGGCTGATGGAGGTGGCGGATCCGTCCGCGCTGTTCCTCTCCGAGCGGCCCCAGGGCAAGTCCGGCAGCGTGGTGACGAGCACGCTCAACGGCACGCGTCCGCTGCTGGTGGAGGTGCAGGCGCTGGTGGCGCCCACGGGCTACGGCACGGCGAGGCGCACGGCCATTGGCGTGGACGGCAACCGCGTGGCGCTGCTGGCGGCGGTGCTGGAGAAGAAGGAGGAGATTCCGCTGGTGGGCTGCGACCTGTTCGTCAACGTGGCGGGCGGCATGCAGTTGAGTGAACCGGCGTGCGACCTGGCGGTGTGCGCGGCGCTGGTGAGCAGCCTGCAGAACCGGCCGTTGGATCCGAAGACGCTGGTGCTGGGAGAGGTGGGGCTCGCGGGTGAGGTGCGCGCGGTGGGCCAGGTGGAACCCCGGCTCGCGGAGGCCGCGAAGATGGGCTTCCAGCGGGTGGTGATGCCCGCCGGCAGCGCGCGGCGGTTGGAGAAGACGAAGATGCAGGTGGTGGGCGTGGAGACGCTGAGCGAAGCGCTGGCCGCGATGTTCGACTGACGGTTCAGGACACGCGAGGCAGTGAGGACACGTCGGGCACGCGCAGGGGCATGGCGTTCGTCTGGTGGTCGTAGAAGGACGCGGGTCCCAGGGTGGCGATGAGCCGGGCCTCGGCGGCGTCGCCGTCCGGAGTCATGGCCTGGCTGGGCAGTTCGTAGGGCTGGACGAGCACGAGGCCGCCGTCCAGGGCTTGTCGCTGTTCGGGGGAAATCGCATCCAGGCGTGCGCCGAAGAGCTTCACGAAGGGGGCGCCGAAGATGTTGCGCCAGTAGAGGCCATCCAGGCCTTCGCTGTAGTCGCGCACGTTGAAGATCAGCGTGGAGCCGAAGCCATCCTCGTTCGGCACGATGCGCTGGGTCTTGCGGTTGAAGTCGGCATCGAGCCCGGCCTGGACGAGGGGCGAGCCCAGCAGGTGCATGATTTCAACGACCTGCCGCAGGTGGGCTTCGCGCCAACCGGGCTTCTTCGCCTCCGCGACGGACGTCATCCAGGTGAACTTGCCGGTGAAGGGGTACCTGTCGTGGCGCGCCGGATGGAAGTGGAGGAAGTCCCGATCCGTCTTCGCGCCGAGCATGAAGCTCTTGAACTCGTCGTAGCGGGCCACCAGGGCTTCCGGGTCGAAGGGCCCGGGCGCCAGACGCTCAGACAGGCCACCGCCCCCGAAACGCACGGGCTGGAACCACCGGTGCTCCGAGAAGAACCGCTGGACCAACTCACGGACGGTGCTCGTCCCGGGAACACCGGGGGGAAGGTGGAAGTCTGTTGTGAAATACCGCAGGGCCATCACCTGTCCTCACGGGAAGGGCTTGATCGTCGCCTGGCCTCGTCCACGGAGAAATACCAATCTCCTGTTTAGGGGCCCGGTGAGCTGGGTCATACCCGCCGGGTGTTTGGATGAACGGATCCAGAGCTCGAGGGAACCACCGTACCTGCCGACGTAGCCCATCATGGCCTCCAGGTTGCCCGTTAGCGACAACTCCGCACGCCCCTTCACCTCGACGAAGTTGTAGGGCTGGCCCCAGACAAGGTCGCTCGGTTTCCCCAGCACGGAATCCGGAACGAACCCCTGGGCCGAACTCCCAGGTGGAGGCAACAACAGGCTTGTGTTCTTCGGGTAGTTCCTGCTTTGGAGCACAGCCTGCTCGAACTCACTGCCCGCGCCCTTGTTCTTGATGACCGTCTGGTAGAGCCGCTCCCACTCCGGATCCACCGCGTACTGGATGCGGGGGTACTTCGTCGGATGACGGAACTGGTAGTCCACCCACGCCTGCGCCAGATGCTCCGCGCTGCCCGGCACCAGCCGCGCGCCTTCCGCCGTCACCCGGGAGCCCACCAGCGCCACGCGCTTACCCTGTGCCAGCACGCGGCCCGCCTCCGCCAGCGGGGACTCCAGCCGCTTCGCCACGGCTTGCAGCTTCGCCACATCCTCCGCGGACACCGCATCACCGCGCGCCGCGGCTCGCAATACCCGGCGGATCTCCTGCGCATCCTGGGGTGACAGGTGCTGCACCACCCGTTGCAACACCTGCACCTCGCGCAGGCTCCGGCCTGTCGACAGCGCCACGCGCTCCACGCCCTGCGCGCCTTCCGACAACAGGCGCCCCGACACCACCGGCAGCGCCACGCTCACCGCGCACAGCAACCGCTCTCCGTCCGTCAGCGGATAGCCCAGGATGCTTTCCCCAAGCACCACGCCCTTCACATCCGCCACTTCCCCGGCGACGGGCAGCAGACCCACCGCAATCTCAAACACGAGTTCCTCAGGAGGAATGCCCGGCGGTTCCCGGCTCGGGTCCCACGTCGGGGGCGCGAGGCGGCCTGCTTCCACCGCCGAGGCCAGCAGGCTGTGGCGCGCCAGCAGGTAGAGCGCCACCTCGCTGGGACTCTTGCGCACGAAGTCCGGATCCAGCGTGTGCGCGTAGGCCCAGTCGAGCACCGCCTCCACCAGCGCCCGCTGCGTCTCTTCGTACAGCGCGCTCTCGGTGAGCAGTCCGTCCGTCCCGAGCCTGCGGAAGTGCGCCTCGGCCAAGGCACGGCCGCGCGCATCCGCCCAGCGGTGGTACTCGTCCAGCTTCGCGTCCACCTGCGACGAATGCGCCCCGTCCTCGCGCTGGCGCTGCGCGTTCCCGACCTTCATGCGCAGGTAGACCTCCAACGGTGAGTCCGCCGCGAGCTGCTCCTCGGTCCGTGCAAGGGCCCAGAGGAACAGCTCATTCAGCGCGGCGTGGCCCGCCTGACGCTCCGTCTCCGTCACCGCGGGCTTCCTCAACTCCGCCCGCTTCTCATTGATGAACGCGAGATAGCGACCCAGGATGGCTCCACCCACGGTTCCCACCGTGCCGCCCGAGCCACCCGTGCCCCGGCGCTCACGAGGGAACGGAGGCGGCGAAGCGCTGTGATAGCGCGTGTAGCCATGCTGCCCCACCGGCATCGCACCCGAGCCCGCCGTGGTGCACGCCGAGAGCAGCAGCATCAACACCAGACTTCCGCCGAAACGCCCCAGACGTCCATCCGGCATGTCCTGCCTCCCCAGCACTTTCAAATATCAATCAGCACTGACGTGCCCCGTGAGGCGCTTCCTGACGCGTGCCGCGACACGCATTCCTCCTCCGGCGCATTCGCGTCAGCATCCAGTGCATCTGGACCGTTCATCGCCGCGAAGACCCGACACGCGCGCGACATGTCTTTTCCCTGGGAACATCCACGGCACTGTCTGCCGTCAGGCGTTCGCTCCCCTGACGCGAGGAACCAACGCCTGGGGTGACACGTTTCACCTGCCGGCCCCACCACGCATCCGCGGAGACGGGGCGTCAGGAATTCATCCGACGCGCGGACAGGACTCGTACCGCGACATGTGTTGACCACAGCGCCCACGACCTCGTGGACCCCCGGCGCGTCCGGAGCGGCTCCTGACGCGCGGCCCCAATGCGTGCCGCGACACGCATTTCCCCCGGACGTTCATCCTCGACCTCACGTCCTGAATGGCTCCGGCCGTTCAGACACCACCGTGCCCGCGCGGGTTCCCGAAGCACTCCGGCCCCACGTCTTTCATCGCCGTGCGCGCAGAACGATTGCTGGTCATGGCCCGGGGCATGCCGTTTGATGCGTGACACGAGGAGCGCCGCCCGGATGACGCATCGCCCCCTTTCCTCCCGCCTGCGGGACGCGCTGGGCTCGCTGTCGGCACGGCTGCTGGTGGCGTTCCTGCTGCCCACCCTGCTCTTCCTCGCGCTGGCGGGAGCCTCCGTGTACGCGCTCGCTCGCGCGAGCCTGGAGGACGAACTGGGATCGAGCCTTTCCGCGCTCGCCGCCGCCACCGCCAGCCAGGTCAGCGGCGAGCGCATGCTCACCATCGAACCCGGCGACGACGTGTCCGGCACCCGCACCTGGCGCAACCTCGTGCGGCTGCTCGACGGCGTGCGCACCGCCAGCGGGGTGCGCCGCGTGTACGCGGTGGACGCGCAGGGTCGCGTGCGCACCGACGTGGGCGGCAACCTGCCCGTGGGCACCGAGGTGCCGGAGCTCGCGCGCGACCGTCTGGAATTGACCCGTGTCCTCGCCGGCAAGCGCGCCGCCAGTCAGGTGCTCTTCACCGGCTCCGACGGCCTGCTCTACAAGACGGGCTACGCACCCGTGGTCCAGGACGGTCAGGTGGTGGGTGCCATTGGCGTGGAGGGCAGCGCGGCCTTCTTCGGCCCGCTGCGCCGACTCTGGCGCACCTTCGCCATGGCCAGCGTCGTGGCGCTCGTCGCGCTCGCCTTCATCGCGCTGCTCACCGCCCGGGGACTGGCCCGTCCGCTGCGGCGGCTGATGGACTCCGCGCTGCGCATCGGCCGGGGTGACCTGACCACGCCCGTGCCGCCGGAGCCCACCCGGGAGATTGGCGTGCTCGCGCGTGAGCTGGAGGTCATGCGCGGCGCCCTGGAGAGCCGGGACCGACAGCTCAAGCTCATGCTCGCGGGCGTGGCCCATGAGGTGCGCAATCCCCTGGGCGGTATCGCGCTCTTCTCAGGCCTCCTCCAGGAAGACCTGCGCGCGGGTGCCCACGCGGATGCCGGCAGCCACGTGGATCGCATCCAGCGAGAGGTCACCTACCTCCAGCGCATCGTGGAGGACTTCCTCGCCTTCGCCCGCGAACAACCCCTGGCACGCGCGCCCATGGAAGCGCCCGACCTCGTGTCGAGCGCCTGCGAGCTGCTCTCCATGGAAGCCAGCGGCAAGGGCGTGACCCTGGACGTGGACGCAGCGCCCGCGCACCTGGAGGCGGACGGAAGCCTGCTCACCGCCGCGCTCGTGAACCTGGTGAAGAACGCCGTGCAGGCCGCGCCCGGCGGCAGCCGCGTGAAGATCCGCGGACAGCGACGCGACGGCGGCTATGCCATCGACGTCCAGGACTCCGGGCCCGGCGTCCCTGAGGCCGAACGCGAACGCATCTTCGAGCCCTTCTTCACCACCCGCGAGCAGGGCACCGGCCTGGGCCTGCCCCTCGCGCGGAAGATCGTCCGCGCACACGGAGGCGAGCTCGCCCTGCGCTCCACCCCGGGCAACACCGTCTTCACGCTCACGCTGCCCTGCACCCCAGATTCACAGGAGGCGCGAGCGCTGCCCTGAGGCTCCCCTTCGAGAGCTTCCGCCTACGACTTTCACCCAGCCCCCAGGGCCTCACGCGCCTTGCTCAACATGCGTCGCAGCGGTGCCTCATCCCCGCGAGCCAGCGCCTCGTCCCAGGACAGCCACTGGATGCCGAACGACTCCGCGGGATCGTGCGCGAGCGCTTCAGGGTCTTCCGCCACCACGAGGTAGCGCACGTCCAGGTGCCGGTGCTCGGGTTCGTCCTTGCGCGCGGGGATGGTGTGGATGTCCACGTCCAGCGGGCGCGGCGCGGTGGGGTGCAGGTGCACGCGGCACCCGGTCTCCTCGCGGGCCTCGCGCAGGGCGGTGGCCTCCATGTCGCCTCCATCCCCGGACTCCGCGTGTCCCCCGGGCTGCAACCAGCGCTTCAGCTTCGCATGGTGCAAGAGCGCCACCTTCGCGCCCGTGGGATCCACCACCACCGCGCTGCCGGTGAAGTGCGCTTCGGCCTGCGCGCGGGAGAAGGGCTCCCCCAGCGACGTGGCGAAGTGGCGCATGCGGGACAGGTCCTCGCGCTCCTTGTCGTCCTGGGGGACGTGGCGCGCGAGCAGTTCGACGAGGGCGGTGGAAGCATCAGCCATGCGCCAGGGTTTAGACACACGGCACGCGGGGGACGCCAGCGCTTTCACCTCGCCGGACGTGCGGCCGTCCCGGTCCGGTGTAGGGTGCCACCCCCAAGGTGCGTCCTTCCGGCGGACCCTTCGAGCAGGTGAGCAGGCCATGGCGCGCATCCTCGTCATCGACGACCACGACACCCTCCGCGAGGGCATGACCGTCACCCTCACCCGCTCCGGCCACACCGTGTCCGCCGTGAAGAGCGGCGCGGACGGACTGGCCGCGTACAAGAAGGCCCCGTTCGACCTGGTCGTCACCGACCTGAAGATGGACGGCATGGACGGCATCGCCGTCACGCGCGCCCTCAAGCAACTGGACCCGGCCTCGGTGGTGATGGTCGTGACGGCGTTCGGCACCATCGAGACCGCCGTCCAGGCCATGCAGGAGGGCGCCTACGACTTCATCACCAAGCCCTTCCCCCCGGAGGTGCTGCGCGCCAAGGTGGACAAGGGCCTGGAGCTGTCCGCCACGCGCCGACAGGTGGAGCGCCTCACCGCCCGCACCGACGCGCATGACGCCGACGCCGCCCTCACCCACCGCGACATCGTGGGCGACAGCGAGCCCATGCAGAAGCTGCTCGGGCAGGTGCGCAAGGTGGCCGCCAGCGACGCCACCGTGCTCGTGCGCGGAGAGAGCGGCACCGGCAAGGAGCTGGTCGCCCGGATGATCCACCAGCAGTCCCCCCGCCGGGATGGGCCCTTCGTCGTGGTGCACTGCGCGGCCCTGGCGGAGACCCTGCTGGAGAGCGAGCTGTTCGGCCACGAGCGGGGCTCCTTCACCGGCGCGGTGAAGCGCAAGCTCGGCCGCTTCGAGCTGGCCGACGGCGGCACCCTCTTCCTGGATGAGATTGGAGAGATTCCCTCCTCCGTGCAGACCAAGCTGTTGCGCGTGCTCCAGGAGAAGGAGCTGCAACGCGTGGGCGGAGAAGAGACCCTCAAGGTGGACGTGCGCGTGGTGAGCGCCACCCACCGAGACCTCCAGGCGGAGGTGAAGGCGGGCCGCTTCCGCGAGGACCTCTACTACCGGCTGCACATCGTCCCGCTCACCCTGCCGCCCCTGCGCGAGCGCCCCGAGGACATCACCGCGCTCGCCCGCCACTTCGTCGCCAAGCACGCGCCCCGGGTGAACCGGCGCGTCACCGGCATCGAGGACGCCACGCTGCACGCCCTCACCCGCCACGCGTGGCCCGGCAACGTGCGCGAGTTGGAGAACGCGATGGAGCAGTCGCTCGTCTTCGCCGAGGGCGAAACGCTCACCCCCGCGGACCTGCCCCCGCACCTGTCCGGCCAGACGCCGCGCATGGACGCCGGGCTGCCCGTGCCCCAGGGCGACCGCCCCCTGCCCGAAATCCTGGAGGACCTGGAGCGCCAGCTCATCGCCCGCGCCTACGAGAAGGCCGGCGGCGTGAAGACGGAGACGGCCCGGCTCCTGGGCATCAAGACCTCCGCGCTGTACTACAAGCTGGAGAAGTACGGCTTCCTCCCCCGGGGAGAGCGCCCGGAAGAGGCCTGAAGCCGAAGCCTGAAGCCAAGCCCTGAGCCCCCCGCGCCTCGGAAATCCGT
>NZ_RAVZ01000157.1 GCF_003611635.1 Corallococcus terminator | reverse complement strand
AGATTTGTATAAGAGACAGATACAGGATGGAATGGGACTCACCCGCCGCGATGGCCGCCGTCACCCAGGTGCGGATCAACGTCGGCGTCAGGACCGGGGTGGAGCTCGCGCCCGTGCCGACCTGGGCGAAGTCATTGCGTCCCCAGCCCCAGACCCGACCCGTGCGTCCCAGGGCCAGGACGTGGTGCCCACCCGCCGCGACCGAGACGATCTTCGTGACCTCCGCCGGGTCCGTCAGGTCCACTGGAGCCTGGGGAAGATACGGATCCCCCGGCGCGAGCGCGGGAATCACGACCTGGACAGGCGTGGGGTGGGCATTGGCATCAGGACCCGCCAGCGGCTGGCCCAGCTCTCCGTCCGTGTTCTGCCCCCATGCCCACACGGAACCATTCGCATCCACGGCGAGCGAATAGTCCGCCCGCGCGGCGATGGCGGTGATGCCGCTCAGCAGGGGAATCTGCGTCGGCGCCAGGACCCGGACGCTCGGGTCCTGGCCTCCCGCCTGGCCCCGGTTGTTGCGTCCCCAGGCCCAGACATGGCCGGTCTCGTCGAGCGCCAGGGAGTGCCCGCTTCCCGCCGCCACGGCGGTCATCCGCCTGGGCAGGGTGATGGGCAGGGGCGTCGCCTGGGGCGCCACGCTGGCGACACCTCGTCCCAACTGCCCATCCGTGTTCTGTCCCCACGTCCAGACCACACCGTCGGTCCGGACGGCCAGCGAGTGATACGCGCCCGCCGCCACGCCCTGGACCTCCAGCCCCGCGGCCAGCCGGTCCTCGTGGGCTTTCAGTGACGACGGGGCCACTGGCTCCGCGTCAAGCAATGACTCACCACAGCCAGCACCCAGGACGAGCAATGCCGTCACGCACCACCCACGCGGCGCGTTGTATTTCTTCACAGTATGTCTTTTCAATGGAACGACTCCTGATACACCCCGGCCTTCCCCCGTGCCTGGGTGTGTTGTGTCTGGAGGGATTCCTTCCGGCGCATGGCCGCGAAGGCGGCTCGACCCCATGCCGCACGACGCACTCCCGCCAGGGCGGGCCATACACAGAAGAGGATGGAGGAACTTCGCGCCCGTGAGGTCTCGGTCCTCAGGGCAGGAAGATTGTCTTCACTCTCCGTTGGATTTTCTTAGAAAGCAATACCCGACACATTCTTTGTGATGGGTGTCACAAGACGCACTGGGAGGTCACGTATGACAACACATCATGATTAAAGACAAATCTGGTTTTACACGGAGCGACGACCAGCAAAACATTTGCAGTTGAAAGCAAGTGCCGTCCACGGCCGCAAGCCACGGCGTTGCCCCGTGGAACAAGCTCACTGCCAACGGCGGCGAGCCGGTGGCGTGTGGCGAGGCTGGACATCGCCGCGCCGCAACGGGCGGCGGAAGGCCTGTCGCACCTGTTGACACATCGGATTCCTGACGCACTGGGTCAGGGTGCGCGTCCAGATGCCGCACGGCGGACATCACTTCAGGGGCAGGCGGTTGACTTCGACGTCACCGGGGTGGTGAACCGAATGGCCCCGGGCAGTCGCGGGCCCGGCGGGCTTGCCCCTCGCTTGCCGCGTCTGGAGCCACATCCATGATGACCCCTCCTCGTCGTCACCGCCGGAGCCCCTGGCTCTCGCGGTGGCAGCCCCTCCTCGCCGCGGGCCTCGCTTCGGCGCTGGTCTCCTGCGCCGCATCGGACACGCCTGACGAAGTGCCGCCCCCTGAAGCGCCCGCCATCACAGACATGGCCCAGCAGGAGCAGGAGCTGCTCACCTGGACCCTGGGCGCGAAGTACGACGCCACGCAGGCCAACATCGACTTCCGCGTGTATTCCTCGCGCGCGACGCGCATCGAGGTGTGGATCTACAAGACGCCCCTGGGTGCGCAGGAGGTCGCGAAGTACGTCATGGACCTGAACGGCACGACCAAGGTCTGGTCCAAATCCGTGTCCGTCGCCACGCTGAAGAACACCTACGGCATTACCGGCCCCGTCTACTACGGCTACCGCGCCTGGGGTCCCAACTGGCCCTGGGTATCCACCTGGACGAAGACGAACAACACGGTGGGCTTCGGCTCCGACGTGGATGCCGAGGGCAACCGCTTCAACCCGAACAAGCTCTTGTGGGACCCGTACGCGCTGGAGTTGAGCCACGACCCGGTCAACGCCACCCTCGCCAACCAGGACGCCACGGTGTTCGCCTCCGGCCCGTTGCACCGCTACAAGGACAGCGGCGCGCGCGCCCCCAAGGGCATCGTGCTGCCCCCGGACTCCACCGCCACCGGCACCAAGCCCACGCGCGCCTTCAAGGACGACGTCGTCTATGAGGTGCACCTGCGCGGCCTGACGAAGCAGGACACCGGCTCCGGGCTGGATGCCAACTGCCTGGGCACCTACAAGACGGCGGGCCAGAAGGCCGCGTCGCTGGCGGCGCTGGGCGTCACGGCGGTGGAGTTCCTGCCACTGCACGAGACGGACAACGACAACAACGACTACGCACCCACCACCACCGCGGGCGACAACTACTGGGGTTACATGAACCTCAGCTACTTCGCGCCGGACCGCCGCTATGCGTGCGACAAGTCCGCGGGCGGCCCCACGCGTGAGTTCAAGGCGATGGTGAAGGCCTTCCACGACGCGGGCATCAAGGTGCTGGTGGACGTGGTCTACAACCACACGGGCGAAGGCGGCGCGTGGATCAGCGGCAACTCCAGCACCTACAACGTCATGACGTACCGGGGCCTGGACAACCCCACGTACTACAGCCTCACGGCGGACAAGCAGTTCAACTGGGACAACACCGGCGTGGGCGGCAACTTCAACACGTTCAACCCCACGGCCCAGAACGTCATCCTCCATTCGCTGTCGTACTGGAAGGACACGCTGGGCGTGGACGGCTTCCGCTTCGACCTGGCGTCGGTGCTGGGCAACACCGTGGAGCACGGCGGCTTCAACTACGACCGTGACAACACGGGCACGGCGCTCAACAAGATCGTCACCTTGTTGGACCCCCGTCCGGACGCGGGCGGCGCGGGCACGGACTTCATCGCGGAGCCCTGGGCCATTGGCGGCAACTCCTACCAGGTGGGCAACTTCCCGGCGAAGTGGAAGGAGTGGAACGGCATCTTCCGCGACACCTTCCGCAAGGACCAGAACCAGATGGGCGGGGAGAACGTGACGCCGGGGCAGTTGGCCACGCGCTTCACGGGCTCGTCGGACCTGTATGGGGATGACGGCCGCAAGCCGGGCGCGTCGGTGAACTTCATGGTGGCCCACGACGGCATGACCCTGAAGGACCTGTACTCGTGCAACAACAAGGACAACAACCAGTCATGGCCCTACGGCCCGTCCGACGGTGGCGAGGACAGCAATCACAGTTGGGACCAGGGCGGCGTCGCGACCGCCCAGCGTCAGGCCGCGCGCAACGGCATGGCGTTCATGATGATGAGCGCGGGCGTGCCCATGCTCACGGGCGGCGATGAGTTCCTGCGCTCGCAGCGCTGCAACAACAACGTCTACAACCTGGATTCGAACCAGAACTGGCTGAACTATTCGTGGAACACGGACCAGTCCAACTTCCGCGCATTCACCCGGAACCTCATCGCGTTCCGCAAGGCGCACCCCGCACTGCGTCCGGCCAACTTCTACAGCGGCTCGGACACCAATGGGAACGTGATGGAGCAGCACCGCTGGTTCAAGCCGGACGGCACGGTGCCCAACGCGGCGTACTTCGACGACGCGGGCAACCACGCGCTGGCCTACCGCATCGACGCCACGGAGTTCTCCGGTGAGACCGTGGGTGCCATCTACGTCGCCTACAACGGCTGGTCCGGCAGCGTGAACTTCACCCTGCCGTGGCCGGGCACGGGCCGGCAGTGGTACCGCGTGACGGACACGTGCTCATGGATTGAGAGCCTGGGCGCCAACCAGGTGGTGGTCAACCCGGGCACCGCGGACCAGGTCGGCGGCGAGAACACGTCCTATGGCCTGTGCGGCCGGGGCGTGCTGGTGCTGGTGGCGAAGTAGCGTGAAGCCACGGGGATCCGGTGCCCTGTCCACGGGCCCGGATCCTCGCGGCGCGGTTTTTCATGCGACCGGCGTGGAGGGCAGGGCCAGCAGCGCCCCCTTGCCTCCGGCCAGCGCGCTCACGTTGTCCGGGGCGGCCAGCAGCTCGTGGGGGAAGCCGAGCGGCACCGCGCTCACGGCGTCCAGCCGCTGGAGCTGCTCCGGGGAGAGGACCAGCGACGCGGCGGCCAGGTTGTCATCCAACTGCGCGCGGGTGCGCGGGCCGAGGATGGGCATCACGCCCCGGGCCGAGACCCAGGCGATGGCGACCCGCCCGGTGTTCGTGTCCAGCTCCTTCGCCACCGCCTCCAGCGTGTCGACGATGGCGCGCTTCTGGTCGGTGTCCTCGGCGTGCACCAGCGTCTTCAGGCCCTCCCTGCGGCCCTGCTCGCCCCGCCGGTACTTGCCGGTCAGCAGGCCTCCGCCCAGCGGGGACCAGCCCACGGTGCCCAGTCCGAACGCCTGGGCCATGGGCAACAGCTCGCGCTCCGGCGTGCGCTCCACCAGGCTGTACTCCAACTGCACGCCGGCGATGGGAGCCCAACCGCGCAACTGCGCGAGCGCCACCCCGTAGGACACCCGCCACGCCTGGAAGTCCGACAGGCCGATGTAGAGCACCTTGCCCGCGCGGACCAGGTCGTCCAGCCCGCGGAGGATCTCCTCCATGGGCGTCATCCCGTCCGGCATGTGGACCCAGTACAGATCCACGTGGTCCGTCTTCAGGCGCTGGAGGCTTTCCTCCAGGGAGCGGACCATGACCTTGCGGCTGTTGCCGGTGGCGGACAACCCACCGCCCGGAGCAGCGCCGCGCGTGTACTTCGTCGCGAGGACGAAGTCGTCCCGGTTCGGGGCCAGGAAGCCGCCAAGCAGGGTCTCCGACTCGCCGAACTGATAGCCGTCCGCCGTGTCGATGAAGTTGCCACCCGCCTCCACGTAGCCGTCGAAGATGCGGCGCGATTCCTGGGGATCCGCACCATGCCCCCACCGCGTCCCGAAGGCCCCGGCGCCCAGCACCAGCTCCGACACCCGCAGCCCCGTGTGATTCCCGAACAGCCTGTAGCGCATGGCGGCCTCCTGGCCTGCGACCGACTTTTAGATGACGGTCGTCATGAATAAATAGATGACGCCCGTCATTTAAATTGTCAATCTGTTCAGGTCAGCAGGAGGCAGGGTCATGAGGGTCAGCAGGGAGCAGGCGGCGGAGAACCACGAGCGCATCCTCCAGGGCGCCGGTGAGCTGTTCCGGCAGCACGGATTCGAGGGCATCGGCGTGGCGGAGTTGATGAAGCACGCGGGGCTGACCCACGGCGGCTTCTACGGACACTTCACGTCCAAGCAGGACGTGATGGCGCAGGCGTGCACGCAGGCGCTGTCCGACTCGGCGCGGCAGTGGGAGGAGATGCTGGCGGAGCAGGCTCCCGAGGAGGCCCTGGCGCACATCGTGGGCATGTACCTGAGACCGGAGCACCGGGACCACGCGGAGGCAGGGTGCGCGTTCGCCGCGCTCGCCACGGAGGGAGCCCGGCAGGGGCCGGAGGTCCGGCGGGCCTTCACGGAGGGCCTGCGCGAACAGGCGGGCCTGCTGGCTCACGCCGCGCCTGGGAATACGGAGGAGGCGCGCCGCTCGCGGGCACTCGCCACGCTGGCGGGGATGGTGGGGGCGCTGGTGCTGTCGCGGGTGGTGGATGACGACGCGTTGTCGCGCGAGTTGTTGACTGCGACGGCGACGGCGCTGGGGGCGGCGCCCTCCCCCCGGGGCCGCGCCACGGCGAAGGGGCGGGCGCGACGGAAGACCGGGGCGCGCGACGGGAAGTAGGGCGCGGCGCAGGCCGCTGGATGGGACGGGCTGGACCACTCCTCTTCGTCGGGTGGGATTGCCAATCTCCGTGGATGAAGCGCTACTTCGAGGATGAGGGGTTCGAGTTCGCCCGCCTGAACCTGCTCGGAGCCACCTACCGGGGACTGTCGGACGTGGGAGAGGTCCTCGTCACGCTCGACAGGATTCCGGATGGTGACCGGGAGGCGTGGGTGCGGGAGTTCACCGCGCTGGCGGAGCGACTGGAAGAGCAGGCCCACGCCAGCGCCGTCGCCAGACACCCCATCAGCGCCCGCTCCGCATATCTGCGCGCGAGCACCTATTACGATGAGGCCTCGTCCGGTGCGATTGGCACGTCGGAGCCGGAGCGCTTCAGCACGCTGTGGCAGCGTCACCGCGGGTGCTGGGATGCAGCCGCCGTGCGCTTCGAGCCGCCCGTGGAGCGGGTGGCCATCCCGTATGAGGGCACCCGGTTGGAAGGCTATTTCTTCCGTCCGAAGCACGGTGGGGAGAGGCCACGGCCGACGCTCATCCTGAACAACGGCAGCGATGGGCCGGTGACGTCGATGTGGAAGGACGGCGGCGCGGCGGCGGTGGAGCGGGGCTGGAATGCGCTCGCCTTCGACGGGCCGGGGCAGGGCGCCGCGCTGCACCGGCAGAAGCTTTCGTTCCGGCCCGACTGGGAGCGGGTCATCACGCCCGTGGTCGACTGGCTGCTCACCTGGCCCGACGTGGATCCACGGCGCATCGTGCTCCAGGGCGTGAGCCAGGCGGGCTACATGGTGCCTCGCGCGGTGGCGTTCGAGCACCGCATCGCCGCCGCGGTGGTGGATCCGGGGGTGATGAGGGTGGGTGATTCGTGGACCGCGCACCTGCCGCAGGAGATGAGGCAACTGCTCGACGCCAACGAGCGGGAGGCGTTCGACGGGTTCATGGAGGTGGGCCTGAAGGAGTCGCCTTCGGAGCAGGCCGGGTTGCGGTGGCGCATGGCGCCCTACGGAACGCAATCCCCTTTCGAAGCCTTCAAGGCGGCAGAGGCCATGCACCTCGACGCGGAGCTCCTCGCGCGGATTGAGTGCCCGATGCTCATCACGTCACCGGACCACGAGCAGTTCTGGCCGGGCCAGTCCGAGGAACTCCACGCCGCGTTGGGGTCGTCCACGCTCTCCCGGTTCACCGAGGACGAGGGCGCGAGCGGGCACTGCGAGCCCGCGGCCATGGCGCTGCGTGACGAGCGGGTCTTCGACTGGTTGGAGCGCACCCTTCACGCTGGCAGTGCGTGACGGGCGGCCTTCATGCGGGCTGCGACGGTGACGGGTGCCCGGTATAAGGCCTTCCGCGCATCCGGCATCCCCGCCAGGAAGGACCGTGCTTTCCGTGACCGTGGAAGAGGACAAGGTGGCCGCGTTGCTGCGGCGGCTCAAGGACGAGGACTCGTTCGAACGGGAGACGTTTGGAGAGTTGGACCTCCAGGGCATCGACCTGAGCGGCAAGGAGTTCTACCGGTGCACCTTCGAGGACTGCCAGTTGCAGGAGGTCCGGTGGAAGGACAGCCTGCTGGAGGCGTGTGGCTTCCGGGGCAGCAACCTCACGCGCGCGAACTTCAACGCCATCCGGCTGCGGGACGTGCGCTTCGAGGGCTCGAAGCTGATGGGCATCGACTGGACGGGCGTGTCCGCGAACCCCGAGGTGAACTTCGAGGAGTGCGGTCTGCCCTACAGCTCGTTCGTGGGGCTCAGCCTCCGGCAGACGTCCTTCGTGCGGTGCGTGGCCCGGGAGGCGAACTTCTTCGACACGGACCTGACGGACGCGGACTTCACCGGGGCGGACCTCACCGGCAGCAACTTCCGGGGCTGCACGCTGACCCGGACCGACTTCTCCGGAGCGACGGGCCTGCTGCTGGACCCCGCGCGCAACAAGATGAAGGACACCCGCATCCCGAATGAGACGGCCATGTCCCTGGCCCATTCGCTGGGGATGCTCGTGGAGGGCTACCACGCAAAGCCGACGGGGCGCGGGGGCGCGAAGAAGACGGGGACGAAGCGTTGAACGCGCCGGCCAACCGGCGCTTCGTCTTCAGGCTCGCGACGATGGTGAACACCCGGCTCATCGGGCTTGAGCACCTCATCCCCTGGGCCGATGCGTGGGTGTTGAAGCTGGAGGCGCCACCCCTCTGGCTTCTGGAGCTGTGCACGACACAGGACCTTCACGCGGCCCGGGGACTGCTTCTCCGCGCGGCCTGTCATCCAACGGATCCATTCGGAAGGGACGAACAGGACGCGGAACACCTGGCGTGTCTCTTTGTCCGCTATCGGCAGGGTGCGCTGTCCTGGGCGGCTTTCCTCGAAGAGGGCGGAAGGTATCTGGATGGGGCGAACGGAAGCAGGACCTGTGAGGAGCTCTATTCGCTTCTGAATGCGTTGGAGCAACAGGGGCACGCTCAAAACATGGAGCGCGCACAGAGCACGGAGATTGAACGCAGCCTCCGGGGCGCGCTTCAGCAGGTCGAGTCTGTGTATCGATTGCTCGCCGCCATGACCCGCACGGGAGGGTAGGTCCTCCCGCGCCGCTACGGAGCCCCGGTCACGACCACACGCCGTCTCGTGGCCACGTTCCATTGTGCTGGTAGGTCAGCGTCGCAGAAGGCGCAGACGAACCACTGCTCCTTCACGAGGTTGAGTTCACCGCACCGGGGACAACGACGGAAGACAATCTCGTGGGTGAAGCCCGCAGGCCCACCGATGCCCGCTCGGGAGAAGGCCTGCGCCACCGCCGCCCAGCAAGACGTGTCCGGGCAATACCCGGTCGACTGGTTCGAGACCTCCGAAACGTCCCACCCCTGCGCTGTCTTCCGGAAGTGAAGCTCTCCGGCCGCCAGCACCTCCTCGCCTCCCGCGCAGGCCACGTGCTCGGACCGACGCGGCGCCAGCCGGAGACACCCCGTGAGATCCACGACGTAGGTCGCCCCCTCGCGCACCGCATCCGGGTGACTCTGGAGCCAGCGGTCGAGTTCCGCCGCCGAGCGGATGGATGCGCCGACAGGATGTGCTGCCACGGAGCGGCGAATCGCCTCGGGCCCGACATACGAGTATGCCTCCAGCTCCATTTCTCTCTCCTCGCGCTGGGAGTGTACCCGTCAGCGCCTAGGCTCTTCCCACGAGCCTGCGGCAGGCCGCGGACTTCACCGCGAGGTACACGCGCAGGCCCGGCGCGATGGACAGCTCCCGCACGGCGGCATGCGTGAGGCGCACCACCCAGCGCACGCCCGCCACGTCCACCTGGGTCGCGCACTCGCCCGCTCCGGCGTCCTCCACCTTCGCCACCGTGCCTTGCAACACATTGCGCGCGGAGACGCCGGTCAGTGGGCCGGTGGACAAGAGGATGTCCTCCGCTGGCACCGCGTAGGCGGCCTTGGTTCCTGATGAAAGCCCTGGCGCCTCTGGCACCCAGAGCGACAGTCCTTCGTTGACGCGCAGCCTCGTGCCTCCTGACTCGGGATGCTCCAGCGTGCCTTCCAGGATGTTCTCCTCGGGCTCACCGGTGAGCAGTCCTCGCGCGGTCGTGCCCAGCACGGTGTCCGCCGGTCCGACGGCGCGCACCGCGCCTCCGTCCAGGAGCAGGGCCTCGTGGGCCAGCACCCGCGCTTCGCCCAACTGGTGGGTCACGTACAGCAGGGGCACGCGGGCCTCGTCGCGCACGCGCAGCAGGTAGGGCAGCACGCGCTCCTTCAGCGCGACATCCAGCGCGGCCAGCGGCTCATCCAGCAACAGCAGCGCGGGATCCGTGGCGAGCGCGCGGGCCAGGGCGACCCGCTGCTTCTCGCCTCCCGACAACGTCACCGGATAGCGGTGCAGCAGCGGCTCCAGCTCCAGCAGGTGCACGGCTTCGTCCACCCGCGACGGGCGGCCGGTGCGTGCACCGAAGCGCACGTTCTGCCCGGCGGTGAGGTGCGGAAAGAGCAGCGCGTCCTGAGGCACGTAGCCCATGCGTCGGGCCTCGGGCGGAACATCCACGCCCCTGGCGCTGTCGAGCAGCACGCGCCCATCCACCACCACGCGCCCCGTCGCGCCACGCCGCAGGCCCGCGAGCACTTCCAGCAAGGATGTCTTCCCGGAACCCGAACGTCCCAACACCGCCACGGACGCGGAGGTGAACCGCGCTTCGACCTCCAACGTGAAGCGCGCCAGGGGCAGGCGCAGCGACAGGTCCATCATGGACGCATCCGCCGGGACCCCATCACGCCAGCCCTCGCGCGCCGCGACGCCGCGTCACGGCCTCCGTCACGTACATGGCCCCGAACGCGAGCACCACCGCCACGCCCGCGAGCTTCAGCGCCTCCGCGTCCTGTCCTGTCTGCGTGCGCTGGAAGATGGCCAGCGACAGCGTCTGCGTGCGCCCCGGGATGTTGCCCGCGACCAGCACCGTCGCGCCGAACTCTCCCAGCGCCCGTGAGAACGCGAGCAGCGTGCCCGTGAGCACCCCTCGCCATGCGAGCGGCAACGTCACCCGGAAGAAGGCCCGCGTGCGCGTGTCCCCCAACGTGCGCGCCACCGCCACCAACCTCGGATCCACTTCCTCGAAGCCCGCGCGCGCCGAGCGCACCAGCAGCGGGAACGCCATCACCGCGCTCGCCAGCACCACCGCCTTGGGCGTGAACACCACCTCCACGCCCATCGCGTCCAGCATCCGCCCCAGCACCGAATCCCGCGCCAGCAACTCCAGCAGCACCAGACCCACCGCCGTCGGGGGCAGCACCAGCGGCAGCGCCAGCACCGTCTCCACCACGCCCCGCCCCGGCCCCTTCCAGCGCGCCAGCGCGTACGCCGCCGCAACGCCCGGCACCAGGATGAGCGCCGTGGACAGCGCCGCCACCGCCACCGTGAACAGGACCAGCCCGGTAATCCCCTCCTCCATCACGGCGAACGCCGCCCCTTGCCTGCATCAGGCGCCGCGCGCGTTGCGCCTGCATCCGGAGCGGCCTGGGGGCCTGGTCCCGCATCGGGCGCGGACCTCGGCTCCAGCCTCCCCGGCGTCACGAGCCTCACCGCCTGGAACCCCCGCTTGCGGAACTCGGCCCACGCGATGTCCGTCCGGAGGAAGCGCACGAACGCCAACCCTCCCTTCGGCGACTTGCCCTGCGTCAGCGCCGCCGCCGGATACACGATGCGCGGCGACTCCGCCCCCGGCACATTCAACGCCACGCGCACCTTCTTCGACTGCAGCGCGTCCGTCACGTACACCACGCCCGCGTCCGCACGCCCCGCCTCCACCGCCGCCAGCACGGCCCGCACATCCACCACCGGCACGACGTTCGGCGCCACGTCCTTCCACACCCCCGCCCGCGTCAGCCACTCCTTCGCGTACACCCCCGCGGGCACCGCCGCCGGCTCCGCCAGCGCCACCCGACGCAGCCCCTTCAATCCCGCCGCATCCTCCACCTCCACCCGCGAAGCCGCCGGCACGATGACCACCAACCGGTTGGCCAGCAGGTCCACCCGCGACCCCGGCTGCACCAGCCCCGCGCGCTCCAACGCGTCCAGCTTCGCCTCGTCCGCGGACAGGAACGCATCCGCTGGGGCACCCGCCACCACCTGACGTGACAGGTCACTGGAAGCACCGAAGGCGAACCGCACGCGCAGCCCCGTCTCCCTCTGGAACGCGGGGGCGAGCGCCTGGAGCGCATCCGTCGTGCTCGCCGCCGCGAACACCAGCACCTCGTCCTCCGCCCGCGCCGCCCCTGCCCACACCGCCACCAGCAGTCCCAGCCACGAAAGTCGCATCCCACGCACCTCCAGAAGCCTGCTCAGCGACAACAACCCGCACCCTTCAAATGCTCACACCCGAGACTACAGGTTGACCCGCCCCCACCTCGCCGCTAATGAATACTCTGTGTCCCGGAATATCCACAAAGAGGAGGATGAGGTGCTCGCGGGGGATGTCGACCGCATGCAGGAACTGATGTTCTCGCTGGGGCGTCGCCGTTCGCTCCGCGACCCCATCGCCAGCACCTGTGAGCAGCTCCAGTTCACGCCGCCCCAGGTGCACGCGCTGCTGTGGCTGGGCCTGGATGGGTCGCTCACCATGGGCGAGCTCGCCAAGCGACTGGGCGTCACGGAGAAGACCGTCACCGGCGTGGTGGACCGCCTGGAGCGCGAAGGCCACCTCCAGCGCGAGCGCGGTGAGACGGACCGGCGCGTCGTGCGCTGCCGCCTCACCGACAAGGGCCGGCAGACGTTCACCAAGCTCGACCGCTCCATGCACCGCGCCATGGGCGTGGTGATGGGCATGCTCGACGCCGAGGACCGTCAGGCCCTCTTCCGCGTGATGGAGAAGGTCCTGCTCAAGCTGGACCAGCCCACGCCGGACGCCCCCACGGGCACCTGAGTCAGGCCGCCTTGCCGTCCGGCGCCCGCGCCAGCAGCAGGCCGGGCCGCAAGAGCAGCGCGAACGCTTCGCGCACCGTCCAGTAGCACCGGTCCCACGCGCGCATCCGCCCGGCGATGGGCGCGGGACTCGTGGCCACCTCCCACCCCTCGCGTCGGAAGCACTGCCGCGCGCGCAGCAGGTGGTACGGGTCGGAGACCACCACCACCCGGCGCGCGCCCCGCTCCCGCAGCACCCGCCCGCTGAAGCGCGCGTTGTCATCCGTGGAGTGGCTCTGCTCCTCCAGCACGCACGCCTCCGCGGGCACGCCCGCCCGCACCAGCAGGCCCAACATCACGCGCGCCTCGGACGGCGGATGCACGCCCACGCCGCCAGACAGGAGCAGCCAGGGCGCCACGCCCCGGTGGTACAGCGCCGCCGCCTGCTCCACGCGCGCCACCAGCGCACCGGAAGGTACGCCGCCCGGCAGCACCCGCGCGCCCAGCACCACCAGCGCATCCGCGGGGCCCGCCTGTTCGCGCCGGCCGAAGCGGTCCACCCACCACGCCAGCCCGAAGACGCCGCCTGTCAGCACGCCCGCGACCACGACCACGCTCCGGCGCAGGTGGCCGGGTCTGGGAAGGAGGGCAAGAGGTCTCACGCCCGGGAACCTAGTCCCTGCCCCCTCCCTGTGCCTTCCGCCCGACCCACGGGACCCCGGATACACGGGCAGCAAGGCAGTGTGTCCGCGATGACAGGTCTCCCACCCGCCCTGAGAGCGTGTTTCCGGACGACCGGGTGAATTATCACGATGCGTATCGCCCGGAGGCAGGCGCGAGGACACAATAGGAAATGACCCGGCCGGGGTCCGAGACGAACCCGGAGCGGCCGGGGGGCGTGGGAGACATACGAATGGATGTCAAAGGCGTCGCGTTCCTGGCTCGGCAGACCCTGGCGGTGCAGTCGTTCGGCGAGGCGGCGTGGAAGGGATTCCTCGCGGAGCAGGCGAAGCGGGACCCCCTCTTCGGGCAGCCCATCATGCCGGTGACACGCATCCCGGCGGACGCCTTCCTGCGGCTCAACGAGGCCTTCACCGAGCGCTTCTACGCGGGTGACACGAAGGCCTACTGGCAATACGGCATCAAGTCGGCGGAGTACGCGCTGGGCCAGGGCCAGCTCAAGACGATGTTCGGCAAGGACGACTTCCGCCGTTTCGCCCTGTTCACGCCCGGCATCTGGAAGGGCTACTTCACCGAGGGCGAGCTGACCGCGCAGTTGCACCAGAACGTCGTCGAGCTGCGCATCACCGGCGTGCCCCGGCCGCACGTCTACTTCGAGCTCGCCGTGATGGGCTTCGCCGCCGGCGGGCTCGCGTACCTCGGGGGTGGCAAGGAGATCCGCCACGAGGTCCTCAAGGGCTTCAGCAAGGGGGACCAGGAGGTCCTCTACCGCTTCAACCTCCCGGTCTGAGTCAGCGGACCATCAGGGCGCGGCGGCCGCGGCGGTGGTCGTCGCCGCGTCCGCGTCCATGACGGCCGGGGTCTCAGCCGCGACCTTCGGCCCGCCAGCGGGCTCAAGCCGCAGATCCGCCACCACCGGGAAATGGTCGGACGCGCCCACGTCCAGCACGCGGCTGGACACCGGGGTGAACGCGCCGCACGCCATCACGTAGTCGATGCGCAGCGACGGCAGGAACAGCGGCATCGGGTAGGTGCCCTTGCCATCCGCGTGGGTGACCTTCGCCACGTCCTGCAGTTGGCGGCGCAGCAGGCGCACCGGGCGCGAATCCGGATCGTCGTTCAAATCCCCCATCAGCAACCGGGGCCGGGGGTCCTTCGCCAGCAGGTTCGAGATGAAGACACTCTGGCGGACGCGCGCCGAACCGTTGAAGGGTCGGCGGATGAGGTGCGTGGCGTAGACGCTCACCTCGCGCCCGTCCACGTCCAGCACCGCATGCGCCAGCGTGCGCGGCTCCGCGCCCCGGGGCGTGGGCAGCGGGTACTGCGCCAGCGACTCCAGCGGGTAGCGCGACAGCAGCGCGATGCCGTAGTGGCCGCCGTACAGCTTCGTGGTGCCGAAGTGCGCGCGGTACTTCAGGCCGGTGAGCGCCGACAGCCGCTCCACCTGGTCCTCCCCGCCCGCGCGGGTGGAGCCCACGTCCACCTCCTGCAACGCGACGACGTCCGGCGACTCGGCGCGGATGACGTCCGCCACCCGCTCAAGGCCCCGAAGGCCGGACTGGATGTTGAAGGTCATCACCCGCAGGGCGCCCGCGTCACGCACGGCCTTGGGGGCCACGGCGACGGGCGTGACGCCCGAGGAGAGGGTGGGACGCACCACGGGACCGGTGGCACAGGCCAGCGGTCCCGCGACGAGCAACAGGGTCAGGAGGGGGCTCGGTCGAATCAAGGGGCGCGAGGGTACGTCGTCCATCCTCGCGCTGTCGCCCCACCCCACCGGGCCCGGCCGGGAAGCGGCCGGGCGTTCAAGTCCAGGGTGCGATGTTTCGCGACGCGGACCGCGTCTTCAGTTCGCGCGACGACGACGGCGCGCGGCCAGCACCGCGAACACCGCGCCCAGGAGCGGCCCGCCCGCGGTGGCGGAGCAGCCGCCTTCGTCCTCCTGATCATCCGGATCCGGGACCACGGGGTCCTTGCCGCCCGTGATGACCACGTCCAGCGTGGCGGTGGCGTGCGCGTCACCCGTCGCCTTCGAATCGCCGTTCACGGAGTTGCCCGCCCCGAACACCTTGAGCGTGCCGTTGGTCGCGGGCGCCACCAGCGAGAAGTCGAAGCGCGCGGTGGTGTCGGTGAAGGCCTTGGGCAGCGAGTGCACCAGCTCCCCGTTCATCACCTTCGTGCCCGAGCCCGCGGTCAGCGTCGCGCCCTCCACGCCCTCCGTCGCCACGTTCACGCCCGCCTTCGCGCCAGGGCCGCCGGTGATGATCAGCGAATAGTTGCCCGTCTGGCCCGCGGTCAGCGCCGTGGGGCCCTCCAGCGTCACCGTGGGGGTGCTGGCGCCGCCGCCGTGGCAGCCGGAAGCCGTGCACGAAATGCTCTGCTTGCCACTGCGCCCGGGGATGCCGGTGGAGTTGGCGGACGCGGAGCCCGCGACAAGGCACACCACGACCGCGCCGACTGACGAAAGAAAGGACCGCATGGGATAAACCTCCTGAGGGGGGAAATCAGGGAAGACGAGGAGGTCCCCTTCTAGCGCAGTGCGGCGTGAAGTGCAGCAGGCGACAATTGCCCCACCCACCCGGGCAGGGTGCACCTGGACCTACAGCCAGGTGAAGGCGTCGTGCAGGGCCTTCTGGCCGCCGTGCTCCAGCACCTCGCCGTGGCACACCACCACGCGCTCCACGTCCCACTGGAGCGCGCGCTGGAGGGAGGTCCGCGCGGCCTTCCGGTCCTTCGTCAGCACGCGGATGAGGAGGGGGGCCGCAAACCGCTTCCAGACGCGTTCGAGCCTCGCGTACAGGCGCAGCTTCCAGGAGTCCGCGTGCTGGTAGTGGAAGACGAGGTCAGTGGCGAGCAGCGTGCGGGAGGGCCGGTGGAAGAAGAGGAACTCCCCCAGTTTGGGCATGCCGCGCACGTGCACCTGGTCCACCGCGGAGGCCCAGCCTGCATCCGGTGCATCCCCCAGTTCCAGGTCGATTCTCAGCGCGGGCTTCTTCGCGCGCAGTCCCGGGGGCGCCGCCACGCGCGCGTCCGGGAAGGCGGCGGACCAGTCCGGCAGGTGCAGGTGGTGGTAGAGGTTGGGCGCGACGAGGAAGCGCACCGGCCCCAGGGCCTCCACGGCGGCCCTGCGCTCCGGGGTGAAGGCGACGGGCGAGTGCACCCACAGTCCGCCGTCCGGCAGGCGGAGGACCGTCATGCGCCCGCCCACTTCGATTCCCAGGAAGTTGAACGGCGCGTCCATGACATGGACGTCGTCGGAGAGCTTCCGGAGGCCTGCGTCAGGGGGCGTGGGCATGGCGGGTCTGGCTTCAAGCATGGGCGGCGTCTCCGGGACGAGTCCGGGCAAGCTCCGGCGTTGATTTCCGGAACATCCCAGCGTAGGCAACCCCCTCTCTACATCCCCTAGCAAGGTTCCCAGCACATGGCCGACAAGCTCACGCCCCGCGAGAAGGGCTTTTCCGAGTGGTACGTCGATCTGGTCCAGAAGGCGAAGCTCGCCGACTACTCGGACGTGAAGGGCTGCATGGTCATCCGTCCCAACGGCTATGCGCTGTGGGAGAACATCCAGCGGACGCTGGACGCGAAGTTCAAGCAGGTGGGCGTCAAGAACGCCTACTTCCCGCTCCTCATCCCGGAGAGCTACCTCAAGAAGGAAGCGGAGCACGTCGAGGGCTTCAACCCCCAGCTCGCCGTCGTCACGCACGCGGGCGGCCAGAAGCTGGAGGAGCCCTACGTCATCCGGCCCACGTCGGAGACCATCATCAACCGCAGCTTCGCGAAGTGGGTGCAGAGCTACCGCGACCTGCCGCTGCTCATCAACCAGTGGGCCAACGTGATGCGCTGGGAGATGCGCACGCGTCTGTTCCTGCGCACCACGGAGTTCCTCTGGCAGGAAGGCCACACCTGTCATGAGACGGAGGACGACGCGGAGAAGATGACCCTCCAGATGCTGGAGGCCTACCGCGAGTTCGCCGAGGACTACATGGCGATGCCCGTGCTGACCGGGCGCAAGACGGAGTCGGAGCGGTTCGCCGGCGCCCTGCGCACGTACAGCATCGAGGCGATGATGCAGGACAAGAAGGCGCTCCAGGCGGGCACCAGCCACAACCTGGGCCAGAACTTCGCCAAGGCCTTCGAGACCAAGTTCCAGGGCCGCGACGGCCGCGAGCACTTCGTGTGGCAGACGTCCTGGGGCGTGTCCACGCGCCTCATCGGCGGGCTCATCCTCACGCACTCGGATGATTCGGGCCTCATCGTGCCGCCGAAGCTCGCGGCCACGCACGTGGTCATCATCCCCATCGCCGGCAAGGCGACGGACGCGGAGAAGACGCAGGTGCTGGAGAAGGCGCACGCGCTGGGCGCGGACCTGCGCAAGGCGGGCCTGGGCGTGGTGGTGGACGACGACGACAGCAAGGGCCCGGGCTTCAAGTACAACGAGCACGAGCTCATCGGCACGTGCGTGCGCATCGAGATTGGTCCCAAGGACCTGGCGAAGAACTCCTGCGTGATGGTCCGCCGCGACCTGAAGCAGAAGGAGTTCGTGCCGCTGGACGAGGCCGTGGCCAAGGCCCAGGCCATGCTGGACCAGATGCAGAAGGACCTGTTCCAGAAGGCGAAGGCCTTCCGCGACGCCAACACCCACGAGGTGAACTCCCTGGAGGAGCTCAAGGCGCGCGCGGACGACGGCTTCCTGCTGGCGCACTGGAACGGCGACGCCAAGGTGGAGGCGCGCATCAAGGAGGAGACGGGCCTCACCACCCGCTGCCGGCCCTTCAACCTGCCGCAGGAGCCGGGCAAGTGCGTGATGACCGGTGAGCCGTCCCCGGGCCGCATCGTGTTCGCCAAGGCGTACTAAAGCCTCAAGGCCAGAAACATTTCACGGGGGCTGGGAGGCGTTCCTCCCGGCCCCTGTTTCGTTTCAGCCCGCGGCGAGCAGGGGCCGCTTCCGGGGCAGGAAGGTGGCCACCGGCTCCGGCTTGCCCTGCACGGGCAGCGGGGCCGCGGCCTCGAAGTCGAAGGCGTCCCCGCAGCGCTCGCGCGTGGCGTTGGACACGAGCACCGGGGTGCCCACCTTCTTCGTGAGCCCCTCGATGCGGCTGGCCAGGTTCACCGCGTCGCCAATGACGGTGTATTCGCGGCGCTGCTCGCTGCCCACGGCGCCCACCACCACGCGCCCGGTGTGCACGCCCACGCCGATGTGGAGGATGCCCTCGCCCCGCGCGGCGCGCTCCTGGTTGAGCTTCTCCAGCGCCTCCAGCATGGCCAGCGCGCACGACACCGCGGCGGCCGGGTGGCCGGGCTGCTCCAGGGGCGCGCCGAAGTACGCGAGGATGCCGTCGCCCAGGAACTTGTCCAACGTGCCGCCGTGGCGGAACACCACCTCCACCATGCGGGACAGGTATTCGTTGAGCAGCGCCACCACCTGCGGGCTGTCCATCCGGTCCGACAGCGTGGTGAAGCCGCGGATGTCGGAGAACAGCAGCGTCACCTCGCGGTGCTCGCCAGCCTCGCCGTCGGTGCCCTTCTCGGAGATGCGCCGGGCGACCTCCGGGGAGAAGAAGCGGCCCAGCCGTTCACGCTGCATCTCCTCGCGCACCACGTCCGTCACCAGTCCCAGCACCGTGCGGCTGATGAAGAAGGCCACCACGGACGCCAGCGTCATCACCAGCACCATGCCGGGCAGGAACTGCGAGGCTTGCAGGCCCGCGGCCAGCGCCAGCAGCGCTGCCCCCGCGATGCCCAGCAGCGTGGCGGCCACGACGACGCTGCGCGACAGCGTCACCATGGACACGACGACCACCAGCACCATGTAGACGCCCATGGTCAGGAGGGCCGCGGTCACCCCGTTCTCGGAGCCGTGGATGGACTGGCTCTGCAGGAAGTAGATGAGCGGCATGTCGATGAGCGCCACGCCCAGCGCGGGCCGCTTCAGCAGCTCCGGCATCCGGCGGGAGGCGGCCCACAGCACGACCGACAGCGCGATGTAGCAACCCAGCACCGTGCGCGACACGCGCCAGTCGTCCAGGATGCCCAGGAGCAACCACGCTCCCGTCGCGCCAACGCGCATCAGGTTGAGCCAGGTCCCCACGTCGGCGCGCCACTCATCCAGGCGGCTCTTCAGGGCGGCTTCGACATGGGAGCGGTAGAGCAGTGACAGCATGTTTCACGAAACCTACTCCACGGATGGTTCTGCCTCCAGACACCGGCCTGCGTTAGGGTTCCGGCGCATGGCGAGCATCGGTCACGTGGCGGTGGGCATGGCGCTGGGGCGCTTCGAAGCAGGAGCGGCCCCCTGGCGGCGGCGGTTGGCGATGATGGCGTTCCTGTCGCTGCTTGCCCTCCTGCCGGACGCGGACGTGGTGGCGTTCGCGCTGCGCATTCCCTACGCGGCGCCATGGGGACACCGCGGCGCGTCGCACTCGTTCGTCTTCGCGGGGATGGTGGCGCTCGCGGTGGCGGGGCTGGCCCGGTGGAAGGGGGAGTCCGGCACGCGCTGGGGTCTGCTGGCACTCATCGCCGTGGGCAGCCACGGCATCCTGGACGCGCTCACCGACGGCGGGCTGGGCGCGGCGCTCTACTGGCCCTTCTCCAACGCGCGCGTCTTCGCCCCGGTGCGCCCGCTGCCGGTGTCCCCCATTGGCGCGGGCATGCTCTCCGCGCGGGGGCTGTACGTGAGCCTCGTGGAGCTGCTCGTCTTCCTGCCCGCCTGGGCCTACGCGCTGTGGCCGGCCCGGAAGACGCGCTCACCTTGAGCGTGACGCAGTCGATAGGAGGAGCAGCGCGATGCGCCTGTTCACCGCCGTGACGCTGGGAGACGCCCTCACCGCCCGCGCCGAGCAGGGCATCGAGCGGCTGCGCGCCCATGCCCCGGAGGCGAAGTGGGTGAAGCCGGAGGGCGTGCACCTGACGCTGTTGTTCCTGGGGGACGTGGACCCCTCCTGCCTGTCCCTCCTCCAGGAGGCGTTGGATCCGGTGGGGCCGCGCCACACGCCGTTCGTGTTGTCGGTGGGAGGGGGCGGGACGTTCGGAGCGCCGCACCACCCGAGCGTGCTCTGGGCCGATGTGCGCGGAGACATCACCGCGCTGAAGGCGCTCCAGGCGGACGTGGCCGCCGCGCTGGCACCCCTGGGCTTCGCCTCCGAGCACCCGGAGTACACCGCGCACCTGACCCTTGCCCGTTCGAAGAAGCCGCACGGAGACCCGGCACTGGCGGCGTGCGCGCGCCTGCTCGACCAGGAGTCCTGGGGCGAGGGCCGCGTGGACCGGCTGAGCGTGTTCGAAAGCGCGGGCGGCCACTACGCGTCCCGGTGGGACATCCTCCTGGGACGCGGGGCCTGAGGCGGTCCGCGCGCTAGCCGGCGCGCATGGACTGCGGATCCGCCACCGGCACCGCGGCGGGCAGCGTGACGGTGAGCAGCGTGCCCCGGCCCTCGCGGCTCTCCGCGCGCAGCGTGCCGCCCAGGTCGGTGACGATGGTGTGGCTCACCGACAGCCCCAGGCCGGTGCTGGTGGGACGCGCGGAGGCGAACGGTTCGAAGATGCGGGCGAGCAGCTCCGGAGGCAGTCCCTTGCCGGAGTCCTGCACCTCCACCACCACCTCGCCGTCCTCGCTGGTGTAGGCCGCGACGCGCAGCACGTTGCGTTCGGCGTCCTGCGGCTCCATGGCCTGCACGGCGTTGAGCAGCAGGTTGAGGAACAACTGGGTGAGGCGCGCCTCGTCCGCGTCCACCGTGGGCAGGTCGTGGAAGTCACGCTCCAGGCGCGCGCGGTGCTGGAGCTCTCCGCGCAGCAGCTTCAGCGCGTTCTCCAGCACCGGCTGCACGGCCACGCGGGCGCGGTGTTCGGGAGGCTTGCGCGACAGCGTGCGCAGGTCCTGCACGATGTGCTTGAGCCGGGTGGCGCCCTCCACCGTCTCCCCCAGCGCCTCCAGGATGTCGTCCATGTCCGCGCGCGGGACGGCCTGCCCGGTGAGCAGCGGCTGCTTCAGCCGATCCATCTCCTCCCGGATGAAGGAGAGGTTCGCCAGCACGAAGGCCAGCGGGTTGTTCATCTCGTGGCCCACCGCCGCCGCGAGCGACCCCAGCGCGGACAGCCGGTCCGCCTGGAACAGCTTCGCCTCCAGTTGCTTGCGCAGCGTCACGTCGCGAACGAACACGCGCAGGCCCGGCGGGTCCCAGAGCTGCGCGATGGTGAGCTCCCAGTAGCGGCCATCCAGGTGCACCGTGGGCGCGGGCTCTCCCGGGGGCGCCCCCCTCCAGGCCCAGGTGAGCGCCGCGTGCACCAGGGGATGCGTCGGGCCGCGCTCCACCAGGTCCTGGAACGCCACGTGGGTCGCGGGGTTCGCGTACCGCAGCTCCCCGTCCATGCCCAGCTCCAGCAGCGGCTCCGGGTGCAGCAGCGGGAAGGACGCCAGCCGGTAGAGCGGATCCTCCAGCGAGCGCAGCCCGGTGACGTCGCGAGCCAGCAGACCCAGGCGGACGCTGGTGTCCCCGGGGGCGGGGGCACAGGGGGTGATCTCCGCCGCGTAGACGCGCTCCTCGCCGTCCACGGTGAGCCGGTACTCCAGCCGTCCGTCGGAGCCGCCCCGGAGGACGGCGCGGACCAGGGACATGAGCGGCTCGCTCGCCCCGGCGCCAAGGACTTCGTCCAGCTTGCGGCCCCCGGCGCCGCGCACGTCGCGGCCGAAGACGCGGCCCGACGGGGACCACAGGTGCAGACAGCGCCCTTCGGCGTCCAGTTCGCCCGTCACATACTC
>NZ_RAVZ01000156.1 GCF_003611635.1 Corallococcus terminator | reverse complement strand
CCCCACCCCCGCCCTCCTCCGAACCGCCAGCCTTCCCGGTCCCGGACTGGGAGCGCTACCAGGCTGTGCGCTTCCTCGGAGAAGGGGGCATGGGGCGCGTCTTCCTCGCACGGGACCCCCGGCTGAACCGGAACGTGGCCCTGAAGTTCGTTCGCGGAGACGCACCGGAGCTCACGCGGCGCTTCCTCTCCGAGGCCCGGGCCCAGGCACGGGTGAACCATGAGCGCGTGTGCCCGGTGTACGAGGTGGGCGAGGTCCAGGGGCGCTTCTACATCGCCATGCGCTTCATCGAGGGACAGCCGCTGGGTGCGCTCGCTCGCGAACTCTCCGTCGAGCAGAAGGCGCTGGTGCTCCAGGCGGCCTGCGAGGGCGTGCACGAGGCGCACCGCGTGGGCCTCATCCACCGGGACCTCAAGCCCTCCAACATCATGGTGGAGCGCGCGGAGGACGGGACCCTGCGCCCCTACGTGATGGACTTCGGGCTGGCGCGCGACTGGAAGGAAGGCGCCACCGCCACCGGCGCGGTGCTGGGCACGCCCCACTACATGTCGCCGGAACAGGCGCGCGGCGAGGTCACCCGCCTGGATCGCCGCTCGGACGTCTACAGCCTGGGCGCCACCCTCTACAGTGTGTTGACGGGCCAGCCGCCCATCCCCGGCGGCAACGGGCTGGAGGTGCTCAACAACATCGCCAGCACGGATCCCCGGCCCCCGCGCGCGGTGGATCGCAACGTCCCCGCGGACCTGGAAGCCATCGCGCTCAAGTGTCTGGAGAAGGAGCGCTCGGCCCGGTACGACTCCGCGCGGGCCGTGGCGCAAGAGCTGGGACGCTTCCTCGCGGGCGAACCGGTCCAGGCCCGCACGCATGGGCCGTGGTATCGGCTGCGCCGGAAGCTGCGCCGGCATCGGCTCGTGGCGTCGGTGAGCTTCACGGCCGTCCTGCTCGTGCTCCTGGCCCTGGGGCAGGCGGGACTGACCCGCCGCGAGGCCACCGTGCGCGAGCGCCTGGCCCGGCGATTCACCGAGTCCGTGGAGCGCATCGAAGCGCTGGCGCGCTACTCGGACCTGGCGCCGCTGCATGACACCCGCGCGGATCAACGCGTCCTGCGCGCGCGCATGGCGGCGCTCGAAGGAGAGGTTCAAGAGGCCGGCGAACAGGCGGTGGGACCGGGCCACTACGCACTGGGAAGAGGCCACCTCGCGCTCGGAGACGAAGTCCGGGCCCGCGAGTCCCTGGAGTCCGCCTGGGCGAAGGGCTTCCGCGAACCCCGGGTGGCCTATGCGCTGGCGCTGGTGACGGGCCACGAGTACCAGGCCCGGTTGCTGGAGGCCGAGCGCATCCGCGATCCCCAGCGGCGGGAGGCCCGGCAGCGAGAGGTCGAGCGCCAGTATCGCGATCCGGCGCTGGCCTGGCTGCGCCAGAGCGAGGGCGCGGAGGTCCCCTCCACCGCGTACGTCGAAGCACTGCTCGCATTCTACGAGGGCCGGTGGGACGACGCCCTCGCGCGACTGGGCACGCTCGGCCCCGGCTACTCCTGGTTCCACGAAGCGCACAAGCTGCGAGGAGACATCTTGCTGGCGCGCGCCATGCGGCACTGGAACCGCGGCGAGCACGAGGGAGCGACGGCGGACTTCGAGGCGGGTCGCAAGGCCTACGCCGAGGCCGCCGCGAGCGGCGAGAGCGTGGCCTCCATCCACAGCGCCCAGGGTGAGCTGGAGTTCGGCGCGCTCATCCAGGAGGTCTACGGCAAGGGCGCGGTCATGCCGCCCTACACGCGAGGACTCCAGGCCGTCGAGCGCGCGCTCACGGCGAAGCCCGATCACGTCGACGCCCGGGTGCTGGAGGCCCGCCTCCACCGCCGACTCGCCGAGTACCAGGGCAACCTGGGCGAGTACGACGAAGCGCTGCCCCAGAAGGCGGTGACCGCCGCGCGGCGCGCGTTGGAGTTGGACCCATCGCTGTCGAAGGCCCGGCTCGAACTGGGGCAGGCGTATTGGATCTGGGGCCACCTGCGCCAGCTCCACGCCCAGGACCCTCGCGAGCAGCTCCAGAAAGCCGTCGAGACCTTCGAGGGCCTGCCCCCGGAGGAGCGCGACGCCGGCTTCCTCTTCAACCTGGGCCTCGTCTACAAGACGTGGGGCGACCACGAGGAGCAGGTGGGCGCGGATCCGCTGCCCCGGTACGGCAAGGCCATCGAAGCCTTTCGCGCCACGGTCCAACGCGACGGGCGGATGCCGGAGGGCTGGCTCAACCTGGGCCTCGCGCTCTACACCCGCGCCACCCATCCCCGCGCGCCGGACGCGGACGCGGACCTGTCACAAGCAGTGGCGGCGCTGGAGCAGGCCCGGACCCTCAACCCCGGGCACGTGGTGGCGTGGTTCTACGGAGGGCTCGCGCACGCGCTCGTAGCCCGGAGGCTGCGAGTCCGGGGCGGAGAGCCCGCGGAGGCGCTGGAGCGCTCGGCGGAGCTGTACCGGAAGGGTCTGGAACTCGGCCCCGGCATCCCTCAACTCCACAACGGCCTGTGCCTGACGCTGCTACAGCAGGCGCAGACAGATTGGGACCACGGAGCGGACCCCGGCCCCGCGCTGGAACGGGCCCAGGAGGCCTGCGAGCGGTCCGTGGCCGTCGCGCCGAAGAGCGGCTACGGCCACCTCAACCTGGCAGAGGTCTTCGCCCAGCGCGCGCTGTACCAGCGTGCTCGCGGAGAGGACCCCACCCCCAGCGTGCACGCGGCGGACAAGGCCCTCCAGCACGCGCTCCAGTGGCTTCCGGAGGACGCGGGAGCGCTGGCCAACCGGGGCATGGTCCACGCCACCCTGGCCACGTTCGAACTCGACCACGGACGCGATCCCCGCCCGAGCATCGCGCGCGCCGAGGAGTCCTTGCGGCAGGCCCTCGCACGCAAACCCAACCAGGCCGACGCCTGGTACTTCCTGGGAGAGACGCTGGGTGCCCGGGCGCTGTACGCAGGGGCGAGCCCCCAGGACTGCGAGGCCGCGGTCCAGGCGTTCCGCAAGGGCATCGCGCTGGATCCGGAGCGACAGGACTTCGCCCTGGGCTTCGGGCACTTCCTCCGCCGCTGGGCCACCCGGACGAAACAGGACGCGGCCCCTCTTCTGGAACAAGCGCTGAAGCAGGTGGATCCGCTCATCGCGGCGCGCCCCGGATGGCCCGACGCCCACCTGTTGCGAGGCGGTCTCCTCGCGCTTCGGGCGTCACTCCCCTCCACCGCCCCCGAACAGCGACAGGCCTGGCGGGCACAGGCCACCCAGGAGCTCTCCCGCGCACTCGCCGCGAACCCAGGCTTCCGGAGGGAGTGGGGCGGGACGGTCCCGGCCCCGTGAGGCGAAGCCGGGTCAGGGAGGAGGCGGAGTCGCGACCATGGAGCCGGTGTTGCCCGTCCCGTCGTCTGGTGGGATTCGCGGTTCCTGCCCTCGCTCGCTGATCCACAGCTTGCGGCGCTGCTCTCCCGGGCCCGAAGCGAACACGGTGTCCACCGGCAGGAGCATGACCTCGACATCGATGTCCAGGTTGAGGCCGCCATACTCGACGCTGTTGGTTTCGAGCAGCCACAGGCCCGCGCCTTCCGGGAGCCCTGAAGCGACCACGATCTCCAGCACGTCTCCCGGAACGACAAGACACAGTCGCGAGTCATCCAGCTCCGCCTCACCGCGGGAGCTGTTGAAGACCAGCTCGCGGGCGGGCAGGAGCCTCCCCCCGAGCGAACGGACCGGACGATCCGGATGGACGTACTTGGAGATGATCAGCTGGTGCTTCGACATGGCACGGCTCCTTGTGGCTCGGCGACCCAGGGCCTCTCGCCCGGGTGCGAGATCCTTTTGCACACGGCTTGCCAGCGCTTCACGAGCCCCGGGCGCTCAGACCCAGCTCCTTGATGCGCCGGTTGAGCGCCCGCTTGGAGACCTCCAGGCGCCGGACCATCGCGTCCAGATCGCCCGCGCACTCCTGATGGCAGGCGGTGATCTCCTCCGCGGTCAGCGTCCCCGCCCTGCGGATGTTCGGGTGCTTGTCGATGGCGTCGTAGATGGACGAGCGCGGGATGCCCAGCCGATCCGCCGCCAGCTTGAGATCCCACTGGTGCTCGCGCAGCGCCGCCAGCAGCTCCTCTCCGGTGACCTCCGTGGACTTGCGTCGGACGACCGCCGCCGGTGGATTCGCGACAGGACCCGCCACCACGGAGGCTTCCAGCTCCCCGGCGAGCCGTGGATCCAACCGAAGGACGGGCTGCCCCCGGCTGCCGATGACCAACTGCCGGGTGATGTTGCGCAACTGTCGGATGTTGCCGGGCCACGCGAAGCGCAGCAGGCGCAGCGCGAGCGACGTCGGCAGCCAGGGCTCGGCGTAGGCGTCCCGGGGGGTGAGCCGGTGCGCTTCGCCAATCGCATCCAGCTGCTCCTGGGCGAAGTGTCGGAACAGCTCGCCCAGGTCCTCGCGGCGCTCGCGCAGCGGCGGCAGCCGGATCTCGTAACCCGACAGGCGGTGCAGCAGCGGCGCCTTGAAGCGCCCGTCCCGGATGTGTTCTTCCAGGTTGGAGTCGGTCGCGGCGATGAGCCGCACATCCGTCTTGATGGGGGTGTTGCCGCCCACCGGATACAGCTCGCCGGTCTCCAGCACCCGCAGCAGCATCACCTGCACCTCGGGAGGCGCCTCGCCCACCTCGTCGAGGAACAGCGTGCCGCCCTGGGCCGCGCGGAAGAAGCCCTCACGGTCGCGGGTCGCGCCGGTGAAGGCGCCCCGCTGCGCGCCGAACAGCTCGGCGGCGGCCAGCTCCTTGGGGATGGCGCCCAGGTTCACGCTGATGAAGGGGCGTCCCTGCCGAGGGCCGTGCTGATGGATGGCCTGGGCCACCAGCTCCTTGCCCGTGCCCGTCTCACCGCGAACCAGCACCGGGACCTGGAGATCCGCGATGCGCTGGATGTGTTCACGCACGCGCTGGATGCCCTGGCTGTCGCCCCGCATGCCCAGCGTGTCCACGGGCGTCGCGTCGTCCGTGTGGCGTGAGGCCAGGTGCAGCAGCAACACCAGCCGACCGGACACATTGAGCGGCACGCCCGCCGCCAGTGCCTCATGCGTGAACTCACAGTCCGTCACGGGCTGGTCGTTCACCGTGACGCGGGTTCCGCCTTCACCGACGCGCAGGCGGATCATCCCGGTCGCTCCCGGTGAGAACACGATGGGGACACGGCTGACGAAGGGGTCCGACAGCGGATGGCCGAAAGGCTCTCCGGGCCGGGTGAAGTGGGGGCCATTCCGGGACAGCGCGACATCGCGGCCCGCGAGGACGGCGTCCAGGAGGAGCCGTGCTCCCGCGCGCGTCGCCGTGGGGTGGGAGATGAGGGTCAGCGCTGGCACCAGCGCATCCGCGGACGCCGTGACCCGCTGCTGTTCTCCGGCGGCCGTCGAGACCTCGGCCACCCCCGAGGGGGACAGGGAATCACGAGGCCCGTTGCGAGACATGGGACACGACTTCTACCATGACCGTGCGGAGGGAACCCCTGCGTCCAAGCCACCCCGCCTGGGTCAGTCCGTCTCGTTCAGGTCGAACGCGCTGGTGCCTGTGTGGTGCTTGCGCGCGGTGAGGTGGTGCTCGTCGCGGAGCTGGTTCTACGAGTCCCTGCAACCGGTCGAACTCCCGCGTCAGGGGTTCAATCTGCTCGGACATCGCGTCCAGGCGGCTCTTGTTCTGCGCCACCTTCTGCCGGAAGTTGACCGCAGGATCCACCGCATCAGCAGCCGTCCATGCGGACGCGACAGCAGTCGGGCGTGGATGGCGCGCACCTCGCGATTGCCGCGCGCGAACTCCACGCCAGCGGGCAGCTTCACCGCGCCCGTGCCGTTTCGCAGCGCGTTCCAGTCCGCGTCCAACTGTGCCGCCGCCGGAGTGACCAGCGCAGAGCGGTCCGGGTGTAGAGCTGGAGGTTCTTCGTGTGGATGCAGTCCACCAGGTCGATGTGCGCCTGCTGCACCTCCACCAGCAGCCGCATCAACAGCACGCGAGACTTCTTCGAGGTCGCGAGCCGCTCGCGCTCCCAGTCGAACACCCGGTACAGCAGGTGCTCGGCCTCATCGAGCGCCTTCATCCGGGCATCCGCCCACGGCTGCGCACTGCTGAAGTAGGAGCCGAACGAACTGCCCGCGTGGTACGCGTCGAGCGCGGCGCAGAACGGGCGGATGAAGTCTTCGTTGTGCCCGATGATGGGCAGGAAGCGATGGGGATCCAGCCCAAGCTCCGACTTGAAGTCCGCCGACGTGCTCAACGCCATGTCCACTCCCGAGGTCTCAACGGAGTGTGGCGCTAGCACGCGCCTCCGGCCCCTCCACGCTCACCCACAGGCCCGAGCCCGGCCCAGCAGGTACTCGCGTTGCGGCGGCGTCCTCGCCAGCGCGGCGGCCTGTCGGAAGCAGTCCGCCGCCCTTCCCCGCTCCCCCGCCTGCTCCAGCAACATGCCCTCCACGGCGAAGCGGTACGGGTAGCGCTGCAACACCCCCACCGAGCGCAACGGCCCCAGCGCCTCCAGCGCCACGGCCGGTCCCATCACCCGTCCCAGCGCCACCACACGCCCCAGCGCAACAATGGGCGAGGGCTTGAGCGAAAGCAGTGCGTCGTACAACGCCAGCAACCGCGCGCTGTCCTCCGGCCCCGGCACGGCGGTGTTCGCATGCAGCAGGGCGATCTCCGCCTCCAGGTGCAGCGGCGTCAGCACCGCCCCCATGGAAGCACGCAGATGTCCCAGCCCCCTTGCGACCAGCAGGGGCGAAGCCTCCGTCCCCTCCCGCGCCGCCTGCGGCACGAACGCGCCCCGGGCATCCACGCGGCCCGGAAGCCGGGCGGCGTGGAAGCAGAACAGCGCGGCCAGGGCATGGCCCTCCGGCGTCGCGGTGGCCGGATGTGACAGCAGCACCTCCGCCAGCCGCAGCGCCTCCGCGCACAGCTCCGCGCGGGACAGGTCGTGGCCCTCGGAGGCCTCATAGCCTTCGTTGAAGAGCAGGTAGAGCGCGGGATGCACCGCGCCCAACCGCTCCGGCAGCGCCTCCGGCGAAGGCACCTCCAGCGTCGCGCGACAGGCGCGCAGCGTGCGCTTCGCGCGCACCAACCGCTGCGCCACGGTGGGCTCGTCCGCGAGCAGCGCGGCGGCGACTTCGCGCACGGAGAAACCACACGCCACCTTCAGCGTGAGCGTCACCTGCATCTCGCGCGAGAGCGCCGGGTGACAGCACGCGAAGAGCAACCGCAGCGCATCGTCCGGAAGCTCGGCCGCGTAGCGCGTCGTCTCCGTGTCCGGCGCCACGGGGTCCTCCACCGGAGCGTCTGGGACCTCGGGCGCGCGCAGGCGCACGAGGTCCGTCAGCCGGTTCACCGCCACGCGCAAGAGCCACGCGCGGGGGTGCTCCGGGACGCCGTGGAAGCCCCACGTGCGGGCCGCCTGGAGCATGGCGAACTGGACCGAGTCCTCGGCCAGGTCCAGGCGTCCCAGGCCCACGCGCCGAGCCAACGCCGCGACGAGGCCGGCGGACCACTGGCGGAAGGCCAGGTCCAGCACCGCTGCGGCATCGGGGGAAGGCAGCGGCTCAGGCATCGTCGATGGCGCGCAGCTCGACTTCACCGTGGAGCAGGTGGGGGCAGGTCCGGGCCAGGGCCACCGCGTCTTCGTACGACTCCGCCGACAGGATGAACAGGCCGCCCACCACGTCCTTCACCTCCGCGTACGGCCCGTCCGACACCAGTAGCTGGCCACCCTGCTGCTTCAGGCGCTTGCCGCCCTCATCGACCAGCTTCTCCGACAGGAGCAGGCGGCCCTCCTTCCGCAGCCGGTCGCTCCACTGGATGTACTCCTCCACGATGGCCTGGAGCTCGGCGGGCGACTTCGCGGCGAAGTGGGCGGGGGTCTCGTGCAGCAGCATCAGGTAGCGGGACATGGGGTGGACCTTTCGTGTGACGACGGGTGCGCCGGCCCCGCGACATGCGGAGCGTTCACCCGAAAAGACGGCCCATGTCGCGGAAGATCGACATGGCCTCCGCACAGGGAAGACACTTCGGGCTGGCGCCCACCCGGCCCCCTCATGCGCACACGCACGCAGGCGGCCAGAGAACACTCCCCTCGGCCTCGCGGGTGACAGGGGGTCCGCGCATGCCTACCCCTCAACTCCAGGAGGCAGCGGGCACCGACGTGGGCAAGGACTGGCGATGGGTGGCGGGGTTGGGGGCGCTGGTGCTCGCGGGATGTCCGTCCGCCTGCATCACGGAGGAATCGTCACGTCCATTCCACCTCACGGGACAGGTGGGTTCTCACGGTGCGGACTTCGCGGCGGCGCTGTACCAGACGACGGGCGTGCGGATGGAACCGCGCAACCGCATCCGGTGGGCGAACAACGGCGCCGTGTTCGACGTGATGGTGGAAGAAATCGGCCGGGCCCGCGCCTCCATCAACATCGTGATGTTCATCTGGCGTCCGGGGCGCGCATCCGACCGGATGCTCGAAGCCCTGGGTGAACGCGCCGCGAAGGGGGTCACCTGCCGCGTGCTGGTGGACCCCATGGGCAGCGGTCCCTTCGAGAAGGAGGTGAAGCCCAAACTGGAAGCCGCCGGCTGTGAAGCGCACATGTTCCGCCCGCTGCCCGCGGACGAGAACTTGGCGCGCAACCACCGCAAGATCCTCGTGGTGGATGGCAAGGTCGCCATCACGGGTGGGCTCGCCATCCAGGACGAATGGCTGGGCGAGGCGCGCAACGAACAGGAGTGGCGGGACACCAACGTGCGCGTCCAGGGCCCGGTGGTGTCACAGCTCCAGCAGGCGTTCGCGGAGAACTGGCAGGAGTCCACGGGCGAGCTGTTGCCCCTCACGGACTTCCCCACGCTGACCCAGGCGCAGCCCGGCCTGGACGAAGCAGGCAAGGGCTGGGCGGGTTTCGTCAGCAGCACGGCGAACCCGGAGGTGACGCGCGCGGAGCGGCTGACGCAGTTGATGGTGAAGGCGGCGAAGAAGCGGCTGTGGATTTCGCAGGCGTACTTCACGCCCAACGACGCGTTGATGCAGTTGCTGGTGGAGCGGGCGAAGGCCGGCGTGGACGTGCGGGTGCTGGCGCCGGGGGACAAGAACGACCAGCGGGCCATCACGATATTGCAGCGACAGACGTACGACACGCTGCTGGCGGCGGGTGTGCGCCTCTGGGAGTACCAGCCGTCGATGATGCACGCCAAGACGATGCTGGTGGATGACCGGCTGGTGCTGGTGGGGTCCATCAACTACGACGCGCTGTCGTTCAACCTGCTGGAAGAGGGTTCGCTGGTGCTGGAGGACGTGGAGGCGGCACGTCAACTGGAGGCCATCTTCCTGGAGGACCTGACGAAGGCCCGCGAGGTCCAGGCCGAGCGCGCCGAGCGCTGAAAGACGCTGTCCGGTTTCACGCGAGGACGCGGGAAGCACTGGGCAAGCAACGGGGCGTTGTGCTCAAGAGGAGGCGCGGGCCGGCTGTCAGGGCCCGGGAGACTCCCTCATGAGCACCGCATCCCCTCGTCATCTCTTCATCGCGGGCGCCACGGGCGCGACCGGCCGCACGCTGATGCGTCAGGCCCTGGCGCGCGGTCTGGACGTGCTTCCGCAAGTGCGTCCCAAGAGCGCGGGCACGGAACCCGCGAGCGGCTGGAAGAAGAAGGCCGTGCTGGAGCTGGCGGACGCGCCCGCGCTGGCGGAAGCGATGCGCGGAAGCACGACGGTGCTCCAACTCATCGGCACGATGCGCAAGCGTTTCGCGGCGGGCGACACGTACGAGTCGAGCGACATCGGCACCACGCAGCAATTGGTGGATGCGGCGAAGGTCGCGGGCGTGGACCACATCGTGTTGCTCACGTCGGTGGGCGCGGGCCGTCCGGTGGGCGCGTACCTGAAGGCCAAGGCGGAGGCGGAGCGCATCGTGCGCGACAGCGGCATCGCGTACACGATGGTGCGACCGCCCGCGCTGGAGGGCGAATACCACAGCCCGCCCGGACTCCTGCACACGCTGGGAAAGCTGCCGCTGCTGGGCAACCTCAAGCCCATGCACCTGGACCAACTCGCCGCCGTGCTGCTGCGCGTGGCGGAGCGCCGGGCGCCCGTCAACGCGGTGCTCGAAGGCAAGAGCCTGTGGGCGGAAGTGGAGGCCGCGGGGCGGTAGTCAGACCCGCCAGGTAGAGAAGGCTCCGCCGCTGTTCAGGCAGGCACCCTGCCTGCCCGGCGAGCACATGCCTCGCGGAGGAGCTAGACTGATGCTGATGGCGACCGTCGATGAACTGCTGGCCCAGGCGCTGCGACTGTCCACGGATGACCGTGCTCGGCTTGCCCAGGAACTGCTGCTCAGCCTGGACGAACGCACGGAAGATCCCGAGGCAGAGGTAGCCTGGGGCGCGGAGCTCAGTCGCCGTGCACAGGAGGTCCTCGACGGCACGGTGGAACTCGTCAGCTTCGAGGAAGCCAAAAGACAGATGGAGGAGCGCGCACGACGGCGACGGTAGACCCCACCACCCTCACCGATGCCCATCCAACTGCATCCCGCCGCCACCTCGGAAATCGAGGAGGTATCGGATTGGTATGAGGATCAGCGACAGGGAGCCGGCGACCTCCTGGACGCAGCCGTCCTCCGAGCCTTGACGGACATCGAAGAACATCCGGACCGCTGGCCCCTCTGGCCTGGAATCCGCCATACGCCGCCCATCCGCCGCTTCCTGCTTCAGGACCATCCCTTCGCCATCCCCTATCTCATCCGAGATGAGAGCGTGGTGGTCCTGGCCTTCGCGCACCTACGGCGTCGGCCCGGGTACTGGCTGCCGCGCGCTCACAGCAGCCGCTGACCCGCGCTACTCCTTCACCGCCCCGGCCGTGAGTCCGGACACGATGCGCCGCTGGAACAACACCGTCAGCACCACCAGCGGCAGCGTCGCCACCACGGACGCGGCGGCGATCTCCCCCCACGGTTCCTTGTACTCACTGGCGAAGAGGCTGATGGCCACCGGCACCGTGCGCTTCTCCGGCGTGGACAGGAACGTCAGCGCGTAGAGGAACTCGTTCCACGCGAAGATGAAGACCAGGATGGCCGTCGTCGCCAGCCCTGGCGCCGCCAGCGGCAACAGCACCCGCCGGAACGCTCCAAATGGCGTGCACCCATCCACCCGAGCCGCCCGGTACAGCTCATCGGGAAGCTGGCGGAAGAACGACGTCAGCACCCACAGCGTCAGCGGCAGCGCGAACGTCGTGTACGGCAGCGCCAGCCCCACCAGACTGTCCCGCAGGCCCACCGCGTTGAGGATGAGGTACAGCGGGCTCACCGTGGCGATGGGAGGGAACATCGACACGCCCAGCGCCGCGGACAGCAGCAGTCCCCGCCCCCGGAACTCCAGCTTCGCCAGCGCGAACGCCGCCGACGCGCCCACCGTCAGGCAGAACAGCGTCGTCAGCGTCGCCACCACCAGCGAGTTCAGCACCGCCCACAGGAACGGCCGCCCGAACAGCACGCTCTGGTAGTTCGCGCCCGTCAGGTGTGAAGGCCACGGCCGCGTGAGCTCTCCATCCGGCCACAGGCTCGTCAGCACCTGCCACAGGAACGGGCCCAGGAAGAAGGTGAGGAACGCCACCACGGCCAGCGCCGTGCCCAGCCCTGGCCGCTTCATCGCCGCCCCTCCTCGCGCCCCAACCACTTGAGCCACACCACCGCCAGCAGCACCACGCACAGGAACGTCATCACCGACAGCGCGCTGCCGTAACCGAAGTCACCGGAGCGCATCAGCGTCTTGTACGCGTAGATGCTCAGCGTCTCCGTCGTGTTCGCGGGCCCGCCCTCCGTCAGCACGTAGATGGCGTCGAACACCCGGAACGCATCCAGCGAACGGAACAGCACCGCCAGCAGCAGCGCGGGCTTGAGCAGCGGCATCGTGATGGCGCGGAACTGCCGCCACGTGGACGCCCCATCCACCCGCGCGGCCTTGTAGAGGTCCTCCGGAATGCCCTGCAACCCCGCCAGCACCAGCAGCGCCACGAAGGGCGTCGTCTTCCACACGTCCACCAGGATGGCGGCGTGCAGCGCGTACCCCGGCGCACCCAGCCAGTTGATGTCCGCGCCGCCCAACAGGCGGTTGATCAACCCGTAGTCCGGATTGAACATCCACGCCCACAGCCGGGCACTCACCACCGTGGGAATCGCCCACGGCACCAGCACCGACGCGCGCAGCAGTCCCCGTCCCGGGAACGAGCGGTTGAGCAGCAGCGCCAGCGGCACCGCGAGCAACAACTCCACCGTCACCGCCACCGCCGTGAAGTACGCCGTGTTCGCCAGCGCCGACCAGAAGCGCGCATCCCCGAAGAGGTAGACGTAGTTCGCGAGCCCCGTGAAGCGCCGCTCGCCGAACACCAGGATGAAGCGGTGCAGGCTCAACCAGATGGCGGCCAGCACCGGGTACAGCGCCACCACGGCCAGCACCAACACCGCGGGCATCACCAGCAGGTACGCCTGCCGCCGCTCCCGCGCCTGGGAACCCCCGCCGCTCACTGCGCGTCCTCCACCGTCTCACCGGTCAGGTGATCCACCTGCTTCTGCGCGCGCGTCAGCGACTCCTCGGGAGTGCGGATGCCGGCCACGGCGGCGGAGAACTCGCTCTGGAGCACGTCCGCGATGAGCAGGTAGTACGGCGTCACCGGCCGGGGCCGCGCCCGCACCAGCGCCTCCTTCAAGCTGGCGATGAACGGCTCCGCCCGCTTCAACTCCGGATCGTCATACAGCGCCAACCTTGGAGGGTTGCGAGCGTAGTGCAGCGCCAGCACCCGGTTGGCCTCCGGCGACGTCAGGTGCGCGATGAGCCGGGCCGCGGCCTTCTTGCGCGCGGGCGACACGTGCGCGTTCACCGCGAGCTGCCACCCGCCCAGCGTCCCCCACCCCGGCTGTCCATCCTTCGTCGGAAGCGGAGCGATGCCCACCTTGCCCCGGATGGGAGAGCCCTCCGCCTGCGCCTCGCTCCACGCATAGGGCCAGTTGCGCATGAACACCGCGCGGCCCTCCTGGAACACGCGCCGGGACTCCTCCTCGCCAAAGCCCGTCACCGTCGGCGGAGACAGCCCGTCCGCGATCAACCCATGCAGGTACGCCAGCGCCTCTCGCGCCGCTTCCGTCTCCAGCAGCACGCGCCCGTCCGCGCCCAGCGACTGGCCACCATGCCCCCAGATGGCCTCGTACACGTTGCACGTCAGGCCCTCGTACTGCCGGCCCTGCCACACGTAGCCCTGGATGCCCGGCGCCTTCGCCATCGCGTCGCGGGTGAAGCGCCGCAGCTCCTCGTAGGTGCGCGGTGCGCGCGGCACCAGGTCCGTGCGGTAGTAGAGGACGCCCACGTCCACGTACCAGGGCACCGCGTACGTGCGACCCTCCACCACGACGGAGTCCACCGGCCCGGGGAGGAACTCCTCGCGAAGCCGAGCCGGAGGGAAGTCCTCGGACAGGTCCGCCACCCATCCCGCCCGAGCGAACTCCGGCACCCACACGACGTCCGCCACCAGCACGTCGAAGTCCGTCGCCTTGCCCTGCAACGACGTGAGGAAGAACTGGTGCGCCAGGTCCGACGAATTCGGCAGCGCCTCCGTGACGAGCTCCACGTCCGGGTTCGCGCGCGAATAGCCCGCCAGCAACTCACGGAACGGCGCCGGGTCCCCCCACAGCGGCTGGAACTTGAAGACGATGCGCGTGCGCCCCGCCGTCCCCTGCTCCTCCGACGAGCGTTTGCAGCCCGTCGAAACAAGGCCCATCACGGCGAGGAGAACGAGGAGGCGGCCCATGCGCACGGATGAGTCCAGCGCGAGGCCCCACCGTCAACGCAAGGCACACGCCCGGGTCATCCAGGAGACATGCCCGGTGCCGCCAGCGGCCCCGGTGCGAACAACCGCCGCGCCGTGGCGCCCACCGCGCGGCACGCGAGCGCATCCACCGCGCCGCCCACCAGCCCTCCGGCCAGGGGCACCACCTTGGACAGGTTCACGATGCCCTTCTGTCCCGCCTTGCTCACCAGCCGGAAGCCCACCGCGCGGTTGATGCCGCTGAGCGCGTGCTTCGGCACCGCCTCCAGCGCGCGCATCCCCAGTTGGTGGCTCACCTCGATGCCAGCTTGCTTCACCACTTCCTTGCCGATGTCGCCCACGATGGCCAGCAGCGTGAGCGTCCGCACGCGGTCCTCCTCCACGTCGTGCCCATGGATGCGCGCGATGGCGCCCACCAGCCGCGCCTGCACCGCCCACGACACACCCAGGCCCGCGGGCAGCGCCACCGGCAATGCGAGCAGGCCGCCCAGTCCGGACAGGAAGCCCGTGGTGAACAGCTTCCCCGTCTCCCAGTGGATGAGCGCATTGATGCGCGCCTCGTGGTCCGGGTAGCGCGTGTCCCGCAGGTACTCGTCCGCCAGCCCCGTCGCGCTGCACAGCGGGCCCAGGCCCTCGAAGCCCGCGTCCAGGACGGCGTTCACGACTTCCAGCGGCTTTGACATGCGTCCACCTTCCGCCTTGAGCCTAGAGCGGGCCTCGACATCAGGAAAGGCGACCGGAGGAAGCCCGCTCGGTCGCTCGGTACACCCCCAGCGAAGAGGGAGGGGAGCAGGCCCCTCCCTCCCGTCGCCACTCAGAGTTCGTTGAAGATGAGCAGCCCACGCGAGGTGTCCACCGCGTAGACATACCCGTCGCCCGGGACGCGCATCCCCATGACGCCCTCGAAGACGAAGCCCAGCCGTTTCGGGTCGGTCTCACGGTAGGCGTTGAAGTAGGCAATCTCCTTGGGGAGCGTGGGATTGGCCACGTCGAACACGCGCACACCTTCCTGGTACCAGGCGACGTACAGCTTCGTGCCCTTCAGGATCATGTTGTGGATGGAGGTGGTGGGGCGCAGCCGGTGCTCGCCGATGAGCTGGATGTTCGCCGGGTCGGTGACGTCCAGCACCCGCAGGTGCGCGCCCTCCTGCTCACTGCCCTCGAACGCGATGGTGCGGCCCGCGAAGGTCCCCACCGCGCTGGCATGGCTGTATTGCCGGTTGTAGTGGTACTTGCCCAGCTCCTTGACCTGCATCGGGTCGCTCGGGTCGGTGACCAGGAAGCCGATGTCCGTGTGGTTGATGTAGAGGCGGCCCTCGTAGGCGAAGGAGTCGTGCGGATAGCTGGTGACGAACTCCTCGGACGAGAAGACGACGCGGTTGAGCAGGACGGGGTCTCGCGGAGACGTGATGTCGAAGATGATCGTCTGCGCGGGCCGCAGCGCCATGGCGTAGAGCCGGTTGCCATCCACGAACAGGGTGTGGACATTCGGGGGCGCGCCGCTGGGCACGCTGCGGATGTAGGTCGGATCCCCCGGGTTTGAAATGTCATACAGGATGACGCCGGAAGCCTTGGTGGCGACGTAGAGGACGTCGTCCTTGGCCCACGCGGCGTTCCAGTACCCGTCGCCCGGCAGGGAGATGACCTTCTTCAACACAGGGTGGTTGCGGTCGCTGACGTCGAAGACCGTCAAGCCTCCCGTGGGCATGTCCGGCTTGAGCTGGATGGACACCACGTAGGCATGGTTCTTCGTGACGTAGACATCCACGGGAAAGCCAAGGTCGACGGCGGACTCGGAGACGAGGTTCAGGCCCCCGGAGGACTCGGCCTCACCGCGGCTCAAGACCAGGCGGTCCGCGTCGAACGTCCCCTTCTCCGTGAGCACGCCGTTGGTGCAGACCGCATAGCAGCCGGTGATGTGGTGGGGTTGGGGCACGTCACAGCCCGCCAGCGCGGTCTTGATGGCCACGCCCCGGGTCGTGGTGAAGACGCTCGTGAGGAGCAGGCCCTGGTCATCGAACTGCTGCCGGGTGAAGCGATCGAAATTCGAGGTTCCTACGCCGCCCCCTTCCGGGAGCACGAGGCCGGCTCCGCTCCATGGGTACTCGCCGGATTCCGGTCGCAGCTCGGTCTGGTAGATGCCGTGTCGTGACGCCGTGCGGAGCGCGCTCGGGTTGCATTGCGACAGGTTGAAGAGGGCCGGGGTGTCGCAGTCGATTTCAGTCCCGAGTGGAGGGGTGAACTCGCAAGGGGCGAAGACGCCGCGGTCAATCCAATCGCTCTTCTCCTCGATGGGGGTGGAGGTGCCATCCCAGGCCACGACAGGGGGCGAGCCGGCATCCGGGGACCCCTTGGAGTCATCAGAGCAGGCCGTCAGCAACACGGGGCAAGTGAGCAACAACATTCCCAGACAGCGTCGAAGACACATCATCGAGAGGCTCCATTGCTGGGCGGCGTCCGGCCGGTGTGCATGGGCACACTCGCAGTGTAGAGCCATTCTCGAAAGGGAGACAGGGGACCGGCGGTAAGCCGCGACGCGCCCTACTCCAGGGAGGAGGGCGTTTCACTCGCGCGCAGCCGGGGAAGGCGCACGGTGAAGACCGTCCCCTCCTCGGCGGATGACTGGGCATCCACCGTGCCCCCATGCGCCAACACCAGTTGCCGCACGATGTACAACCCCAGTCCGATGCTGCGCTCGGAGCGGCCTACCGTCGTGCCGCGCTGGAGCGGTTCGAAGATGCGCGGCAGCAGGTCCGGCTGGATGGGGTCCCCCCCGTTGCGCACGTGCACCACGAGCGCGTCCGGCTCGCACCGGCTCTCCACCCGCACGGGCGTCTCCTCCGGGCTGTACTTCAGCGCGTTGCCCAGGATGTTGGAGAGCACCTGTGCCATCCGGTCCGCATCCCACGAACCCTGCCCATCCCCCTCCTGCTCCATCAGGATGGTGCGCTCCGGGTGCGCCGTGCGCGCCTCCTCCACCACCTGCAACGTCAGCGCATGGAAGTCACACGGCGCCGCCTGCACCGGGATGCCGCCGCCCATGCGCGCCTGCGTGAAGTCCAACAGGTCGCGGATCATCCGCGTCGCCCGCTCCGCCGCGGACAGGATGCGCGCCGCCGCCTTCGCGTGCCACGGCTGGATGTCCTCGCGCCGCAACATCAGCGACGCACCGGTGAGGATGGCCCCCAGCGGGTTGCGCAGGTCGTGGCTCACGATGCCAATGAGCTGCTGCTCGAACTCCACCCGGGCTTGCGCCTCGTGCACCAGCTTCTGCTTCTCCTCCTCCGCCCGCCGCCGCTCGGTGATGTCGCGCATGGCGCCCACGATGCGCCGCACCTTGCCGCTCGCGCCGCGCACGATGCAGCCCTGCGCCGCCACGTACGCGTACGACGCGTCCTTGCGCAGCACCCGGTACTCGTCCTGCCACCGGTCGTCGTCCGACTCGAACGCCCGCTGCAACCCGGCCAGCACCCGCTCGCGGTCATCCGCGTGGATGTGACGCCGCCACCACGCCGCGTCCGCGCCCACCTCTTCCAGCGCGAAGCCGAAGACCTCCTCCGTCGCGTCGCCAATCCAGTGCATCGCGTCCGTCTGGAGGTCCCAGTCCCAGATGGCGTCAAAGCTCGCGTGCGCCACCAACTGGTAGCGCTCCTCTGAACGGCGCAGCGCCTCTTCCGTGCGCTTGCGCAGCCGCACGCCCTCCGCCTCGCGCAGCGCGCGCCGCACGCTGGGGCCCAGCCGCTCCAGCCGGTCCTTGAGCACGTAGTCGGTGGCGCCACGCTTGAGCAATTCAATGGCGCGGTCCTCGCCCAGCGCCCCGGAGACGAAGAGGAAGGGCGTGTCCGGGCACACCGCCTGCGCTGCTTCCAGCGCGCTCATCCCGTCGAAGCCCGGCACGTTGTAGTCCGACAGGATGAGGTCGAATTTCCCCTTCGACAGCGCGGAGGAGAAGGCCGTCCGGCCCGCCACGCACTCCAGCGTCGCGGGCAACCCGCCCTCCTCCAGTTGCGCGGCCACCAACTGCGCGTCCAGCGGACTGTCCTCCAGCAGCAGGATGGACAGCGGCCGTCCGGATGTCGGGGCCGGGTTCAACTCCAGCGCGGCATTGCCGCGTGAACTCACTTCGCGGCTCCCGGCGTGGGCGCCCCCGGGGGCGGCTGGTTCACCACGGCCCAGAACAACCCCAGCTCGCGCAGCGCGGACACGAAGTCCGGGAAGGCCACCGGCTTCACCACGTACGCGTTCACACCCAGGCCGTAGCTGCGCGCCAGGTCCCGCTCCTCGCGCGACGAGGTGAGCATCACCACCGGCACGGCCTTCAATTCCGGGGCGCCCTTCACCTTCTCCAGCACCTCCAGCCCGTCCACCTTCGGCAGCTTCAGGTCCAGCAGCACCACGGCGGGGTGGCCGTCCTGGCGGTTCGCGTACTCGCCCTTGCGGAAGAGGTAGTCCAGCGCCTGTTGCCCATCGCGCACCACCACGACCTCGTTGGCCAGGTGCACCTCCTCCAGCGCCGCCAGCGTGAGCGCCACGTCGTTGGCGCTGTCTTCGACCAGGAGGATCCTCTTGAGCTCAAGCACGCTTAGGTCTCTTCTTCCTTCTTCTCCAGGGGAGAAGTCCGGGGCAGGGTGAAGGTGAAGGTCGCGCCCTGCCCCACTGCGCCCTCCGCCCAGGTCCGTCCTCCGTGGCGCGACACGATTCGTCGCACGTTCGCGAGCCCGATGCCGGTGCCCTCGAACTCCTCGGCCGTATGCAGCCGCTGGAAGACGCCAAACAACTTGTCCACATACTGCATCTCGAAGCCCACGCCGTTGTCGCGCACCCAGACCACCGCCTCCCCTTCCGCCTCGCGCGCCCCCACCTCGATGAGGGCCTCCGACTTCGGACGCGTATACTTCAGTGCATTGGCCAGCAGGTTGTGGATCACCTGCCGCAGCAATGCCGGGTCGCCTTCCACCGTCGGCAGCTCGCTCACCTTCCAATCGACCTGGCGGCCGTTGGCTTCGGGCAGCAGGTCCTTGCGAGCCTCCTCCACCAACTGGCCCAGGTCCACCCGCATCTGCCGCATCTCCGCCCGGCCCATGCGGCTGAAGGCCAGCAGGTCGTCCACCAGCGTGCCGCCCTGCTTCGCCGCGCCCGCGATGGTGGACAGGTAGCCCTTCGCCACGTCGTCCAGCTTCGGCCCGGCCCGGCGGTCCAGGAGCTGCGCGAAGCCGGTGATGTGGCGCAGGGGAGCGCGCAGGTCGTGCGACACGGAGTAGCTGAAGGACTCCAGCTCCTTGTTCGCCTCCTGGAGCTGGGCGGTGCGTTCGCGCACGCGCTTCTCCAGGCCCGCGTTGAGGCGGCGGATCTCCTCCTCCGCCTGCTTCAGGCTCTCCAGCGTCCTGCGCTCGTCGTCGATGTCGGTGTTGGTGCCGAACCAGCGCGCGATGCGCCCTTCCGCGTCTCTCACCGGCATCGCGCGCGACAGGAACCAGCGGTAGGTGCCATCCGCGCGGCGCAGGCGGAACTGGTCCTCCCACGGCTGGCCCTCGCGCAGCGCCGCGTTGAAGCGCACGAGCACGCGCTCAGCGTCCTCGGGCGCGATGAGCGCGTTCCAATTCGTCCCCTGCGCGGTCTCTGAGGTCGTGCCGGTGTAGTCGAACCAACGCTGGTTGAACCAGAAGAGGTGGCCGTCCGGCTCCGCCATCCATGACAACTGGGGGATGGAGTCCGCGAGCGTGCGGAACTGCTGCTCGCGCTCCTTCAGCTCCGCTGCCATCGCCTCGATGCGCTGTCGTGAGAGCACCTGTTCGGTGACTTCCCACGACACGGACACGATGCCGTCCACCTTTCCCTCCGCGTTGAGCAGCGGCTGGAAGGTGAGGTTGAAGTAGCCCTCGGGCGCGTCCTCGCCCTGGTCGCGGCCCAGGCGCAGGGGCATCTCGCGGCCCTGGTAGGTCTCCCCCGTGCGGTAGACGTGCTCCAGCGCTTCGATCTGCCCCTGGCCCTCCAGCTCCGGCAGCGCCTTTCGCAGCGGCAGGCCCACCAGGGGCCGGGAGCCGGTGAGCTTCAGGCGCAGGTCGTTGGCCATCTCGAAGACCAGCTCCGGGCCGCGCAGCACGGTGATGGCGGCGGGCAACTGCTTGAGCACCGCGAACAGGTTGCGCCGCTCCGCCTGGGCCGTCTCGTACAGGCGCGCGTTCTCCAGCGCCACGCTGGCCATCTGCGCAAGCTGCACGGCGACCGTCTCATCCTCCGCGTCGAAGTCGCCCTCCAGCTTGTCGGACACCTGCACGAGTCCCAGGTTGCGGCCGTCATGCCCCACCAGCGGCACCGCCAGGAAGCCGCGCAGGGGCAGCGCCGGGCCCTCCGAAGGGGCCGCGTCCTTCCACGCCGGATGCGCTAGCAGTTCCTCGCGCGTCAGGCGCAGCGGGTGGTTCTCCCGGCACACCTGGGCGAAGAGTCCCCGCTCATCCACCGCCGTCGAGTGGGCGTCCGCCGCCGACAGCGCGGTGAGCGGCTGGCCCGCGTCGCGTCCCTCCACCACCTGCACGGAGGACTGGTTGGCGCCAATCAGCTTGCGCGCCTTGAGGGTGACGAGGTCCAGGATGGCCTGCACGCCGCCGGCCGCGTTGAGCGCCAGGCTCGCGCGCGACAGTCCGCGAAGCTGTTCGGTGCGGCGCAGCTCCCCCGCGAGCAGCCGGGTCCGCTCCTCCTCGGCGCGCTTGGATTCAGTGATGTCCTGCACGGTGCCCACGAAGCGCAGGGCCCGGCCGTCCTCGAAGTGCGTCCGGCCGGTGGCGCGCACCCAGCGCAACACGCCGTCCTTCAACCCCACCGTGCGGTACGCGACGTCGTAGTCCCCGGTGCCCGAGGGGTCCGTGCCGCGCGCCACCGCCTGGTTCACGCGCTCGCGGTCCTCCGGGTGCAGCCCTTCCAGGAACAGCGCGTAGGAGACCTCGGACTCCGGCGGCAGACCGAAGAGGACCTTGCAGCGCGGGTCCCAGTCCAGCGTGCCCGTCACCATGTTCATGTCGAAGGTGCCCAGTTGCGTGGCCGTCAGCGCCATCCGCAGCCGCTGCTCGCTGTCCTGCAGGGCCGCCTGCTGCCTGCGCAGGTCCTGGGCGAGCGCCTCCGTGCGCTGGCGCGACTGCACCCACTCCGTCACGTCGGTGGCCAGCGTGATGATGCCGGACACCTTCCCATCCGACTCCAGCAGCGGGTGGTAGATGACGTTGAAGAAGACGGAGCCAGGCTTGCCGTCGCGCTCCAGCACCACCTCGAACTCCGGCCGCACGAAGGGCTGCTTCGTGCGCAGCACCCCGCGCAGCACCTCCAGGATCTCCGGCTGCGCGACCATCTCCGGGAACACCTCCGCCAGCGTCCGGCCCGGCGGAATCTTCCGGCCCACCAGCCGCTCGTAGAAGGGGTTCGCCAACTCGAAGACGAAGTCCTTCCCGCGCACGATGGAGATGCCCACCGGGGCCTGCATGAAGAACGAATGCAGCCGTTCGCGGTGCACGATCTCCAGGGCGTCGCGCTCGCGCTCGCGCAGGGCTTCTTCCCGCTGCTGCACGGCCTCACGCGCCAGGTGCAGCTCCACGAACATCGACACCTTGGCCAGAAGGATTTCGGGTCGCAGCGGCTTGCGCAGGTAGTCCACCGCGCCGTGCGCGTACGCGGCCAGCCACTCCTTCTCGTCCCCGTCGCCCGCGGTCATCAGCAGCACGGGCGTGCGCTTGTTGCGCTCGCGCTCGCGCATCAGGTTCAGCACGTCCACGCCCGTCATGTCGCCCAGGTTCATGTCCATCAGGACCGCGGCGAAGTCCTCGTCCAGCACCCGCCGGAGCGCCTCGCGGCCGGACGCGGCGCGCACCAACCGCTGTCCCAGGGGAGCCAGGATGCCCTCCAGCGCCAGCAGGTGGCCGGGCGTGTCGTCGACGAGGAGGAGGCTCGCCCGGGATGGGGACGCGGACAGGGGCGTGGCGGCGGAGGACATGGTGGAGGCTCGGGGAGCGGGGCCTCTTTCCTTTAGGCTGCCTGGAGGCGCGTGGGGGGATCACGACCTTCGAGCAGCGGGGCCCCGTTGACGGCAGGACAACACTCCGCCGTCGCCCCCTGACTCCCCACCCACGCCAATTC
>NZ_RAVZ01000155.1 GCF_003611635.1 Corallococcus terminator | reverse complement strand
CACCGCGCCGGCCGTGGAGCCAGCGAAGGCGGCGGAGGCGGAGCCAGCGAAGGTGGAGGAGACGAAGGCGGAAGCGCCGGAAGAGGCGACGGTGTGGGGAGAAGAGTCCCTGATGCAGGCGGATTTCCCACCCGAGATGAAGAAGGCCGCCGACGCCCTGACCCTGGATCCCCGGGTGCTCTGCGCAGGGGGCCTCACCCAGACCCACGAGCCCGGGCTGTTGCTGGTCACGAACCGGGACACCCGGGTGAGCGCGCAGTTGCAGTCCATCGCCTGTCCCATCAGCGACGGCGTCGTGATGAAGACTGTGTCCTTGGCGGCGCGGACCGTGAAGGGCGCGACCTGCCTCACGAAGCCGGAGGGTCCGGCGACGGCGACCGTGGGCTGGTCCAACGGAGAGTCCTCCGTGCTGGAGCTGAAGGACGCGGGAGCCAGCGTCGAAGGTGACCTGCGGGTCTTCACCTCGCAGGGGCGGGTCGCGTCCGGCCGCCATCAGGGCCACGCGGTCCTGCTCTCCACGTCGGTGCCGCTGACCGCCTCGCTGGCCGCGTGCATGCAGGAATCAGGACTCACGGCGAGCACGGGCATCGCCACCCTCACGCTCACGGCCCCCTGATTCCAGACAGACAGTCGGTCCATGGATGCGGTCCCGCGCGAGTCCCCGTGAAGCCCGGGTGACTCGCGCCGTCGCATCCGGGGACCGCTGGCTCATCCCGCATGCTCCACGGGGGCCGCTTCCTCCGAGGACGCCACGCGCCATTCGGGGAACGGATCCCTCATCCGGGCCCAGGCCTTCGGCCCCTTCGCCAGCTCCGTGGGCGTGAGCAGGCAGCGCTCCAGTTCCGGCGCCAGTGCTTCGTGGTCCGCGTCCCGGGTGATGAACACGACCTCCTGGCGCCGGTCCCCGTACGGCCCGGCCGCCACGTCGCGCTCCAATTCGGCGCGCAGCTCCGGGTCCTCGGGCCACTCCTCGCGCGGCATCGCGGACCACCAGATGCCAGCGGGTTCGAAGCTGCAAGCGCCTCCCGCCTGCGCCCACAGGCCGGTGATGTCCATGCGCGTCGCCAGCCAGAAGAACCCCTTGCTGCGCAGCACGCCCTTCCAGCTCCCGTGCACGAAGTCCCAGAAGCGCTTGGGGTGCAGCGGCACGCGGCTGCGGAAGACGAAGCTCTTGATGCCGTATGCGTCGCTCTCCGGCACGTGTTCGCCGCGCAGCTCCTTGAGCCACCCCGGGGCGCGGCTCGCGCGCTCGAAGTCGAACGTGCGCGTGTCCAGCACCGACGCAAGCGGCACCCGGCCCCGCTCCGACAACACGATGCGCGCCTGCGGATTCAACCTTCGCAGCACGTCCTGCAACCGCCCCAACCCTTGCGCGTCCACCATGTCCGTCTTGTTCAGCACCAGCACGTCCGCGAACTCCACCTGCTCCACCAGCAGGTCCACCACCGTGCGGTCGTCCTCCTCCGCCAACGCCAGCCCGCGCTCGGACAGCGCCTCCGATGCTTCCCAGTCGCGCAGGAAGTTGAACGCGTCCACCACCGTCACCATCGTGTCCAGGCGCGCCAGCTTCGACAGGCTCTGGCCTTCCGCGTCCTCGAAGGTGAAGGTCTCCGCGACGGGCAGCGGTTCGGAGATGCCGGTGGATTCAATCAGCAGGTAGTCGAAGCGCTTCGCCTCCGCCAGCCGGGCCACCTCCTGGAGCAGGTCCTCGCGCAGCGTGCAGCAGATGCAGCCGTTGGACAGCTCCACCAGCTTCTCGTCCACGCGGCTGAGCGCGGCGCCACCGCCCTTCACCAGCTTCACGTCGATGTTCACCTCGCTCATGTCGTTGACGATGACCGCCACCCGCAGGCCCTCGCGGTTGTTCAGCACGTGGTTGAGCAGCGTCGTCTTCCCCGCCCCCAGGAACCCCGACAGCACCGTCACCGGCAACCGCGCGTCCTGCTCCCCGCTCGACGGCTTCACGGGTTGCCCTCCACGAAGCAGGAGAAGGACACGAGGTGGAGGAGGGGGCGGTCGACCTTGGGCATCTTGGGGCTCCAGGAAGGATTCGGATTTTATGTAACCAAGTTGCATTAACATCACAAGTACATCGCGCCGTCCTCCCCGCGTGGACTCGGCGTCCGTGGGCTCCCAGCGGAAGATTCCGGTCGCCTGCCCGCCACGCGGGGAGGCTGGGCGCGGGCGGGTACCGGTCAAAACGCAAGCGCCGCTATGCAGGGGCCAGCCGGGCGCTATCGTGGGGGCACATGGGGTCCAGCCCCGGAGCGTCGCGATGAAGAAGCCACGAATCACGGGGGGATGGGGGGCGGCGGCGGTGGCCGTCCTGCTGGGCTCGGGCGCGGCCTGGGCTCACGCGGGCCTGCCGGAGACGTCCAACGTCACGCTGCGGCGCGGACACACGGAGGACTACTTCGTGGGCGCCACGTTCGGCGCGGTCATCTCGCGCGACAGCGGCCAGACGTGGCGGTGGGTGTGTCCGGATGCCATGGGGTACGGCGGCTGGCGCCCGGAGTCCTTCGTCTGGCGGGAGTCGGGCGAGCTGCTCGCGGCCACTGGCAACGCGCTGTTGCGCTCGAAGGACGGCGCGTGTTCGTGGTCCGCGCATCCTTCGTTCAAGGACACCTGGGTGACGGGACTCGCCGTGCACCCCACCGACGACGCGGTGATGTACACGGCCACGGGCCGCTCCACGTCCGCGACGAATGGCCTGTTCCGTTCGGATGATGGCGGGGAGACGTGGCGCGCCCTGCCGCTGCAACGCGTGGGCATCCTCTTCTCCGCGGTGCGCGTGTCCACCGCCAACCCGAGCACGCTCTACGTGTCCGCGTCCGACACCACGCGCATGTACCTGTTCCGCAGCGATGACGCGGGAGAGACGTGGGAGGAGGCGCCCCAGACGTTCCCGACACTGGTGCGTCCGTTCGACTTCGTGGTGACGGCGACGGACCCCGTGGACCCGAAGGCCGTCTGGGCTCGCGTGTCCGCGCAGGGTTCCACGCACATCCTGCACAGCACGGATGGTGGGCGCACCTTCGTCGCGCGCTCGGGCACCGGCATCGACGACGTCTTCGTCAACATGGACATCTCCGCCGACGGCGGCACCGCGTGGGTGTCCACCTACAACTCCTTCTTCCGCAGCCAGGCGGGCGGCGCCTTCGACAAGCTCACCCTTCCTACCGGCAACGCGTGCGTCACGCGCGTGGGCGAGGTCCTGTACGGCTGCGGTTCGCCGTGGCTCCATGACTGGTCGCTGGCGCGCAGCCACGACGACGGCACCACCTGGGAGCCCCTCTTCAGCCTGGAGAACATCCAGGGCAGCCACCAGTGTCCGGCCGGCACGCCCGTGCGGGACCTGTGCCCGTCGCGCTGGCCCCAGCTCGCGGAGACGATTGGCGCGCCGCTCTACCCGGATGGCATCCCCGACGCGGGCGTGTCCGACGCAGGCACGTCCACGGTCGATGCGGGTGTGGTGCCTCCTTCCGATGCGGGCACACCTCCCGACGGTGAAGATCCCAAGCCGTCCCCCAAGTCGGGCTGCGCCGCCGCGCCCGCGAACACGCTGCTGCCGTTCCTGTTCCTGCTTCCCCTGTGGCGCCGCGGCCGGCGGCGCGAGGACTCCCGACCATGAAGACGCCCACCCTGCTGTGGAGCACCGCCGCCGTCGCGCTGCTCGGCCTGACGGCCTGCACCGGTGACGACGAGGAGCCGACGCCCGAATGTGGCGAGCCGCTGTACGCCGGCGGTGCCACGGACGAAGCGTGGCGCACGCTGGTGGATGCCCAGAACAAGGCCCAGGACAGCTCGCGCGCGGTGACGATGGTGGCGCCCGAAGCCAACCAGACGTACCTGTCCACCGACTCCGCGCCGCTGTGGCAGTGGACCTCGCCCCTGCGCGCGTCGTTGCAGCGGCCGGGGCGCCCGGGGACCTCTCCGGTGGCGCGGCCTCGCGACACGGGCCGTTCGATGCTCGCGTGGCTGGGGAACCTGCTCCTGCCCACGGCCCAGGCACACCTGCCCCCGTACACGGGGGACCTGTACTGGGTGAAGGTGCAGGTGCCGGGGCGTCAGTGCCCGGTGGAGCTGTTGACGTCGGAGTTGCAGTGGCAATTGGATGACGGCTCCTGGCAGACGCTGCGCGAGGCCGCGGGACAGGCGCTGTCAGTGCAGGTGTTGAGCGCGTACCTGGTGCAGAACCGCATCACGGAGGGGCCGTACACGCTGGCGGCGCCGGTGTCCTTCGGCGTGGCGGGCGTCCGATGAGGCGCGCCGTCTGGCTTTGCGCGTTGGCGCTGGGAGCGTGCGACAGCGGCGGGACGAAGGCGGAGGGCAATCTGGAGGTGCCCGCGCTGACGTACGCGGACGCCTCCCCCTGGACGCGGGGCGGGACGACGGTGGCACCGCCGGGGCCGGAAGGGCGGTTGCTCGTCACCAACAGCCTGGATGATTCGGTGAGCCTGTTGGACCTGGCGGGGCTGGGCACGCCGGGCTGGGGCGAGCTGGCGCGCGTGCCGGTGGGGCTCAACCCGGTGGAGCTGGAAGGGCCGCACCACACGGCGGTGTCTCCTTCGGGGGACTACTACTACGTGGGCATCTCCAACTACGTGCCCGGCGGCGGGTCCGGTCCGCACGGTGCGCACGGCACCGGCACCGCGGATGGGTATTGCCTGAAGCTGAGCGCGAAGGACAACCGGCTGGTGGCGTCCGCTCGCGTGGACCGCAACCCGGGTGACGTCATCGTCAGCGCGGACGGGCGCACGCTGTACCAGACGCACTTCGACCTGCTTCGCATCGCGGACGTGGCGCGGCAGGGCGGCACCGAGGAGGAGATGGTCTCGCGGCTGGCCATCCTCGACGCGGAGACGATGACGGTGAAGGCGCGGGTGAAGGTGTGCCCGGCGCCGCACGCGGTGCGCTTGTCGGCGGATGAGCGCACGGCGTACGTGGCCTGCTGGTCGGATGAGGTCGCGCTGGTGGATCTGGCGACGGAGGGCACGCCGGTGACGCGGGTGAAGGTGGCGCCCGGGGCGGGCACCGCGACGAATCCTCGCCACCAGCCGTACGCGCTCACGGTGTCGCCCACGACGGGGGACGTTTGGGTCAGCTCGCTGGCCAGCCGTCAGGTGCAGGTGCTGGAGCCCGGCACGCGCGCCATGAACCCGGAGCGCACGGTGTACCTGCGCGGGGCGCCCATGTTCGGCGCGTTCACGCGGGATGGGCGCACGCTGTACCTGCCGTATCAACAGGAGGACGCGGTGGCGGTCATCGACCCGGCGACCTCCACGGTGCTGCGCACGCTGGAGCTGTCGCAGGCGGGCTGCCTCAACGTGCACCAGTTCATGCTGACGCCGGATGAGCGCCACGGGCTCGTGGTGTGCGAAGGCGACCACGTGGGCCCGGGCACGTTGCACGTGGTGGACGTCGCGGAGGGCGCGGTGGTGTCCACGGTCCAGATGGGCATCTTCCCGGACTCGGTGAGCCTGCTGCGGGGTGCGCCATGAGGTGGAGCGCGGTGGTGCTGGCGCTCGGCGTGCTGTCCGGCTGCGACGGGGGCGACGAGCCCGTGGCGGCGGCGGACTTCGGCGAGGAGCTGTTCCAGGACGCCCGGCTGTCGGAGAGTTCGTTCAACCGCTTCTCGTGCGCGACGTGTCACGTGACGACGCCGCAGACGCCGGAGGGGCGCATCGACTCCGGCTACTCGCTCTACAACGTGACGGCGCGGCCGAGCTGGTGGGGCGGCTACGAGACGCACCTCCTGGACGCGGTGAACTTCTGCTACGTGAACTTCATGCGCGGGGTGACGAAGCTGGAGGAAGAGGATCCGCGCTCACGGGCCCTGTACGAATACCTGGCGCGCATCAGTCCGGACGCGCAGGCGCCCGCGCTGCCGTTCACGGTGGTGAAGGACATCGACGACGTGCCCCGGGGCGACACCGCGCGCGGTGAGGCGGTGTACCGGGCCGCGTGCCAGAACTGCCACGGCGCGACGCACACGGGTGAGGGCCGGCTGACGGAGCTGGCCTCGGTGCTGCCGGAGGTGACGCAGGACTACGACCAGCTCTTCCCGGGCATCCCGCACGCGCGGGTCGTCATCGAGAAGGTGCGGCACGGCCAGTTCTTCGGCGTGGGCGGCAACATGCCCCCCTACAGCGCGGAGGCCCTGTCGGACGCGGACCTGGGCGCGCTGCTGGTGTACCTGGGGCTGTAGCCCCCTCGCCTGACAACCGGGCATGCGAGGCAGGAAGCCCCCGGCTTCCTGCCCCTGCCCATGCGCGCCGGGCATCCGCACCTCTAGAGACGTTCATGTCCTCCTCGGATCCACAGGAGCGGGGTCCTTCTTCAGAGGGGCGGACGCCCACGGAGGGCAGTGTGCCCCTGTCCCTCGCGGAGATGCTGGAGTTCGACCGCGAGGCCCTCGTGGAGGACTGGGTGGCCCGCGTGGCCCCCCTGTTCACCTCCCTGCGGATGACGCGCGACCAGCTCATCGACGCCCTGCCTGCCTTCATCGACGAGCTGCGCCACCTGCTCGAGGAGGAACCGGGAAACGGCTTCCGCCCGCGCTACCACAGCGAGGCCTCCGTGGCCCACGGTCGTCAGCGGCGACGCCTGGGCGCCGGCCCGGCCCTCGTGACCCGGGAGTACGGCCTGCTGCGCGACTGCATCCTGGCTCGCGCCGAACAGGAGGACATCGACGTTCCCCTGTCCCAGCTTCGCGTGCTCAGCACCCGCATCGACACCGCCCTGCGCGAAGCCCTGTCCCAGTTCGAACTGGACCGCGCAGCGCTCAAGCGCGAGGAAGAAGAGGAGCGCGAGCGCTTCTTCCAACTGTCCCCGGACATGTTCTGCATCGCGGGCATGGACGCGTACTTCAAGCGCGTCAACGCGTACTTCGTCCAGGTGCTCGGGTGGGAAGAGACGGAGCTGTACCGCTTCCCCTTCCTGGACCTCGTCCACCCCGACGACCGGGAGGCCACCCGCGACGAGGTGGGCAAGCTCTCCCAGGGCATCCCCACCCTGCGCTTCGAGAACCGCTTCCGCTGCAAGGACGGCCGCTACAAATGGCTGGCCTGGGCCGCGCGCCCCGTGCCGGAGCTGCGCCTCATCTACGCCGCCGCGCGCGACATCACCGAACAGAAGACCGCCACCCTGGAGCGCGAACACCTGCTGGAGGCCCTGCGCGAAAGCGAAGCCCGCTTCCGCAACATGGCCGACCACGCCCCCGTCATGCTCTGGGTGACGGACACGCAGGGCGCCACGACCTACATGAATCGCGGCTGGTACGCCTTCACCGGCCAGACGGAGGCCATGGGCCTGGGGCTCGGCTGGCTCGACGCCCTCCACCCCGATGACGTGGAGCGCACCCGGCGCATCTTCCTGGCCGCCAACACCAGCAACCACCAGCCCTTCCGGCTCGACTACCGGCTGAGTGGCATGGACGGCGTGTACCGCTGGTGCGTCGACACCGGCTCGCCCCGCTTCGACGCCGAAGGGCGCTTCCTGGGCTACATCGGCAGCGTCATCGACATCTCCGACCGCAAGCAGGCGGAGGTGGAGCGCGAGACCCTGCTCGCCCGCGAAAGCTCCGCGCGCAGGGAGGCCGAGGAGGCCAACCAGCTCAAGGACGAATTCCTCGCCACCGTCAGCCACGAGCTGCGCACGCCCCTCACCGCCATCCTCGGCTGGGTGCAGCTCCTGCGCACCGGCCACCTGCCCGAGCCCCGCCGCGAACGCGCGCTGGAGACCATGGAGCGCAACGCGCGCGCGCAGGGACAGCTCATCGAGGACCTGCTCGACGTCAGCCGCATCGTGTCCGGCAAGCTCAAGCTGGACGTGGAGCCGGTGAACCTGTCCACCGTGGTGCAGCAGGCGCTGGACTCCGTGCGCCCCGCCGCGGACGCGCGCGGCGTCCACGTGCAGGCCACCGTGGACTCCTCCGGCAGCGTCATGGGCGACCCGCAGCGGCTCCAGCAGGTGGTGTGGAACCTGCTCTCCAACGCGGTGAAGTTCACGTCCCGAGGCGGCCACGTGCGGCTGGTGGTGGAGCGCCGGGATTCCCTCGTGGAGCTCACCGTGGAGGACACCGGTCAGGGCATCCCCGCCGCCTTCCTGCCCCACGTCTTCGAACGCTTCCGCCAGGCCGACAGCGGCACCACCCGCAAGACGGGCGGCCTGGGCCTGGGCCTGTCCATCGTGCGCCACATCGTGGAGATGCACGGCGGCACCGTCGCCGTCGCCAGCGAGGGCGACGGCCGGGGCGCCACCTTCACCGTGCGCCTGCCCCTGTCCGTCGTCCAGCGCCGCGACCCCACCATGGCCCCCTCGCCCCGGCCACCCGCCGCCCCGGGCCCGGAGCTGGGGCGCCCCGCGGAGCTGAACGGGGTGCGCGTGCTCGTGGTGGATGACGAAGAGGACGCGCGCGAGCTCTTGCGCACCCTGCTGGAGGACAGCGGCGCGCACGTGCTCACCGCCGGCTCCGCGGAGGAAGGCCTCCAGGTGCTCCAGGCGGAGCGGCCGGACGTGCTCGTGTCCGACATCGGCATGCCGGGCACGGACGGCTACGGCTTCATCGAACGCGTGCGCGCGCTGCCCGCCGACCGGGGCGGCCGTACCCCGGCGGTGGCCATCACCGCCTACGCCCGTTCGGAGGACCGCACCCGCGTGCTGCGCGCCGGCTTCCAGAGCCACGTGCCCAAGCCCGTGGAGCCCGTGGAGCTGCTCGCCGTGCTGGAATCACTCGCGGGCCGCTTCGAGACACCTTCGCAGTCCTGAGGTCTCCAGGGCCGGGAGCCGGGGGACACGTGGGGCGCCCGACACCGGGGCCAATGGGGCTCGCATCCTCCTGGCCAGCGGGCGGGCCCAGGGCTTACGTTGCAGGGCATGCGTCCAGCGCCCGGACAACTGGCGATGTTCGACGCGCCGGTCCCCGAAAGGGAACCCGCGCCCGGACGCACCCGGCTGCCCTCGCGCGAGGACGCGCTGCCCCGCGCCGCGGAGCTGGCCCGGAGCGTGTCCGCCCTGCTGGGCCTGCCCGTGCACCTGCGGCTGACCGACAACCGCGCCACGCTGGTGAGCTTCCGCAAGCTGCCGGAGGGCGTGCGGCTGCGCATGCACCACCTCTTCCTGGACGCGCCGGCCCCGGTGGTGCGCGCCATCGCCGGGTACGTGGCCGGTGACGCGGGCGCTCGCGAGGTGCTGGAGGCGTTCAGCCTCGCGCAGAAGGGCCAGGTGCGCCGTGAGCGCAAGCCCGGTGCGCCCCTGCGCTCCCGCGGCCGCTGCTTCGACCTGCGCGCCGTGCACGCCCGGCTGGACGCGACGTACTTCGACGGCCGGGTGCGGGAGGTGGAGGTGGGCTGGGCGCGCCGTCCGGGCCGCCGCACGCGCCGCACCATCCACCTGGGCGGCTACGACGCGCGCCTGCGCGAGGTGCGCCTCCACCCCGCCCTGGACAAGCCCCACGTGCCGGCCTTCGTGGTGGACTACCTCGTCTTCCACGCCCTCCTGCACGCGGACCTGGCCCACACCGACGCGGACCGGGACGGCGACGACACCGGGCGCTGCGCCGCCGAACACACCCCCGACTTCGAGGCGCTCGAGGCCGCCTTCCCCCTGCGGGAGTCCGCCTGGCGTTGGTTGGTGGAGCACCTGTCCTCGCTCCGGCGCGGGTAGGCCCCTTCCATCCGACCCGGCTGACACGTTTCCGACACAAAATGCCTTGCATCCACGCATCCGCGCCCGCTCGGGGATGGTGATGGCCAGCGGAGGGCGCACACTGCATGCTGTCGCCCCGATGCGCTTTTTCAGCGTGGAAGAGGCCAACCGCCTGGTGCCGTTGCTGTCGAGTACCTTCGGGCGCGTGCGCCCGTGGGTGGAGCGCGTGCAGAAGCTGGCGGAGGTGCTGGACGCCCTGGGCTCCGCCCCTGAAACCCTGGAGACCCGCGCCCAGCGCGAGGAGCGCGAATCCCTGCTGGAGCGCATCCGCGGGGAGCTGGGCCCGCTCCAGGAGATGGGGTTGGAAATCAAGGGCGCGGACGGCCTGGTGGACTTCCACGCGCGGCGCGGAGAAGAGCCCGTCTACCTGTGCTGGCGCTTCGGCGAGGCGAGCGTCACGCACTGGCACGACCTGCAGGCGGGCTTCTCCGGACGCCGCCCCATCGAAAGCCCGGACGACTTCGAACCCACGTACCTGAGCTGAACCGCCAGGGCCGGCGACGGGCTCACCGCCGGCTCACTCCGACTTCGACGACAGGCTCTGGTGCAGCAGGCCCAGCTTGTTGCGCGCGGACAGGAGCTGCTGGCGCAGCGAATCCGCCTGCCGGGCGATGTCGGAGAAGTGATCCGCGTCCGCGGCGCCGGCCAGGGTCGCCGCCTCGTCCGCGACCTCCGCCATGCGCTCCTGGAGGGAGTTGAAGACGGCCGTGAGCTGAGCGTCCTCTTCCGCCGTGCGGGACTCCTGCTGACGCAGGGCGGAGAACTGCTGCATGCGCCCGTTGAGGTCCGCGGCGCTCTGGCCCAGGCCGCCGTAGCGGGTGAGCAGGTCCTTGAACACCTCCGTGCGCCGTTGCAGCTCCTGCGCTCGCGCGTTGACGGCGTCCGCCTGCGTCTGCTGCCGGGTGCGCACGCCGGTGATGGCCTGCACCAGGGCCCCCACGCGCACGCGGAGCGCGTCGTCCAGGTCCGCCAGCTCCTTGAGCGTGCGCGACGCCCGCTCCAGGTGCTTCTCCGACGTCAGGGGAGCGTCCTGGAGCTGGCCTGCCAGGGCCTCGAAACGCAGCAGCTCCGCGTCCAGTGCCTGGGCGGCGGAGACCAGCTCGGAGGGGGATGGGGTGTCGCGCTTGCTCATGGGGTTCCAGGAAGATGCCACGCGCCGCGCCTGCCCGCCTGCTTCCTGGCCTGCCCTCCCGCGCCTGCCTGCCTGCTCCGGGAGCCTGTGTGCTGGGAGCGAGCATGCGACTTCCGGACCTCGCCAACAGCAACGGCCGGTCCCACCTTCTCATGACACGTCGCGTCCGGAGGTTTGAACCCATGTCCGTGGATTTCACCATCACCGTGCTCGTCACGGGAGCCACCGGCCAGCAGGGCGGCGCCGTGGTCCGCCAGCTCTTGAACCGGGGCCACAAGGTGGTCGCGCTGGTGCGTGACCCCACCGCGCCCGCGGCCCGCGCGCTCCAGGAGAAGAACGTGCGGCTGGTGCAGGGCGACTTCGACGACGTGGACGCGCTGGAGCAGGCCACCCGGGGCGTGGATGCCGTCTACGCCATGGCCACGAACACCGGCCCCGGCGGCCCGGACGCGGAGACCCACCACGGCATGAACCTGGCGGACGCGGCGAAGCGCTCCGGCGTGCGGCACTACGTGTACTCGTCCGTGGCGGGGGCGGATCAGCTCACCGGGGTTCCGCACTTCGACAGCAAACACAGGGTGGAGCTGTACCTGCGGCGCATGGACATGCCCTTCACCATCCTGGGCCCCACCTTCTTCATGGAGAACCTGCTCCAGCCCCCGACGCGGGACGCGCTGGCCCGGGGGATGCTGATGCTGGGGCTGCCCGCGTCGCGCGGGTTGCAGATGGTGACGGTGGAGGACCTCGCGGGCTACGCGATGCACGTGATGGAGGATCCGGAGAGGTTCATCGGCGAGCGCATCGAGGTGGCCTCCGACGAGGTCACCGGCCAGCAGTCCTCCGCGCTGCTCTCCATGGTGAGCGGCCACCGCATCCACTACGAGCAGGTGCCGCTGGAGCAGATCACCCAGCAGAGCGAGGACCTGGCGCGCATGTACGAATGGTTGGACCGGGTGGGCTACCACGCGGACATCCTCACCCTGCGCAACAGCGCCCCGCGCGTGGGCTGGCAGACCTTCGAGACCTGGGCGCGCCACCAGGACTGGGGCTTCGTCACCTCCGCCTCCTGGCCCGGGGCCGCCGCGGAAGCGGTGACGCCGCAGCCCTGAGGGCCCGGCCGCCCGCACGTCCTCCGGGGTGGAGCCTCTTGAGTGACCGCTCCTGGACACCGCGCGCCCTAACTTGAAGCCCAGGAGGCACATCATGCGTGCACAGGGGCTGGGGGCCGCGGCGCTGTTGCTGATGGCGGGCTGCGCGGCGGAGACGAAGTTGCGGCCCACGCCGGAAGCGGGCGTCCTGCAGAGCGGCGAGGGGAGCGCCATCACGGAGCAGGAAGGCGTGAAGCTGGTGGCGGACGGGTCGGCGTGGCGCGGCCATCCCTCCGACCTGGAGCGCCGCATCACCCCCGTCTACGTCCGGCTGGAGAACCAGGGGGAGCGTCCCATCAAGCTCCAGTACCGGGGCTTCGCGCTCATCGGCCAGGAGTCGCGCTTCCGCTACACCGCGCTGGCGCCGCTGACGCTCCAGAAGGCGATGTCCTCCAACGACACCGGCAGGCCCACGGAGGGCGTCATCGCGCCCGCGGGCCGCTGGAGCGTGGGCGTGGGCGTGGGTTCTTCCTACGGCTACGGCCCGCGTCGGGGCTACGGACCGCCGTACTACGGCCCGTGGGGCAGCCCCTTCTACAGCCCGTATCTCTACGCGCCTGCCCAGTGCCAGGAACCGCTGCCCACCGAGGACATGCTCAACAACGCGCTGCCGGAAGGCACGTTGGAGCCCGGCGGCATGCAGCAGGGCTTCCTCTACTTCCAGGGCGTGGCGAGCCGCGAGGACGCGGTGACGCTCCAGGTGAAGCTGGTGGACGCGGGCACGGGGGAGCCGTTCGGAGCGCTCGACATCCCCTTCCAGGTGAGCACGCGCTAGCTAGTGCAGCAGCGTGCTGGGCGGCGCGTAGGGGGAGCGCCCGCCGTCGTGCGCCAGGTCGAGCAGCGGTGCCTCCTCCGGCTGCCCCAGCGCGCGTCGCACGTCCGCGCCCTTCACGGGCAGGCCGAACAGCGGCCCCAGCAGGAACAAATCCAACGCCCCGGACAAGAGCGGCACCAGCCCTGCCAGCGCCACCACGGCGCCCCCGGGCGAGCGCGCCCCCAGGCCGCCCAGCACCAGGCCCGACCCCGCCAGAATCCGCACCCACCGTCCCGTCCGCGACGCGATGAAGCCGACCATGAACACCTCCCCACGCCGAAGATGAACACGCGCGGGGGGGCGACCATGGACGGTGTCCGCCCGGCGACCTTCCCGAGCCCGGGCCCGTCCGCCCGCCCCCCATCCAGGTGGCCAGCTGCCGGGCGGCTGGCGCGGGCATACTGCGCCCCGTGAACGAAACCGACGGGAAGACCCCGGTAGATGTCCTGGAAGCGGCCCTGGCCGCATGGCGGGGGGCGCTGGGCGAGGCGCACGTCATCGTCGAATCCGAAGCGCTGGAGGCCGCCCAGACGGCCACCTTCGCCACCACGCAGCGCATCCCCGCCATCCTCCGGCCCGCGGACACGTCCCAGGTCCAGGCGTGCCTGAGAATCGCGCAAGCCCACGGCGTGCCGGTGTACCCGGTGAGCGCCGGCCGCAACTGGGGCTATGGCTCGCGCGTGCCCGCGGGCGACGGCAGCGTGCTGCTGGACCTGGGGCGGATGAACCGCGTCGTCGAACACGACGAACAACTGGCGTACCTCACCGTGGAGCCGGGCGTGACGTTCCGGCAGGCGCACGCGTGGCTGCGCGAGAAGAACTCCTCCACGTTCATCACCACCATTGGCGGCTCCCCGGACGCGAGCCTCGTGGGCAACGCGCTGGAGCGCGGCGACGGACGCGGACCGCACGCGGACATCTTCCAGCACGTGTGCGCGCTGGAGGTCGTCCTGCCCACGGGGGAAGTGGTGCACACGGGCCATGCGCGCTTCCCCGGTGCCCACGCCGCCCCCGTGTTCCGCTGGGGCCTGGGCCCCGTGCTGGATGGCCTGTTCAGCCAGTCCTCGCTGGGCGTGGTGACGCGGATGACGTTCTGGCTGGCGCGCAAGCAGCCCTATCTGCGCGAATTCGTCTGCGCCGTGAACGACGACGCGCGGTTGTGGGACGCGGTGGACCGGCTCCAGGCGCTGGCCCTGGACGGCACCCTCAAGGGCAGCTTCTTCTTCTGGAACGACATCAAGGCCTTCAGCGTCACCCAGCAGTACCCCTACGCCTCCGTGGGCCGCACGCCCCTGCCCGACTGGGCCCGCGACAAGTTCCGCGAAGGCTTCGGCCGCTGGGCCATCAGCGGAGCCCTCTCCGCCCCGGACGCCGAAATCGGAGCGCTCCTGGAGCGCCGGCTCGCCGCGGCCCTGGACGGCGCCTCCCGCCCCCTGAGCTTCACCCCTGGCCCCCCCGACGGCGAGAGCCCCTTCCAGGGCGTCCCCTCGGAGGCCAACCTCGCCATGACCTACTGGAGGAAGCGCACCCCGCAGCCGGAAACCCCGGACCCGGACCGGGACCGCTGCGGCTTCATCTGGTGCTCCGTGGCCCTGCCCTTCACCGGCGCCCACGCGAAGCGCGCCGTGGAGATCGCCGACCGCGTCCCCCGCCTCTTCGGCCTGGAGCCCAACCTCGCCCTGCTCGCCCACTCTCCCCGCTGCCTCTACCTCGCCACCGCGCTCGCCTATGATCGCGACGCGCGGGGCGAGGACGCCCGCGCCCACGCCTGCTATCGCGCCCTCACCCGTGAGCTGGCGGAAGCCGGGTACTTCCTGACCCGAGCCGGACTCCAGGCCCAGGAGGAAGCACCGCCGGTGCGGGACGCGTCCGCAGAGCTGGTGCGCAAGCTCCAGGCGGCGCTGGATCCACGGGGAATCCTGGCCCCTGGCCGCCCTGAAACCTGAGGGCCGGCGCGGATCAGCGGGAAAAAAAGAGGAACGGAAACTTTCTCAAGGACCGAGCCGATAAGTCTTCAAGTCACAAGCCTTCCCCCAGCGCCTGGCGCCTCCGGAGCATTTCATGTCGATCGAGACCAACCGCTACCGCCCCGTGTTCCGGAACCCCACGACCCCTGCCCCGGCGAACGGCACCCAGGTACGCCGCGAGGTGCAGTCGCAGTCGCAGAACCGGGCGCAGGGCGAGGCGACGATCAACCTGAACCGTGGCGTCGAGGGCAACCGCGTCACCACCAGCAACCAGGCGAATCCCTCCACCACGTCGGACATCCAGCGGCAGTTGGAGACCAGCCGCTTCGACCAGACGGTCGCCCAGGGCGAGTGGAACAAGAACTGGACCGCCGCTTCCGGCGAGCACACGTTCGGTGACGCGAACAGCAACTTCCACACGACCGTGGAAGGCCAGGCGCTGACGGCGGACGTGTCCGCCCAGGGCAACGTCTCCATCGACCCGCTGCACGGCAAGATTGGCGCCGAGGGCACCGTCGACGTGAAGGCGGACCTGGTGCGCGGCTCGGTGGAAGGCCACGCGGACACCGCGCTGGGCCGCTCCGAGTGGGGCGCGGAGGGCAACGTCGGCGCCGAGGCGACCGCGTCGGGCCAGGTGGTGTTGGATCCCCTCCACGGCCAGGCCGCGGCCTCCGTGCACGGTGAGGCCTTCGCCGGCGCCCGCGCCAGCGCGGAAGTCACGCAGGAGATTGGCCCCGCGACGGTCACGGCGGGCGCGGAAGCCTTCGCCGGCATCGGCGTGGAGTTCGAGGCGAACGTCGGCCTGAAGGACGGCAAGCTGTCCGCCAACTTCGACGTGGGCGCGGCGCTGGGCATCGGCGCGAGCATCGAGTTCGGCTTCTCCGTCGACGTGGGCAAGGTGGGCGACAGCGTCAAGGACGCGGTTGCGAACGTCGGCGAAGGCATCAAGAACGTCGGCGAGGGCATCAAGAACGTCGGCGAAGGCATCAAGAACGTCGGCGAGGGCATCAAGAACGCGCTGGGCGGCTGGTAGTCACCCGCCCGCATTCGCATCCAGATGCTTCCCAGGGCCTCGTCCATCCGGACGGGGCCCTTCCTTTTTCCCCGTGGCTCGACAGCCCCCGGACGCTGGGGGACACTTTCCATCATGAACTCTCTGGAAACCCTCCTCGCGGCGGGCCAGCTCGCCCAGGCCAAGACAGAGGCCGAGAAGCTCCTCGCGAAGAATCCGGCGCACCGCGACGCGCTGGTGGTGATGACCAAGCTGTCCCTGGTGGAGGGCAAGCTGCCCCAGGCCGAGGCGCTGCTCGCGAAGGCGGAGGCGCAGGGCGCCACGCCGGAGACGGGCCTCGTGCGCGCGAACATCGCCGCGCAGAAGGGCCAGCTCGCCGCCGCCCTCAACGCCTACCAGGCCGTGCTCGCGCTGGACCCCAACCGCGCGGAGGCCCACTTCGGCCGCGGCATGATGCTCATCAAGCAGGACAAGGCGCCCCAGGCGCTGGAGGCCCTCACCCACGCGGTGAAGCTCCAGCCCCAGCAGGACGTGTTCCGCTACCGCCTGGGCCAGGTGCAGTTGGAGGCCGGCAAGACGGAAGAAGGGCTGGCCACGCTGCGCGAGGTCATCACCCGGCAGCCGCGCTTCGTGCCCGCGTACCTGAGCCTGTCGCACGCGCTGTCCTCCCAGGAGAAGCTGGTGGACGCCCGCCGCGTGCTGGAGCAGGGCCTCAAAGCGGTGCCCAACCAGCCGCGCCTGCTGGCGTCGGTGACGGTGCTGTCCATGGCGCTGCGAGACCTGCGCACGTCCTACCAGGCGGCCTCCGCACTCGCGGCCTCGCGCCCGAAGGACGCGGACGCCCAGGCGAACCTCGCGCAACTGATGCTGGCGCGCGGTCAAATCGAGCAGGCCCGGCACCTGTGCCAGACCATGGCGTCGCTGGGCGTCAGCAGCGAGTCCCTGAAGATGGCGGAGGCCACCTGCTTCGAATCGCAGGAGCCGCCCGCGTACGACAAGGCCATCGCAGCGTATGAGCAGGGCATGGGGATTTCGCCGGACGGCTGGCGCGCGGCGAACAACCTGGGCCAGTTGCTGCTGCGCATCCCGGCGGAGCCCGCGAACACGCACCTGCCGCGCGCGGTGACGGTGCTGGAAGAGGCCACGCGCCGCGCCCCGGAGCGTCCGGAGCCGCTGCTCAACCTGGCGCTCGCGCAGGCGCGGCTGGGGCAGGAGAAGAAGGCGAAGGAGCTGGTGCAGAAGGTGCTCGCCATGCCGCTGGCGGAGGACACCGACATCTACCAGGAGGCCACGCGCCTGTCGCAGACGCTCGCCAAGGCGTGATGCGCGTCGCGCCTACTCGCTGAAGTCCAGCGTGGGCACGTCTTCGTCGCCGGCAGCGGCCTGGAAGACGTGCCACGCGGCGGCCAGGTCCTGGAAGGGCAGGCCCACCGGGGCGAACACCGTCACCTGCTCCTGGGACGTGCGCCCGGGCTTGAGGCCCGCGAGGACCTCGCCCAGCTCGGCGTGGATGGCGCCCTCCGTGAGGCCCACCGCGCCGGCGGCCCCGGACGCCACGCTGAGCGCGCGGTGGTCGCAGACGAAGTGGGACGCGCCCAGAAGCTCCGCGGACAGCTCCGCCTTGCCCGGCTCGTCCGCGCCCAGCGCGGTGATGTGCGTGCCCGGCCGCACCATGCCCGGGTGCAGGAAGGGCTCGCGGCTCCACGTCGCCGTCACCACGATGTCCGCGTCCGCCACCGCGTCCCGGACGGACGTCTCCACGCTCACCGGCAGGTTCAGCTCCTGGTACATGCGCGACGCGAACGCGTTCGCGTGCTCCAGGTTCGTGTCGTAGACGCGCACCTGGCTGAGCGTGCGCACCAGCCGCAACTGCTTGAGCTGGAGCACGCCCTGCCGGCCCGCGCCCACCACCGCCACGCGCGTCGCGTCCGGCCGCGCGAGCACATCCGCGGCCAGCGCGCCCACGACGCCGGTGCGCACGGCGGTGAGGTGGCCGGAGTCCATCACCGCCAGCAGTCCGCCGGTGACCAGGTCGTGCAGGTGCACCACGCCCCGGATGGCGGGGGACTGCCCGGGGAACTTCGCGTGCACCTTCACGGTGTACGCGGGGATGCCGGGCACGCTGCCGGGGAAGAGCACCAGCGCGGTGCCCTCCGAATGCAGCGGCGCGCGCACGCGCTGGGGAGCCACCGTGCGGGCCAGCGCGTCGGTGCGGAAGGCCTCGCGCATGTCGTCCAGGAGCAGGAGCGCCTGGAGGTTGCGGGCCACGGCGGAGCGGTTGAGCAGGAGGGTGCGCATGCGGTGGCCGCCACCCTACCCGAGCCCTCCGGGCGCCATGCGAAGGAACGTGCCCCGACCCCGCCGAGCGCCCGAAGGTGAACGGCACGCCGGGCGGTGCGTCCGAAGCCCGACCCGGAAAGCCTCGGGCGAGCGGTCGTCGTGGCGGCTTTTCATGGACGAAGGCACGAAGCGCGGCGCGGACACCATGCGCAATCTTGCGGCAGGGCGGCGCGGCCGGGCGAGGGCCTGGGGAGACTGGCGATGCAGGAGCCGCATTCACGCTCCACAAAGGGGCTCACGGGCAGCGAGAACCGCCTGTCGGTGGCGGACTTCCTGCGTGCCCACCGCGAGACGCTGCTGGAGGACTGGCAGCAGGCGGTGCTGGAGCACCTGGCGGGGAGATTTCCGCCACGCGAGCCCTGGCTCATCGACCACCTGCCGGAGCTGCTCTCCGCGCTCGCGGACGCGGTGGACTTCGGGCCGGAGACCCTGGATGCGCGCCTGGAGATGGCGCACGCCGCCGCGCGGCTGGATGAAGGCTTCGACCTGGGCGAGGTGGCCCAGGAGTACGCGCTCCTGCGCCGGTGCATCCTCCAGCGCCTGGAGGCGCAGGAGCTGCGGACGCGGACCGGCGACCTGACGCGGCTGGAGGAGACGCTCGACCGGGTGGTGACCCGGACGATGGTGCTCTTCTGGGACATGAAGCAGCGCATCCTCCAGACGTTGGACCGCATGGCCGAAGCGACGCTGGACGACCCGGACATGGAGACGCTCCTGGAGCGCCTGCTCACCCGACTGATGGAGTCCACGCTCGCCGTGGACGCGGCGGCGGTGATGCTCCTGGAGGACGACGCGCTGGTGGTGCGCGCTGCGGTGGGCCTGGGCACATGGCAGGTGAAGGGCCAGCGTGTTCATCTGGCGAGCAGCCTGGCGGGACAGGCGGCCGTGCTGCGCCAGCCCTTCTTCATCCGTTCGGCCGCCACCGATCCTCGCGTGCTCCTGGAGCCCCTGCGCCAGCAGGACCTGCGCGCGCTGTACGGCCTGCCGCTGATGGAGGGCGACCGGTTGCTGGGCGTGGCGTACATGGGTTCGCGCACGACATTCACCTTCTCCGACGCGGACACCCTTCTCTTCCAGGCCGTCGCGCAGCGGGCCTCGGCGCACATCGCCAGGACGGAGCTGCGCGAGCGCGAGCGCGAGGCGCAGCGGCAGGCGGAGCGGTCGCTGGCGCAACTGGACTCGCTCCTGGATGCCGCGCCCGTGGGCATCGCGTTCCTGGACACCCAACTGCGCTACCTGCGCATCAACGACGTGCTCGCCAACCTCAACCGCAAGCCCATGGAGGCGCACAAGGGCCACACGCTGCGAGAGATGGTCCGCGATGGCGCCGCGGATCCGATTGAACGCGCGTTGCAACAGGTCCTGGACACCGGCCAGCCCGTGCAGGACGTGCTCATCGAAGGACTGGATACGAAGCGGGGGGGCATCGGGTACTGGCGGGCGGACTATTTCCCGGTGCGGACCCCGGATGGCGTGCTCCTGGGCGTGGGCAGCACGGTGGTGGACATCAACGACTACAAGCGCGCGGAGGCCGCGCTCCAGCAGGCCGTCGACTTCCGCGAGGAATTGCTCGCGGTGCTGGGACACGACCTGCGCAATCCCCTGCACGCGGTGAATGCATCCGCCTTCATGCTGGCCCGCTTCGAAGGGCTGGACGCGACCTCGCGCCGGGGCGTGGACCGCATCCGCAAGGCCGCCGCGCGGATGGCGCGGATGATCAACGACATCCTGGACTTCGCGCGCAGCCGCCTGGGTGGGGGCATCCCCATGACGCCCCAGCACGTGAACATGGTGGAGCTGTGCCAGAGCATGTTGGAGGAGTTGCAGGTGGCGTACCCGGAGCGCCCCCTGCCGCTGGAGGTGCGGGGCGGAAACCTGGAGGGACAGTGGGACCCGGACCGGGTGACGCAGGTGCTGGGCAACCTGGTGGTGAACGCGCTGCAACACGCGCGCAACGACACGCCGGTGGTGACCTCGCTCACCGATGAAGGCCCGGACGTGGTGATGCGGGTGCACAACGAAGGGGACCCCATCCCGGAGCACCTGCTGCCGCGCCTGTTCGACCCCTTCAAACAGTCACGCACACCGGACGAAGGCAGCAAGCAGCGCAGCCTGGGCCTGGGGCTCTACATCGTGCATGAGATCGTCCAGATGCACGGCGGCAGCGTCCACGTGGAGTCCAGCCTGGAGCTGGGCACGACCTTCACCGTGCGCTGGCCCCGCGTCCCACCGCCCCGGGGCTACCTGCCGCCGTGAGCCTTCAAGCCCCCCTCAAGGCGTGGCCTTCGCGTCCGGCGCGGGGGAAATCGCCAGCGTGTGCACGGCCTCCGCGAGCATGCGCGTGCTCAGGTCCAGCGTCTCCAGCGCGATGGATTCGTCGGGGGCATGGCCGGTGTACGGCTCGTTGGGGAACGCGGGCCCGAAGTCCACGGCGCGGGGGAACAGCCGCGCGTAGGTGCCGCCCCGGATGGAGCCGGGCACGGCGTCCGGTGCCTTGCGCTGGCGCTTGAAGATGTCCATCAGCGTCTGGACCAGCGGGCCGGACGTGTCCGCCACGTGCGGGTCGCCCACGTAGCGTCCGCTGGACTCCTTCACCTGCCCGCCCGAGTCCTCCCCCACGCGCTTCGCCGCCGCGTCCAGGCTCGCGTTGAACGTCGGGGCGTCCCTGCCCTGCGGACGGCGCATGTTGATGCCCAGCGACACGGCGCCATCCTTCACGCGCAGCACGGTGGGCGCGACGAGCAGCGGGCCCATCAGCGTGTCCTTGTAGGCGACGCCCAGCTTGTCGCCGTGGTGGTCCCCATCGAAGCGCTTCGCGACGACGCGCAGCATCGCGGCGATGCCGTTGTCCTCCAATGGCAGACGCGCGGCCACGGCGGACAAATCCCAGAGCGCGTTGTGGCCCTCGTCCGCGACGGAGGAGTGCACGGCGTTGCCATGGGTGGTGAGCACGACGGTGGCGCCCTCGCGCTTCACGTCGGCCTTCAGGTCCTTGCGCGCGGGCTGTTCCGCGGCGATGGCGGCCTTCACCTGCGCGAGCACCGCCTCCAGCGTCTGGCCCTTCACGGCCGAAAGCTTCAGCGTCGCGGTGCCGGGCACCTGGGTGAGGAACTCGCCCGCGGTGACATCCACGGCGCGCGCGGTGGTGCCTTCCTTCGGGGTGGCGGCGGGGGCTCCCACGGGCGCCTCCAGCGTCCACGCGACGAAGCCGGACTGCGCGGCCATCACCGGGTAGCCGGAGTCCACGGAGATGACGTGCGTGGGCTTGGGCTCGGTGTCGGCGTACTTCTTCATGCCGGACCAGTCGCTCTCCTCGCCGTTGCCGATGATGACGAGCACGCGGCCCTGGGGCTTCATGCCCAGGTCCTTCGCCATCGCGAGCGCGACCAGGGCGGAGGCGATGGGGCCCTTGTCATCCTCCACGCCCCGGCCGTACAGGCGCCCCTTCTCCAGGACGGGCTTGAAGGGCGGGCGCTTCCACTCATGCGCGGCCGCGGGGACGACGTCGCCGTGGAAGACGAGCCCCAGCAGCGGTTCGCCTTCGCCCCAGGACAGCTCGAAGACGTCGCGCTCACCCACGGTGCGGAAGGCGAAGCCGTGCTGCTTCGCCCACGTCTCCAGGTAGCGGCCCATGGCGGCCATCTCCGGGTTCTTGGCCGCGGGGGCTTCGCTGCTCACCGTCTTGAAGCGGACAAGGCCCTGGGTGAGGGCCACCACGTCGTCCAGCGCGCACGCCTGGATGTAGGCGGCATAACGCTCCGCGGCGGACGTGCCCTTCAGGGCGGTGTCGGAGAAGCGGGCGGCGCGGGCAGCGGGCTTGCCGGCGCAGCGCGGGTCCTTCGCGGCGAGGGCGGCGGTGGGCGCCAGGAGACAGAGGGCGGCGAGGAGGCGGGTGCGCATGGGGGTCCTTGGAAACCGTCCGCCGGGCCAGGCATTCCTGGTGGGACGGGGGG
>NZ_RAVZ01000154.1 GCF_003611635.1 Corallococcus terminator | reverse complement strand
GCCTTCACCGGCTCCCCGCCCACCAGCACCGGCGTCCCGTCTTCCGGCACCAACATGCGGATGCCACCGCGCAGGCCGGGCTCGAAGCGCACCGGGGTGCGGCTCAGGAACGGATCCCCCAGCGGCAGAGACAGCACGCCCCCTGGACGGCTGAAGTCCGGTGCGTTGCGCGACAGCGCCACGGCGCGCTCGTCGGACAGCAGCCCTTCGAGCAGCAGCCGCTCGCCAATGCGCTGCGGCTGCGCGTGACCGATGATGGTCAGCGCGGGCACGGCGTGGGCCGCCTGCGTGGGCGTGCCCTGCGTGCGGACGGCGGTCGTCGAGAATTCAGCGGGGTTCTTGGGGGGCGACATGGACCTCCGGTGAAGCCTACAACGGGCCGGCTGGCCCTGGAGCGACCAGGCGAGCCCTGCGGGTCCTTACTTCAGCGCGGACGGTGCTTTTCGATGGGGCCGCCCGGAAGCCGACCCCCCGCCTACCCGCACGGTAGGCACCGCCATGAGGGGCGAATGCCGCGCCCCGGGTCCCCCCCGTGAATAGGGTTGAAGGGCCTGCCGTGTGGATCTTCGAGAAAGCCCGAGCCTCCATGTCCCCATCGACCTCGAACATCGCTCCCTTCGATGCCGTCCTCTTCGACCTGGACGGCGTCATCATCGACACGACCGAGCTGCACTATCGCGTCTGGGAGGAGTTCGCCCGGGAGCGGGGCTACACGCCCACGCGGGAGGAGCTGCTCGCCACCAACGGGCGGAGGGCGGGGGAGACGCTGCGCGCGTGGTTCGGAGCGACGCTGAGCGACGAGGAGGTGGAGGCGCTGACGTACGACCGCGAGATGGCCTTCCACCGGCTGCTGGAGCACGAGCCGGTGTTCGCCGTCCCCGGGGTGGGGGACTACCTGCGCTCCCTGGGGCAGGCGGGCGTACCCTGGGCGCTGGGCACGAGCGCGCTGGCGGACAACGCGGAGCTGGCCCTGGAGCGCGTGGGGCTGGAGCACCTGTTCCCGGTGCGCGTCACGTCCACGGACGTCACCCGTGGCAAGCCGCATCCGGAGGTGTACCTGAAGGCGGCCTCCGCGCTGGGGGTGGCGCCCACCGGATGCGTGGTGTTCGAGGACGCGGTGTCGGGCCTCAGGGCCGCGCGGGCCGCGGGCGCGGCGTGTGTCGCCGTCGCCACGTCGTTCCCGCGCGAGTTCCTGGTGCGCGAGCAGCCGGACTTCCTGGTGAAGGACTTCCGGGACCTGCCCGCGCCCCTGCGTCCCGGAAGCCCGGGCGCCTTCAGGGAGCTGACGGCACTTCACCCGTGAGCACGCAGATGAATGCCACGGGGTCGCACTTCACGGGGAAGAGCGGGTTGATGCCGGAGCCGCGCAGCCGTCCCGCGTCGTAGTCCGCGTACGGGTCGCACAGCGCGTCGCTGGGCCCCTTCGTCTTGCTGTCCTGGCACTTCACCACCGGCCAGATGCCCTTCACGGTGTACTCGGCGGTGCAGCCGTTCTCCGTGTAGACGAGGTCCGCGGTGAACTGCGTGCCCGGAATCTCCGGCGTGTTGTAGATGCGCAGGTTGTTCCACGCGTAGCCGAACTCCTGCGCGGGCAGCAGGCCTCCGTCGGGATCCTGGGCCTCCGTCACCTCCAGCCGCGTGGGGGTGAGCTGGGGCACCGTGCAGAAGCGGTCCTCTCCCGGCGTCTCGGAGGCGAAGGGGCCCACCGCAGTGGCGCTGGCCTTGGACTCCTCCGACAGGCGCGAGGCGAAGGTCTGCAGCAGCGTGCCCAGCCGCGTGCTGCGCACGCCCACCGTGTCGGGGGCCTTCGGGTCCTGGCTGAAATACTTCTGCAGGCCCAGGGGCTCCGGCTTGAGCTGGGCGCAGGCGAGGTCCGGGTTCTGCCCGGCCTTGAGCTCATAGGTCGCGGCGAACGAGCCGGTGGAGCCGTCCGACACGGCTCGGGCCACCACGCACGGCGCCACGGGTTCACTGCCACAGGCGCCGGCGGTGACGACCGCGGCCGCCAGGCCTCCACTGATTGCCATCCATCGAAGCTTCATCGCGGGTGTCCTTTCTCGTGTGGCGCGGCGGCCTAGAAGCTCAGCTTCGCGCCCAGACGGATGGCCCGCGGTGCCTGATAGGCGGTGGGCCGCTTGAAGTTGGGGTTGATGTCCGCCTCGACGATGGGCAGGCCCGTGGTGGTGGAGATGACCTTGCACCCGGGGTTGTTCTTCGTGAGGCACGCGGTGAGGTCGTCCGGGGTGCCGCCCTGCTCGATGGCGTACACGCGCGTGGTGGTGAAGGTCTGGTCCACGTCCGTGTACTGCTGGAAGTTGAAGAGGTTGAAGACGTCCAGCGACACGGTGAGCACGGAGTCCTTCCCCAGCCGCTGGTTGAGGCCCACGTGGCCGTCCACGCCATGCACCCAGGGCAGCCGGCCGGCGCTGTCGCGCGGCAGGATGAAGGTCTCCGAACCGCTGCGGCGCGGGTGCGCCCCCAGGTAGTTGAGCGGCGTGCCGGAGCGCGCCCGGTAGTTGCCGCCCACGTTGATGCTGGTGCCCCGGGTGATGAAGAACTCCTTCGCGCCGAACACCTTGAAGGAGTGCGTGCGGTCGCCGGGGAGCTGGCCGTCGCGGTTGACGGTGAGCGACACCAGGTCGAAGTCGCGCGTGAGGTTGGGGGACAACTGGCCGGTGTCCGCGCGGAACAGGCCGGAGTAGTTCCCGCGCAGCGTGGACCAGGTGTAGCTGGCCTGGGCCAGCCACCCGTCGGTGAAGGCCCGCTGGAAGTAGAGGTTGACCGCGTCGTACTCGCGCTTGGCCAGCGGGAAGTCCGTCGAGTAGCCCTTGCCCGGGTTGCCCAGGAAGAAGGTGCTGCCGTCGTCGCGGCTCATGTCCTCGATGACGTCGTTGAGGTAGCGCTTGGTATACGTGGCGCCCACGCGGCTTGCCGCAATCAGCTCGTACTCACCGCCCAGGACGAACTCGTCCGCGGACTGGGCGCGGATCTGCGGATCCACCGGCACGCGATCTCCGCCCTGCGCATCCCAGAGCTGGTTGGGGCTTTCGCGGCTGCCAATGGGCGTGCGGTTGGCGTCGATGGTGCAGTCGGTGAGCAGCGAGCCCTCGCGCGACGGGTTGCACGGCGGCGCCCGGTAGGTGGAGGACAGGAGCTGCTGCTGGGGGAAGGACAGGTCCGCCATGTCCAGGGGGACGTTCTCGAAGAAGCGCGCGTAGTTGACGAAGAGCTTCGCGCGGCCCGCCTGCGTCGGGTCGTAGATGACGCCCAGTCGCGGGGACCACTGGTTGGGCAGGTGCAGGCCCACTTCGCCGTCCAGGCCGTACAGCGTCTGCACGTCGTAGCGCAGGCCCGCGTTGACGGTGACCTTGTCGAGGATGGACCAACTGTCCTGGATGAAGCCGCCCACGGTGGTGGACGTGGAGGTGCCTTCCTTGCTGGCCAGGAACACCGGCTGGTCGGGCGCCTCCAGGTAGCCGTACTGGTTGAGGCTGAAGAAGCAGTCGCCGCCGGTGCACTCCTGCCAGGGCGTGAGGCCGGTGCGCGCGCGGTTGTTGTAGAAGCTCATGCGCTCGATGTCCGCGCCGGCCTTGAGGATGTGGTGGCCCAGGGCCTCCAGCAGGTACGTGCCCATCACCTTGCCCTGCACGCGGTCCAGCCGCTGGATGCTGATGGTGCCGGGGCCGCCGGTGGAATAGGCGGTGACGGGGCAGCGCAGGGCCTGTTCGGCGGGGGTGGTGCCGCAGGCGTCCGGGTTCGGGAGGGTTTCGAACTCGTTGATGGTGTGGGGGCCGGGGTTGCGGGTGCGGCGCCACGCGATGTTGGACTGCGCGGACAGGCCCTGCCCGGAGCCCAGGCCGGAGCCGTCCGACGGCAGGGTGGAGTCGGCCTGGTGGTGCCAGCCGAGCGTTGCGTCCACGAGCAGCTTCTTGTCGAAGAAGGACGAGGTCTGCTTGGCCACCAGGTCCAGGGCGCTGTTCTCCCGCCGGGTGGCGATGGCGCCGTAGGCCCCCTGCACGAAGCCGGTGCAGGACAGGCTGGTGCACACCTCCGGTTCGCCGTCGTCGCTGAAGGCGTACTTGTTGCTGCCGCCGGAGGAGCGCGGCGTGCCGAAGACGGAGACCGCGAGGCTGTGGTCTTGGTTGAAGTTGTAGGTGAGCTTGCCCAGGTACTGCAGGGAGCGCTCGTCGGCGAAGCGGCTGACCTGGGTGCCCTCGATGGGGGTCACCTGGGAGAAGCCGGTGGTGGGGTCCTTGCGGCGGGCATTCACGGCGGTGCAGCCGTTGGCGGGGTCCACCTCCGTGCACAGCTCGTAGCTGCTGAGCTGCCGGTCCACCTGGATGCGGTTGAAGGACGGCGCGACGCCCACGTAGAACCAGAGCTTGTCCTTGAGGATGGGGCCGCCCAGGTCGAAGCCGAAGTCGCCCAGGTTGTGGGCGCTGCCCTGCGCGGAGATGACGCTGCCCTCGCGGCGCACCACGGTGCCCGCCGTCTGGAGGGCGCCCGGTGCCATGTTGGCGAAGACGGAGCCGTGGAACTCGTTGGAGCCGGACTTGGTGACGACGTTGAGCACGCCGCCGGTGGAGCGGCCGTACTCCGGCATGTAGCCGCCGGTGATGATGTTGACCTCCTTGACGAACTCCACGGACAGGGGCGTGCCCAGGGTGCCCACGCCGGGGTCGTTCACGGACAGGCCGTCCACGACGTACTGGCTCTCCGGGGAGCTGCTGCCGCTGATGCTCACGCCGTAGCGGTCCTCGGTGGCGCCGGGGGCCAGCTCCGCCAGACCTTCGAAGGAGCGCGACGCGGAGCCCTTGGTGCCGGGGCGGATGACGGCGATGTTGCGGATGAAGTCCTGGTCCACGGTGACGCCCGCGGCGCTGGAGCCCACGTCCACGCTGGGAGGGGCGCCCACGACCTCCACGTTCTCCGTGAGGCCCTCGTCGGGGAGCAGTTCGGCGTTGAGGCGGATGGTCCGGTCGATGCGCAGCAGGATGCCGCCGCGCTCGTAGGGCTTGAAGCCCTGGGCTTCGAATCTCAGCAGGTAGGTGCCGGACGGCAGTTGGGGGAGGCGGTACAGGCCGCTCTTGTCGGTGACGACCGTGCGCTCGCCCTGGAGCTGGGGCGAGGTGGCGGTGACGACGACATCTTCCAGCGGGCTCTTGTTCGCGGCGTTCGTCAGGGTCCCGGTGATGACCGAGTTGCCCTGGGCGAAAGCCCCGGTTCCCCACAGCAGCACCGCGAGCCACAGCCCACGGTTGACACGGTTGCGTCTGGACACGGAATGCCCCTCCCGGCGAAGGCGGCGCACTCTGTCGCAAAACGTGAGAAATCCACCAGCTACAAACAATCTGGCTGGTCTGTTAGTGCGGGGAATGCCCGACCCGGTGCGTCGCAAGGGGAGGGACGGCCCCGCTTCCAGGAACTGGATCGTTCCGGGGAGCGGGTTGAAGGTCTCGGACACCCAACCAAGGAGTACGCACACATGGCGCTCTTCGTGACGACGACGGACCCGCAGGGCTTGATTGATGGAATCAAGAGCGCGGTGGCTTCCAAGAAGGTGGCGGGCTGGGCCTACGACGCGGAGGGCGACGTGACGTCCTCCGAGGCGTCGCTGGCGAACCAGGCCTGGTTCCGGCCCACGCTGGTGCCGGGCGCGGGCGTGGTCTTCACCATCAGCGCGCAGAAGGACAAGGCCATCACGACGGAGGCCTACGCCGCGTACCACGGGCGTTTCCTGGAGACGCTGCTCGGGCACTTCGCGTCCCAGTTCACCATGGCCAGCGTCACGGCCAGCGGCGAGTCCCGCGCCGGGGACATCGTCAAGGGCGGCTGAGCGTCCTGACGCGTGCGGGGGCCCGCGGAAGTCGCGGGCTCCCGTCGCACCCTGCGTACCTGGGCCTCCGGTGGTGAGGGGGTGCCCTGGGGGACCGGTGGGATGTCCCCGGGGTGTGATGGAGCAGGGGCGCCGTGAGCCTCAGGTTTCGAAGTGGCCGCGAAGGACATCGCGGCGTTTCGAGACCTGGATGAGGAGACGGCGATGTGGATGCGATTCAAGGTACATGCGGCGGTGGTGATGGGGCTGGTGGGCCTGTTCGCGGCGACGGGCGCGCGGGCGGCGGAGTTGGTTGCGGTGACGTGCGCGACGGGAACATCCGTGGGCTCGTTCACCCCCGGGGTGAAGAACACTCCGCAGCAGGTCACGTCGAGGGGCAAGGGGCTCTTCGGGCCGTGTCTGGGGAATCAACCCGGCATCGTGTACGGAGAGTTCAGCTACACGGGGACGGGGACCGTGTCGTGTCTGACGAACAGTTCGACCGGCAGCTTCAAGGTGACCTGGAACGACGGCACCACGAGCACGGTGGGGAGCGCCTCCATCATCACGGTGCGGCCCAACGTGGTCATCTCCGAGGTCTCCGGGGTCATCACCAGCGGCCGGTTCCAGGGCGCGACCATCGTGCACACGGTGACGCTCGCGCAGACGGACCTGAGCAAATGCTCGACCACGGGCCTCACGGATGTGGCGGGGCCTGGAACGCTCACGGTCCTGGGACTGACGCTCTGAGTGACTCCTGTCAGGGGATGTTCCCGGGCTCGGAGGAGAAGAGGGCGTGGAAGAGAGTCGTCTGGGGCGGCTTCATGAAGTGGACGTAGAGGGAGACGGGCGTCTGGGCGACTTCGAGGGGAAGCGCGGTGGCGCCGTAGTCCTCCTCGATGCGCTGAGCGATGACGTCGGCGATGCCTTGCAACTCGAGGGGAATGGGCTCCAGGAACACCTGGGAGTTCTTGAGGTGCGTCCCGACGAACTCCCTGCGGACACAGTGCACGGTGTAGACCGGGGCCAGGATGCTGAGGTACCCGACAACCGTCCAGGACAACTGGGTGCGCTGTAGGACCTCCTCGCGCAGAGGGTAGACGAGGGCGCCGAAACAGCCGTTCACCGACGCCGCTACGTAGTCGCCGACGGTGCATTCTGGGAGCGCTCTTCTGAGTTGGTTGAGCAAGGCCCTCCAGCGGTCCAGTTCCTTGAGCTTTTCGTTCCAGAGCGCCTCGAAGCGTTCGAATTCAGGGCTGGGCTCAGTCCGGGAGTCATAGAGGTCATCCGCACGCCAGTAATGACGCGCAATCGCAATCAACTCTTCCGTGGAAGGCGTCATGGCTTCTGGAACCTGGGCTCGACAGGCGTGGTTTCGCGCCGGCACGTCTTCGATACGCGCGAGCCTACGATGGCTTCGGAGAGCGCGAGGGTGTAGGTGCCCCTGAACTCCTCGCAGGCAAGCCCCAGCGGAGTCGTAGGGGTGGCCGCACGAAACACCGTCTGCGCCGCCAGGTTCGCGCAGTCCGCTGAAATACGTTGGGCCAGCGGCAGCGGAATGGGGCCCATGCGGCTTGTTTGCATGGGAAGTCCGATCCCGAGCTGACAGGGGTAGACCTCACCGGTGTCGCGCCGGAGCGGCACCCGGACACAGGCCGCTCGCCAGCCTCCCGCCCCTGGCCCCGTCTGCTCCACGATGGTCACGAACTTGAAGTGCTGGGGCTGAAGCCTGCCCTCCACGACGGTGCCCGTGGCCATGCAGCCCGTCATCCACCACGACACCACCGCGAGCACTACCCGCGCACGTAACGTCGCGTCCATGTCTTCCCCCCGGGAAGACACGGAGCACACCTCAGAACCCGCGCAGCGCTCCACCGTCGCAGGCGATGGATTGTCCGCTGATATACGCGGCCGGCTCCGACGCCAGGAACGTCACCAGCGCCGCGAATTCCTCCGGCCTGCCCAGCCGCCGCGCGGGGATGTTCGGCGCCACCTTCTCATCCGACAGACCCAGGTCCTTCATCCGGTCCGTCGCGTGGTAGCCCGGCAGCGCCGCGTTCACCGTGATGCCATACGGCCCCACTTCATTGCTCAGGCTCTTCACCAAGCCCAGCAATCCCGCACGCAGGCCGTTGGACACCGTGAGGTTGCTCATCGCCTCGCGCGCCGCCGTGGACGTCACCAGCACGATGCGGCCCCAGCCCTGCGCCTTCATGCCCGGCAGCGCCGCTTGAATCGCATCCACCGTGGACAGCCACAGGCTCTGGAACCCCGTCTGCCATTGCTCCCCGGTGATGGTCTCGAAGCCGCCCGCCGGAGGCCCCCCCGCGTTCACCACCAGCACGTCCAGGCCGCCCAGCTTCTCCGTCACCGTGCGCACCAGCTCGCGCGCCGTGCCCGCCTGCGTCAGGTCGCACGGCACCGCCAGCGCCGCGCCCAGCTCCTTCGCCGCCTTCTCCAGCTTGTCCCCGCCGCGCGAGGAGATGGCCACCGTCGCGCGCTCCTTCACCAGCGTCTCCGCGATGGCGCGCCCCAGTCCCGAGGACGCCCCCGTCACCAGCGCCCGTCTACCCTTCAGACCGAAATCCATCCGCGTGCTCCTTCATGAAAGGGGTCAGCCGGCCGCGGATGAGCTTCGCCGCCGCGTCCAGGTCCACGTCCTCGGGGCGCGTCAGCCCCTGGGACAGCTCCGCCACGATGCCGCCCGCGATGACGCCCACCTCGTATGCCAGCCGGTAGGGCACGCGGCTGAAGCTCACCAGCGTGTAGCGGCTGACGAACTCCCCCGGAAAGGCATTGAGCAACACCTTCTCCACGCCCTTCTCCAACAGGAAGCGCGGGTCGCCCGTGCTGTCGCGCATCTCGATGAAGTTCTCCACCGCCATGTCCGCGATGGCGTCCGCGTTCGTCTTGCGCAGCTTCTCGAACGCCTGGAACGCCTCATCCCAGTCCTGCTGCTTCGCCAGGAGCGAGTCCAGCACCACGCAGTCCTCGAAGCCGCAGTTCATCCCCTGCCCGTAGAAGGGCACCATCGCGTGCGCCGCGTCGCCCAGCAGCAGTGTGCGCCCGCCCGCCCGCCACGGTGCGCACTTCACCGTCACCATGTGCCCGGTGGGCCGGGCGAAGAACTCCTCCACCAGCCCGGGAATCAACGCCTTCGCGTCCGGGAACTGCTCCTGGAAGAACGCCTCCAGCGCGGCGGGCGTCTCCAGCGCCGCGAAGCTCAGCGGCCCCTTCCACGGCAGGAACAGCGTGCAGGTGAAGCTGCCGTCTTCGTTGGGCAGCGCGATGAGCATGAACGCGCCGCGCGGCCAGATGTGCAGCGCGTGCTTCTCCATCTGGAAGCCGCCACCGGGCCCCGGCGGAATCGTCAGCTCCTTGTAGCCGTGGCCCAGCGGCTCCTGCGTCGCATGGAACTCCGGTCGCGGCTGCATCGCCTGCCGCACCGCTGAACCGGAGCCGTCCGTGCCGAACACCACCGCGTCCCGCACCTCGCGCGTCTCTCCCGTGGCCTCGTCCAGCACCGTCAGCGTCCCCGCCGTCACGTCGGCCTGGGTCACCCGCTGCCGGAAGCGGAGCTTCACGCGCCCCGTCTCTTCCGCGCGCGTCATCAGGAACTGGTTCAACCAGCCGCGCGACAGCGAGTTGATGTGCTGGGAGTCGTCCTTGCCATAGGGCTGATACGCCAGCTCCCCTTTCACCGGGTGGATGACCCGGCCCCGCATGGGAATGGCGTGCTTCAGCGCCTCCTCCTCCAGCCCCACCTGCCGGAGCGCATGCAGGCCGCGCGTGGAGATGGCCAGGTTGATGGAGCGCCCCGCGTCCAGCGTCTCGCGGCGCATGTCCGGCCGGCGCTCCAGCACCTCCACCGTGTGACCCCGGCGGGCCAGGTACAGCGACAGCAGCGAGCCGACGAGGCCCGCTCCCACGACCGTCAGCTTCGGCTCATTCGAGGACATGGGCTTCCAGGGTCCGCACGAAGCGGAAGACGTCCACGTACGTGTTGTAGAGGGGCGCGGGCGCGGCGCGGATGATGTCCGGCTCGCGGAAGTCGCAGATGATGCCCGCCGCCGACAGCCGTCCCAACAGGCGCTTCGGCTCACCCTTGAAGCGCAGGGACAGTTGCGCCCCCCGCTGCTTCGGGTCCTTCGGCGTGGTGATGGTCACGAACCCTTCGGGCAGCCGGTTCAGGAGGAACTCCAGGAAGCCGGTGAGCTTCTCGCTCTTCGCGCGCACCGCCTCCATCGTCGCCCTGTCGAACAGCTCCAGGGACGCCCGCAGCGCGGCCAACTGGAAGATGGGCGGGTTGGACAACTGCCAGCCTTCCGCGCCCGGCAGCGGGTCGAACGTGGGGCCCATCTCGAAGCGGGTGGCCTTGTTGTGGCCCCACCAGCCCTCGAAGCGCGGCAGGTCCGGCGAGTGCGCGTGCCGCTCGTGCACGAACACGCCGCCCAGGCTCCCCGGTCCGCCGTTGAGGTACTTGTACGAACACCACACCGCGAAGTCCGGCCCGTCGTCGTGCAGGGAGAACTTCAGATTTCCCGCGCCGTGCGCCAGGTCGAAGCCCACCTTGCAGCCCTGCGCGTGCGCCACGCGGGTGATGGCCCCGATGTCGAACGCCTGCCCGGTGAGGTAGTTCACGCTGCCCAGCATCACCAGCGCGACCTCCTTGCCGTGCCGCTCCACCGCTTCGAGGATGTCCCCGGGGCGCAGCGTCTCCTCGCCCTCGCGCGGCATCAGCCGGACGATGGCCTCCTTCGGGTCGTAGCCGTGGAAGCGCGCCTGGGACGCCACCGCGTACTGGTCCGACGGGAAGGCGTTGCCTTCAATGAGGATCTTGAAGCGCTCACGCGTGGGTCGGTAGAACGACACCATCATCAGGTGCAGGTTCACCGACAGGGTGTTCATCACCACGACTTCCTGGGGCCGAGCGCCCACCAGCCGCGCCACCTGTTCGGTGAGCAGCTCGTGGTACGGCAGCCACGGGTGACGGCCGTGCACGTGGCCCTCCACGCCCAGCCGCTCCCAGTCCTCCATCTCCTGGTGCACGTACTTGCGCGCCTTGCGCGGCTGGAGGCCCAGCGAATTGCCCGCGAGGTAGATGGCCGGGGCCCCGGAGGGACTGGACAGGAGCAGGAATTCGTCGCGGTAGGGCCGCAGCGGATCCTCGGCATCCAGGGTGTGCGCGAAGGCGTCGGTGCTCTCGTAGACAGGGGCCGTCATGGTGCGAAGTCCTCGTGCGAGCGCCCCAGCCACTCCAGGGCGTTGCGAAAGAGCAGCCGGTCGCGCACCGGCGGCTCCAGGTCCGTCAGGGATTCAATGAGCGTGCCGGGCCGGTCCTCGCCCAGCGGGAAGGGATAGTCACTGCCCAGCGCCACCTTGTCCGCGCCGAACAGCTTCACGATGGCGCGCAGCGCCTCCGCGTCATGCACCAGCGAGTCCACCCAGAAGCGCCCCAGGTAGTCGCGTGGCGCCACCGGATTGTCCACCGCGACCAGGTCCGGGCGCACCTCGAAGCCGTGTTGGATGCGGCCAATCGTGCCGGGGAACGCGCCACCGCCGTGCGCGAACGCGAGCCGCAACTTCGGCAGCCGCTCCATCACCCCGCCGAAGATGAGCGAACAGATGGCCAGCGACACCTCCGCCGGCATGCCCACCAGCCACGGCAGCCAGTACTTCGCCATCTTCGCCTCACCCATCATGTCCCACGGGTGCACGAAGACGGCGGCGCCCAGGTCGCTCGCCGCCTGGAAGAAGGGGAAGAGGGCCGGGTCGCTCAGGTTCAGGTCGTTGACGTGGCTGCCAATCTGCACGCCCGCGAACCCCAGCGTGCGCACGCAGCGCTCCAATTCCTTGACCGCAAGGTCGGTGGATTGGAGCGGCACCGTGCCCAGGCCCACGAAGCGCCTGGGCGCTGTCGCCACCGCGGAGGCCAGGTGGTCGTTGAGGAATCTCGCGACCTCCAGGCCGTGCTCGGGCTTCGCCCAATAGCTGAACAGCACCGGCACCGTGGACAGCACCTGCACCTGGACGCCGTGCGCGTCGCACTCCACGACGCGCTGCTTCGGGTCCCAGCAGTTGCTTTCGATTTCGCGGAAGAACTTCCCGTCATCCCGCAGCATCCGCGCGCGGCACGGGGCGTGGTGGTCCAGGGTGATGAAGCCGCCGTAGCCGAAGCGCTCGGCGAAGCGGGGCATCTCCGGGGGCAGGAGGTGCGTGTGGATGTCGACCTTCACTTGGGCGCACCACCCCGCGTCACCTTCGTGCCGCATTGCTTGCAGGTGCAGTGCTCGGGGTCGCCGTAGAAGTGTTCGAACACCGGTGGCAACTGCGTCACCAGATTCGTGACGTGCAGCGATTCCTCGTAGAGCTTCTCGCCGCACTTCGGGCACAGCCAGAGGAAGGAATCCAGCTCCTGCGGCTGGCGGCGGCGCTCCAGCACCAGGCCCACCGTGCCCGCGGGACGCTGCGGCGAGTGCGGCACCTTGGGCGGCAACAGGAAGATCTCCCCCTCGCGGATGGGGATGTCCTGCACCTGCCCCTCGTCGATGACGCGCAGGGTGATGTCACCTTCGAGCTGGTAGAAGAACTCCTCGCCCTCGTTGACGTGGAAGTCCGTGCGCGAATTGGGACCGCCCACCACGGTGACCATGAAGTCCCGGTCCGCCCACACCTGCTGGTTGCCGACGGGCGGCTTGAGCAGGGGGCGGTGTTCGTCGATCCACTTCTTGAAGTTGATGGGGGTCAGTCGTCCCATGTCACACGTCTCCAATGGTGGCGATGCACTTGAGTTCAATGGCGATGGGCGTGGGCAGCCGGTTGATCTCCAGCGTGGTGCGGCACGGCGGGTCGTCCTTGAAGTACTCCGCCCACAGCCGGTTGTACGTGGGGAAGTCCTTCTTCATGTCCGTGAGGTACACCGTCACGTCCACCAGCCGGTCCCACGAAGAGCCCGCGTCCTCCAGGATGTAGCGCACGTTGCGGAACACCGAATGGCACTGCGTCTCGATGTCGTACGAGACGATGTTGCCTCCGGCATCCAATTCCACGCCCGGGATGGCCTTGCTGCCGCGCTCGCGCGGGCCCACGCCGGAGAGGAACAACAAGTTGCCCACACGGCGCGCGTGCGGGTAGAGCCCGACGGGCTCCGGGGCCTTCTTCGAATCGATCCGCTCGCCAGCGCTCACGCGTTGCTCCAGGGGCAGCAGGGCTTCACAGCTTGATGCAGACGTTCTTGGGTTCGGTGAAGAAGCGCAGCGCGTCCCAGCCGCCCTCGCGGCCCACGCCAGAGTCCTTCACCCCGCCGAACGGCGTGCGCAAGTCGCGCAGCATCCAGGTGTTCACCCAGACGATGCCGCTGTGCAGCCGCGAGGCGAACCGGTGCGCGCGCGCCAGGTCCTTCGTCCACACGCTGCCGGCAAGGCCATAGCGCGTGGAATTGGCCCAGGCGAGCACCTCCTCCTCGTCGTCGAAGGGCATGAGCGTGGCCACCGGGCCGAAGATCTCTTCCTGGTTGGTGCGGCACGAAGGCGACAGGCCCTCCACCAGCGTGGGCTCCACGAACCAGCCGTTCTCACATCGGCCGGGCACCTTCGCGCGCCTGCCGCCGGTGAGCACCTGGCCGCCCTCCTGCTTCGCGAGGTCGATGTAGCCCAGCACCTTCTCGAAGTGCTCGCGCGACACCAGCGCGCCCTGGTCGGTGCCCTCCACCAGTGGGTCCCCCACCTTGAGGGCCTTGGTGCGCGCGACCAGCGCTTCCTTGAAGCGTGCGTAGAGAGGGCGCTGCACGAAGATGCGCGGGCCGCACAGGCAGATCTGCCCTTGATTGGCGAACGACGAGCGCAGCGTGGTGGACAGCGCTTCGTCGAAGTCGCAGTCCGCGAAGATGACGTTGGGGTTCTTGCCGCCCATCTCCAGCGACAGCTTCTTGAAAGCGGGCGCGGCCACGCGGGCGATTTCCGCGCCGGTGCGCGTGCTGCCGGTGAAGGAGATGGCGCTGACGTCCGGGTGGCGCGTGAGCGGTCCGCCCACGTTGGGCCCCAGGCCGTGGACCAGGTTGAGCACGCCCGGCGGCAGGCCCGCGTCGCGGCACACCTGCGACAGGAGGAACGCCGTCATCGGCGTCACCTCCGACGGCTTCGCCACCACGCAGTTCCCGATGGCGAGCGCGGGTGCGATCTTCCACGTGAGCAGGTACAGCGGCAGGTTCCACGGGGAGATGCAGCCCACGACGCCCAGCGGCGAGCGCAGCGTGTAGTTGAGCGCCACGCCGTCCATGGCGTGGGCCTCACTGGAGAACTGCGTCGCCGCGTCGGCGAAGAACTCGAAGTTGAGCACGCTGCGCGGGATGTCCACCGTGCGCGCCACCGACAGCGGCTTGCCCGTGTCGATGGACTCCGCCCGCGCGAAGGCGTCCAGGCGTTCGTGGATGAGGCCCGCGATGCGCCGCAACATCCGCGAGCGCTCCGACGCCGGCAGTGCGGACCAGGCAGGGAACGCCCGGCTGGCGGCCTCCACCGCGGAGTTCACGTCCGCCTCGTGTGAGTCCGGCACGTGCGCGTACAGCGCGCCCGTCGCCGGCTCCGGCTTGTCCAGCCACTGGCCACCCACCGCGGGCACCAGCTCGCCACCGATGTAGTTGAGGACCTTCTCCAAGGCAGCGCCCTCCTGGGGAGACACGACGCGCGGGAATCTATGCCGCGCCCGTCCACCGCCTCCAGGATTCCGAGCGCATCCGTCGGGTGGCGCTCGCTTGCGTGGCCGTCGTGCCTCCCGGATGCTGCCGGCCCCATTCCGCCTGTGAACCTGGCCGGTGGAATTACAGGTTGGGCAGAGAAAGGATCCGGACATGACTTCGACAGCGGACGTGATGACCCTGGCACAGACCCTGGCACAGACCCTGGACGCGGCGCGGCGAGAGCGGCGCGAAATCCCCCCGCTGACGCACGCGCACCCGAACCTCTCCGTGCCGGACGGCTACGCGGTGCAGGCCGAGGGCATCCGGCTGCGCGAGGCGCAGGGCGAGCGGCGCGTGGGCCTGAAGATGGGCTTCACCTCCGAGGCGAAGCGCCAGCAGATGAACCTGGGCTCGCCCATCTTCGGCGTGCTGACGGACCGGATGCTCGTGCCGGCGGGCGGCGTGGTGCACGTGAACGCGGGCATCCACCCGCGCATCGAACCGGAGATCGCCTTCCGCACGTCGAAGGAGCTCAAGGGCACCGTGACGCGCGACGAGGTGCTGGACGCATGCTCGGCGGTGTTCGCGGCCATGGAGGTGCTGGACTCGCGCTTCGTGGGCTTCAAGTACTTCAGCCTGCCGGACGTGGTGGCGGACAACGCGTCGTCGTCGCTCTTCGTGCCCGGCACCACCGAGCGCGGCGTGCGCGACCTGGACCTGACGAAGCTCCAGATGCGCATGGAGGTGAACGGCAAGGTGGAGGGCGAGGCGCGCTCGGACGCCATCTCCGGGGATCCGGTGGTGTCCCTCATCCAGTTGTGCGCGCTGCTCGCGGAGCGCGGCGAGGTGCTGCCCGCGGGGAGCCTGGTGCTGTCGGGCGCGGCCACCGCCGCGTACCTCATGAAGCCGGGCGACCACGTGAAGCTCACCGTGGACGGCCTGGGCACGGTGGAGGTGACGGCCCGGGAGTAGGGCCGTCAGTACAGCAGGCCATCCCTGGGCTGGAGGGGCGGGGGCAGTTCGGTCTCGCCCAGCATCTGCCTCAGGTTGATTTCGATGGTGCGGCACAGCGCCGTCATGGGCGTGTCGCTGACGCCGTCCTCGAACGGGTCCTCCACGTCGCGGCCCACCGCGTCCATCGCGATGAAGAGGAACGCGATGATGGCGGTGACCAGCGGCGTGAGCACCCCCAGGTCCGCGACGACGCCCAGGGGCAGCATGGTGAGGTAGGCGCGCACCATCGCGTGCGGAAGGATGTCGTACTGGCGCGGCAGGGGCGTGTTCTTGATGCGCTCGCACGCGCCCAGGTGGTTGGTCAGGTCCGTGAGCGTCTCGTCCATGGCGACGCGCAGGTAGACCTTCTCCGGGTGCTCGATGTCGCTGTAGACGCGGCGCATGCGCGTGGACATCCACAGGAGGATGGCGGCGGGCACGTTCTGTTCGTCGCGCAGCGCCTCCAGCATGGACGGCCGGAAGAACGGGGTGATTTCCGGGAACGGATCCTGCCGGCGCAGGTGGCATCTCAGCGCGTTCACGAAGCCGATCTGCGCGTAGATGAGCTCGCGGGCGTCCTCGGTGATGCCCTCGAACACGCCGGTGATGACGCCTCGGGGATGCTCCCAGTCGGCCGGTGGATGCTCGAACGTGGCCAGGTTCGCGCGCGGGGCGCCCGGCTTGCGCAGGTCGCGCGCCTTGCCGAACTGGTCTCGCACCGCGCCGTCGCCCACCTGGGACCAGACGGGCGCCAGCGCGGGGCCTTCCGGTTGCACCGCCATCTGCACCAGCCGGGACGCGGCCGAAGGCGTCTCCAGCGTGCCGTCGCTGCGGCGCGCGCGGGGCGCGGGCAGGAAGGTGATGACCTGCCGGGCCAGGGTGCGGGAGGAGTTGACGATTCCACCCCAGAGGGTGCGCGCCTCCCACCAGCGCTCGTAGGCGGAGTTGTTGCGGAAGGCGAGCAGTACGCCCAATGCCGCCGCGAGCACCGTCACCGGCAGCGCGGGCACCGACAGCCACTTCGCGCCCAGCACCTCGTAGCCAAAGGCGATGGCGAGCGCGAGGACGACGTGGAGCGCGACGGGCAGGCCCGTGTAGCGAAGGACGATCCGCCAGGACAACATCCGACCGACGATCATCGCGCGGGCACTCCTTGCCGGGGAGAGAGCCCGGTGCGGCCCGGGATGTAGTGCCGCACTGTCACCCTGGCAATGCGGCGCGTTACTTCCGCGTCCATCGGCCGGCCCCGCGGGGCTCCGCACGCAGGGGAGCGTGCGGAACCCAACGAAAGCCCTCAGGCCCGCGACTTGGAGAAGACGATGCTCACGCCGGTGTCGGGCACCGTCACGGTAAAGGTGCGCTCCACCGTCGCGAGGCCGTTGCCACCGCGCGACGCCAACTCCAGGAAGAACGCGCCGGACGCCTTCAGGTGGAAGGACTGCGCCCAGGATTGCGACAGCGCCTTGAACGCGCCCGCGAAGACGGACGGGGAGCGCTGCTCGTTGTTGCGCAGGTCCAGCAGGCCCGCGCGCAGGTCGCGCCACTTGGACACCGTGCCGGGGTTCTTCTGGATGACCTCCGCGAACGTCAGCATGCTGTTGCCCAACTGCCCCTCCGTGTGCGCGAAGAGCCCCACGAGCGGATGGTTCTTCAGCGTCGCGGCGGCTGTCTTCGCCGCGTCGGCCGCGGACCAGTTCTGGTCCAGGTACGCCCGCCAGAGGCCCGCGTACACGGACTCGCGCACGGCGGGGCGGTCGCGGCTGGGCACGGAGTACCAGGGCAGCGCCCGGGCCAGCGCGCGCGCGAAGACGGTGGGCGCGTCGGGATCCGCAGCGTGGGTGATGACGTCGCGCAGCGTCCGGTTGTCCAGCTTCAGCTCCACCCGCGTTTCAATCGCCTTTCCGCCCGAGGCCTCGCGGATGCGCTTGAGGACCTCCTCCTCTTCCGCGTCATCCAGCGCGCCCCAGACGATGGCCTCGTCAATGGACTGGCGCAGGTCGTCCTCGCTGCGCTTGCGCGCGTCGCGGCGCAGGAGCAGGTACAGGCCCAGGTCGAAGTCCGCCACGGTGGGCGACTTGCGGAACTCGGACATGTCCGCCTTGAAGTCCGCGGTCCAGTGCGCGTACGGCGTCAGCAGCGTGCCGGTGTAGCGCCGCACGCCCAGGAACGAGATGCGCTGGGGCGCTTCCTTCTCCAGGCTGTTGCGCTGCACCACCTGCGTGAGGTTGCGCTCGTCGTTGCCGCCCAGCGCCCAGCTTCCCAGCCGCAGCGAGAAGCCCCACGCCTGCGACTCCTTGGAGACCTCCTTGAGCAGGCACTGCTCCAGCGTCATGCCTTCGGCCTGCATGCGCTGCATCGCGCGGGACATGTCGCCGCCCACCAGCATCGGGTGCAGGGCCTGGGCCTGGGCGTCGGTGCAGACGGTGGACAAGAGCGTCGTCTGCTCGCGCAGGCGCAGGTATTCATAGCGGAAGCCCGCGGCGAACTTCGCCTCCGCCAGGGCCTGGACCTTCGTGCGGGCCTCCGTGCGCAGCTTCTCCCACGCCTGGCGCAGCGCCGTGGGGGCGGCCTCCAGCTCCTGGAAGCCCAGGCGGTCCAGCACGATGCGCAGCACCTTCGTCTCGGCTTCCGACAGGGTGTGCGTCTCCAGCTTCGTCATCAGCGATTCGAAGGCGGCTAGCGGCACCGACAACAGTCCTTCGAGGACGCGCTCCACCTGCGCGAGCGCGGCGGTCGGGTCGGTGAGGGTCGCCTCCACGTGGAGGTCGGCCGTCACGCCGGCCTCGCGGGCCACGACCTTCTTCACCTGCACGCGGATCTTTCCCGCCTCCGGGCGGGAGAAGATGACCGCGTAGTCGTCCGTCACCTTCACCTTCGCGGACACGGTGGCGCCCGCCTTGGCCTCGAAGGCGACCATCGTGCTGGCGGACAAGAGCTTCGTCAGCGCCTGGAGGTTGGTGGTGTAGACGTCCGTCCAATCCAGCGTCGCGGTGACGGACAGCTCGCCGCGTGCCTGGAAGGAGATGGCGTCCCCCACGCCCAGCTTCTCCAGCGACGACGTGAGCAGGGGCAGCCGGAGTTCACCGGCGTTCGCCTTCAGCGCGGCGCGCGCGTTCGTGCCCTGGGGGTGTCGGTGGTAGTCCGCGAGCAGCACGCGCACGTCCCCGTTGGCCGCCAGCGCCACGTACGGCAACGGGAAGCCGACTTCCGCCTTCACGCGCGCCTCCACCGCGTACTTGAGCCACGCCTGGTCGTCGCCGAAGACGAGTGGCGGGGACAGCCGCTCCGGGTCGCTGGAGGCCTCGCCCACCACGCCCGCCGCGTCTACGTCCGCCGGAGCGTCATAGCCTTCGATGAAGCCCTTGGCGGACACGTCGAACGCGAAGGTCAGCGGGCCCAGCTTCTGGCCGGAGGGCAGTCCGTAGCTGGCGTTGGGCAGCTCCACCCGGATGTCGGAGCCCTTGAGCGGCGCGTCCGGCAGCACCTTCGACACTTCGTCCAGCAGCACCAGCTTCCACGCCATGACAGATGTCTCCCGCGGTCACGGAAAGTCGCATCGTACATGGCCGCCCTGTCCGTGGAGGCCGGACGTGACGCGTGCGCGGGCGATCCCCCGCGGGAGGAGGCTCCCGGGCGGCGCGCTTCCGACGGGGCGCCGGAGGCGGAAGGGCTTCAGGGCTGGAAGCGGGCCTGCTGGGACGTGGCCGGGGCGTCGGCGTTCAGGAGGAGGGCCTCGGGCGTCAGGCCCCGCACGCACGAGCGGATGATGGCCTGGGACGCATCCACCGACTCCAGCACGAGCGAGGCCGTCTTCGTGGCGAGCGCCTTGGGCCACTGGCCCTTCTCCGCCCGCTCCGCGTCAACTTCCGCGAGGGCGATGAGGGCCTCGGAGCGCAGCGCGCGCAGGTCCATGGCCTCCATGTCCTCGGAGGACAGGCGCGCCGACACGGCGTCCTCCTGCCGGAAGTGCTCCTGGGCCTTCCGGGCGTCCAGGGCGCTCATGGCCCGGCGGCGCGCTTCCACGGGCTGATCCACCACGGCGCGCAGGCGGTCCGAGTCCGCCACCCACTGTCGCCACTGGAGCCGCCGCGACAGGGCGCCCGGCAGGGACGGCGCGTCCATCCAGGTGACAGGCAGCAGGGACCGGGCCTCGTCGGACAGCAGGTCGCGGAAGGCGGTGAGCTGCGCGGCGAGCGAGTCCTCGTGCAGCGTCAGGGACAGCGGAGGAAAGCCTTCGTGCAGCCGGGTGAGCTGCGCGGCCGCCTCTCGTTTGCGGCCCACGGAGGCCGCGTCGAGCGCATCCGCGCAGGCCCGCCACGTGCGCGTGTAGCCGTGCACGGACAGCCGCTGCCCGGCGAGTCCACCGCCCAGGGCCAGCTCCCGACTGAGCGCGAGCGCGTCCACGCAGGTGTCCACCGCCGGGTCCGCGTTTCCTCCGGCCACGAGCAGCCGCGTCTCCAGCGCCGCCTGCTCCAACACCCGCCGCAACGCCTGCGCGAGCGCATCGCGTCGCGACACGTCCGGCCCGGACAACGGCCGCAGCTCCTCTGGCAGCCCGCCCGACTCCGCGTGGGTGGCGGCGAGCACCTGCCGCATCAGGGGACGGTCCCGGTCCAGCGCCTCACGGCACGCGGTGGGCAGGCTCGCGACGGGAATGCGCCCCTCCGTCACGGCCTCGCAACGCGCGGCGTCCTCCGCGCCAGGCGCGGGCGCGGCATGGGGCGGGCGCACCAGCGAAGCAACCCAAGGTTCCAGGGCGTCGGCGAAGGTGCCGGCCCGAGGGGGCGTGACATGCGCCGGACGCGGGTGCTCCGCGTGCGTCAGCGTGTTCACCTCGCGCACGAGCCTCGCCTCCAGGGCGTCGGTGTTCAGGCGCTGGGACGCGAGCACCCCGAGGCTCGCGAGGACGAACAGCAACACGCCTCCCATGAGGGCGGGGAGGAGACGTTTCAGGGCCATCAGGGGGGGACTCCAGGAGGGGGGCCCGAATGTCGCACGAATCCCGGGGCCCCACACCCTCCCGCATGGCCGGGCCACTGCCCCTCCAGCGGGCGAGCCCGCCCTTCAGGTCATGGCGCCTGTCAGGTCAGCTACCGGGCAGGCACACTCCGTGCGCGGACGGCAGCCCGCTTCAGGAGGGCGCGACCGGCGAAGACGCGGACGCGGTGCGGGACAGGCCCAGGTGGCGCAGCAGATGGTCCGCCAGGTCCCGCGCCTGGGTGCGGATCTCCGGCACGGCGGTGGTCTCCCAGAGGTCCCCCCGGCGGGGCGGCCCCAGGGTGAAGAAGTGGGAGGATGGGCGTCCTTTCGAGTCGAGCACCGCGCCGTCTCCGGCCGTGGCCAGCCCCATGCCCAGCGAGTCCGAGCGCGCCAGCCCCGCCTCCAGCAGTCCGCGCAGCAGCGGCTGACTGCGCGAGGAGAGGCTCGACTCGGGGCCGGTGCAGTTGATGACGTGGCCCACGCGCAGCACCTGGGCCTCGCGCTGTCCCCGGGGGCGCAGGCGGACCGTCACCGCGTCCGGCTCCAGGTCGAAGCCGAGCACGCGGCCCGCATGCAGCACCAGCCGTCCATCGCGCAGCCAGCCCTCCAGCGCTTCGTGGATCTCCGGGGCCATGCGGTGGCGGTGCACCTCCCAGTGCGTGCGCAGGTGGCGCAGGAAGCGCTGGCGCTCCGCGTCCGTCAGCCGCTGCCACAGGGGTGTCGTCACCGGCCGCAGCGCATCCACCGCCGCGCGCCAGTCCGCGCCCGCCGCCACCTGCGCGTCGACCTCCTGGCGCATCGCGCGTAGCACGTCGCGGATCCGCAGCGTGCTGAACGGCGCCGCGCCATCCTCCCGGAGCGCCGCGGCCTGGGTGGCCGCCTCCGCGTCGCGACAGCGGTCCATCTCCCGGCGCACCGAGCGAAGCAGCTCCCGGATGCGCAGCGGCTCCGCGGCGGGGGGCGCCTTCGCTCCCGAGACGCGGTGCACATGGGGCAGCAGGCCGTGCCGGGACAGCGCGTGCACGCGGCCCCGGTGGCCGCGCTCGGCCAGCGACAGCACCGTGTCCACCATGGTGAGGCCCGTGCCGATGAGCAGCACCTCCTCCTCCGGCCCGATGCCTTCCAGCGCACCGGGCGCCCACGGCGAGCGGTGGTAGCGGGCGCTCGCGTACAGCCCGCCGTCCGGAACGCGCAGGTCCGCGGGCAGCGCGTTGCCCAGGGCCAGCACCACGCCCCGTCCCTCCAGCGTCGCGCCGCTCGCGAGCGACAGCTTCACGCCGTGCCCCGTGTCCACCGCCGCCGTCACCTCGTCGCACACCGTCTCCAGGAGGACCCCGGACGCGGCCTTCTGCGCGGCCTCCTTCAGCACCGCCTCCAGGTACTGGCCATAACGGCGGCGCTCGGCGAACGCGGCCGCCAGCGTGTCCGGCGCCTCCGCGCGCAGCCAGCGCAGGAAGTGTTCGGGCTCCTCCACCCAGGCGCTCATGCGGCCCGCCGGCACGTTGAGCAGGTGGCGGGCACTGGTGGTGGAGTACGCGACCCCTCGCCCGATGCGCTCCCCCTTGTCCACCAGGGTCACGCGCAGGGGCGAACGGGCGCCGCGCAAGAGGCAGGCCGCCAGCAGTGTCCCGCTGGCACCCGCGCCGATGATGATCACGTCCTGCGGGAAGTTCACCGCACGATTGTAGGGCCGGGCCCCTCGGATGACATCCCTCCCGGAGCGCCGTTCCTGGCCTGATGTCCGTCAGCCGCCGCCTGCCGCGCTCCGAGCCCCACCGTGGGAAGTCGGGGCCGCGCCGACCTCACATCGCCTGGGGCGCCTCGGGCACGGCGGAGGGGG
>NZ_RAVZ01000153.1 GCF_003611635.1 Corallococcus terminator | reverse complement strand
CCAGCGCCCACCCTCTCCATGCCCCCGCCGTCCGCAGAGCTGGCGAGCCCCGAGGCCGCGACGGACTTCCTGCGCAACGTCGGTGCCTCGCTCGTGAGCGCGGCGGGCCTGGTCCGGCGCGCGAACACGGCGGATCCACTCGCCTACCGGATGCTGCGCACGGGCCTGTGGCTGCACCTGTCACAGCCGCCCGCGCCGGGTGCCAACGCACGCACGTCGCTGCCGCCCTTCCCTCCCGCGCTGCGCGAGCGGCTGGAGCGCATGGCCACCCACGCCCGGTGGGCGGAGCTGCTGGAAGAGGCCGAGTCCGCGCTGATGCAGCACCGCTTCGCGCTGGAGCTCCAGCGCCAGGTCGCGAACGCACTGGCGGGCCTGGGCGCGACCCACGCAAGCGCGCGCGAAGCGCTGATGCTGGAGCTGGCGGCGCTCCTGCGCCGGATGCCCGGGGTGGTGGACCTCGTGGCGTCGGACGGCACGCCCCTGACGGATGCCGCGACGAAGCAGTGGCTCCAGACCGAAGTGGTGCCCAGGGCCGCGCCCGCCACCCCGGCCGCCAACGCGCCCCGGGCCCTCCGGATTGCCCTGCCACCGCTCCCATCCGAGACACCCACCGCCAGCATCGGCGCGGGCCTGGAGGAAGAAGCCCGCGTCCTGCTCGAAGCGGGCAAACCGGAAGAGGCCCTTCAAAGGCTCCAGTCCGCGGTGAACGCGGCCACCACGGGCCGCGCCCGCTTCATCGCGCGCCTATCCCTGGCACGGATGTGTGCCAACTCCGGCAATCTCTTACTCGCACGGACGCTGTATGAGCTGCTCGATGAGGAATGCAGCGCGCGGCAGTTGGATGCGTGGGATCCCGCGCTCGCGGCCGCGTGCCTGGAGGGATTCCTGACCTGCACCTTTGCCCAGACAAATTTCACTGGGCGTCTGGAAATGGACTTACACCTTCGTTATCGTCGCCTCGCGCAACTCGATGCACCGGCCGCGTTGCGCGTGCGCGTCGAACGATTGGAAGCGACTGCGGAGTCCGCTCCGGACACGACCGCGTCCTAACCGTTTCACCCCAGGAGAAAGCCGAAGATGAGCAAGGAAAACTCCGTCGCCCCGACCGAACGCGTCAACATCGTCTACAAGCCCGCCACCGGCAATGCGCAGGAGCAGGTGGAACTGCCGCTGAAGACTCTCGTGATGGGAGACTTCACCGGCCGCGAGGATGACCGTCCGCTGGAGCAGCGCGCGCCCATCAACGTCGACAAGAGCAACTTCAACGAGGTGATGGCGCAGCAGGACCTGCGCGTCACCCTCACCGCGGCCGACAAGCTCTCCAACGAGGCGGGCGCGTCCCTGTCCGTCAATCTCCAGTTCAAGAACCTGTCTGACTTCGCGCCCGAAAGCGTCGTCAACCAGGTGCCCGAACTCAAGAAGCTGCTGGAGCTGCGAAACGCGCTCAACGCGCTCAAGGGCCCCCTGGGCAACCTCCCGGCCTTCCGCAAGAAGCTGCAGTCCATGCTCAACGATGAGGAAGGCCGCAAGAAGCTCATCGAGGAGCTGGGACTCAAGCCCGAAGACATCGCCGCCGCCTCCGCCCCGACCAAGTAATCCGAAACGAGCGCGAACATGAGCACACAAACCCAGCCCCAGACCCCCGCCGCGGACGCCGCGATCGCTCTCGGCTCCAACTCGTTGCTCGACGAAATCCTCTCCGAGGCGAAGCTCAAGCCCAAGGACGAGGGCTACGACATCGCCAAGAAGGGCGTGCAGGCCTTCATCACGGAGATGCTGGCGCCGGACCGCGGCGAGGAGCGCATCGACAAGGCGCTCGTGGACGCGATGATCGCGGAGATCGACCAGCGCATGAGCGCGCAGGTCAATGAGATCCTCCACGACAAGCAGTTCCAGACGCTGGAGTCGTCCTGGCGTTCGCTGAAGTTCCTGGTGGACCGCGTGGACTTCCGCGAGAACACCCGCGTGGAGATGCTCAACGTCTCCAAGGCGGATCTGCTCAAGGACTTCGACGACGCGCCGGAGGTGGTCAAGTCGGGCCTGTACCGCATCGCCTACTCCAACGAGTACGGCGTCTTCGGCGGCAAGCCCTACGGCCTCATCACCGGCAACTACGACTTCGGACCCGGCCCGCAGGACGTGGACCTCCTGCGCAAGTGCGCGTCCGTGGCGGCCATGGCGCACGCGCCGTTCATCGCCAACGCCAGCCCGGAGTTCTTCGGCGAGGAGAGCTTCCTCAACCTGCCGAACCTGAAGGACCTCAAGTCCTTCTTCGAAGGGCCCCAGTACGCGCGGTGGCACTCCTTCCGGGAGAGCGAGGACGCGCGCTACGTGGGCCTGTGCCTGCCGCGCTTCCTCTTGCGGCTGCCGTACGGGGAGAAGACGGTGCCGGTGAAGGCGTTCAACTTCACCGAGGACGTCGTCGGCCACCACGATCGCTACCTGTGGGGCTACGCCTCCACGGCGTTCGCCACGCGCGTGACGGACTCCTTCGGCAAGTTCCGCTGGAGCCCGAACATCATCGGGCCGCAGTCCGGCGGCGCGGTGGAGACGCTGCCTTTGCACCAGTACGAGGCCATGGGGGAGATCCAGACGAAGATCCCCACGGAGGTCATGCTCACGGAGCGCCGCGAGTTCGAACTCTCCGAAGAGGGCTTCATCGGCCTGGTGTTCCGCAAGGACGCGGACAACGCGGCGTTCTTCTCCGCCAACTCCACGCAGAAGCCCAAGTTCTTCGGCTCGTCGCCGGAAGGCAAGGCGGCGGAGACGAACTACCGGCTGGGCACGCAGCTTCCGTACATGTTCATCATGACCCGGCTCGCGCACTACGTGAAGGTGCTGCAGCGCGAGCAGATTGGTAGCTGGAAGGAGCGCGCGGACCTGGAGCGCGAACTCAACCAGTGGATGAGCCAGTACATCGCGGACATGGATGATCCGGCACCCGCGGTGCGCTCGCGCCGCCCGCTGCGCGCCGCGCGCGTGACGGTGGAGGATGTGGAGGGACAGCCGGGCTGGTACCGCTGCAACCTCCAGGTGCGCCCGCATTTCAAATACATGGGCGTGTCCTTCACGCTGTCGTTGGTTGGAAAGCTCGACAAGGAGTGAGCCCCTCTCGCAGCTAAAGAAGAACGCCTGTCGTAACGCCCAAGCAGTCGGGGGGCTCCATCACACCCGATCCGCCCTCCCGCGGGCCGGGTCCAACGCGCGGGCAGACAGCCGCGCACGAGGTGGCCGAAAATGGCTGAGACAGTACATCTGTACCTGAAGGCGAACGGCAGCGAAATCAAGGGCGAGAGCACCCAGACGAGCCTCGGTCGTGAAGGCTCCATCGAGTGCGTCTACTACGAGCAGGAGGTCATCACGGCCCGCGAGGCGGGCTCCGGCCTGGCCACGGGGCGCCGCCAGTACCCGCCCCTGCTCATCCGCAAGCGCATCGACAAGAGCTCGCCGCTGCTCATGAAGGCGCTCGCGGAGAACCAGGTGGTGGAAGGCGTGCTGAAGTTCTTCCGCCCCAACCCCACGGGTGACGGCACCACCGAGCAGTTCTACACGGTGGGCTTCGCCCAGGGCCGCATCGGCAGCATCAAGCAGACGGTGCCCAACACCATCATCCCCGCCACCTCCACCGAGCCGCCGCTGGAGGAGGTCACCTTCGTGTTCCACACCATCAACTGGACGTACACGAACGGTGGCGTGACGCACGAGGATTCCTGGGCGACGCAGCGCTAGTCACACCCTTTCGCGGGGCGCCCTTCCAGTACATGGGAAGGGCGCTTCGCGTCGGCACCGAGCCCGCGAGCCCCATGGCTGAACGAGGATTGCTTTCCCGCATCGCGGCAGGCCAGGGCTCCCTGGTGTCCCAGGGGGACATCGTGGAGTCGGTGGCCGCGCACCTGCGCGTGCTGCTCAACACGCGTCGGGGTGAATCCGCCGCGGCGCCGAACTTCGGCATCCTCGACTTCAACGACGTCGTGCACATGTACCCGTCCGCCATCCCGAAGATGCAGCAGTCCATCCGCATGGCCATCCAGGAGTTCGAGCCGCGCCTGAAAAGCGTGGTGGTGACGCACCAGCCGAACGAGGATGATCCGACGGCGCTGATGTTCGACATCAGCGCGCAGCTCTCCTGGAAGGGCCAGCGCGGCGCCCTCCGGTTCCATACGCACGTCCATCCCGGCGGCAAGGTGGACCTGTGGTGAGCGCGGTCAGCGGCGCACGACGAGACGGGGGACGGGGATGTTCAGCAAGTACTACCTGAGCGAATTGACCTACTTGCGGGAGATGGGCCGCGCCTTCGGGCTGGCGAACCCCAGCGTCGCGGGCCTGCTGGTGGAGCGCGGCGCGGACCCGGACGTGGAGCGCCTCCTGGAGGGCTTCGCCTTCCTCACCGCGCGCATCCGCGAGCGCCTGGACGACAACGTCCCGGAGATGGTGCACGGCCTCACGGAATTGCTGCTGCCCCACTACCTGCGGCCCCTGCCCGCCACCACCATCGTGGAGTTCACGCCCCAGGTCCGCGCGCTGCGCGGGCGCTCGCGCATCCCCGCGGGCGCGGAGGTGGCGTCGCAGCCGTTGGATGGCACCTCCTGCGTCTTTCGCACCACGTCCGACGTGGACCTGATGCCGCTCACGCTCCAGGACGCGATGTTGGACCGTTCGTCCCTGACGTCGCCCGTGCTGCGGCTGTTCTTCCAGACGCACGAGCAGGGCCGCGCGGAGGTGTTCCGCGCTGCGGGCGTGCGGCTCTTCATCCACGGGGAGCTGTCCGCCAGCTCGCTCGTGCTCCTGTGGCTCCTGCGCTACTGCAAGGCCGTGCGCGTGCGCGGGGCCTCCGACAGCGGACCGGGCCTGCGGCTGCCACCGGACGCGGTGCGCGCCACCGGCTTCGAGCGCGACTTCAAGCTGCTGCCCTGGCCCCGGGCCACGGAGGGCTACCGGCTGCTCCAGGAGTACTTCACGCTGCCGGAGAAGTTCCTCTTCTTCGACGTGCGCGGCCTGGATGCCGCGGCCTCCTTCGTCACGGAGGACAAGTTCGAGATCGCCTTCGAGCTGGAGCGTCCGCCGCCCATGGACGCGCGCATCACCCGGGAGATGTTCCGCCTGCACTGCGCGCCGGTCATCAACCTGTTCCAGGTACCGGCCGACCCCATCCTCCACCACGCGTTGGACCGGGAGCACCTGCTGCGCGCTTCGGACCTGCCGCCGCAGCACGCGGAGATCTATTCGGTGGACGCGGTGACGGGCATGCAGGCCGGGCGCAACGAGCGCCGCGCGTACCATCCCTTCTTCGACTTCGAGCACACCCGGGGCGAGGGCGCGGAGACGTCCTTCTTCCGCATGCGGCGGGTGCACTCGCCCATCGACGACGGCATCGACACGTACCTCACGCTGGAGACGCCGCGCGACGTGGCGCCCCTGCTGGGTTCGGAGGAGGTGCTCTCCATCGACCTGACGTGCACCAACCGTTCGCTGCCGTCGCGGCTCCAGGTGGGCGACCTCACGGTGTCCACGTCGGCGTCGCCCACGCAGGCGAAGTTCAAGAACGTCGCCCCGCTGAGCCGGCCCGCGCGGGCGCCGCTGGGCTCGGAGCTGCACTGGCGGCTGCTGTCGCACCTGGCCGTCAACCAGCGCTCCCTGTCGGACGCGGCGGCGCTGCGGCGGCTGCTCGACCTCTACAACTTCCAGGCGCTGGCGGACAACCTGGCCTCGCGCGCCAGCCGTCAGCGCGTGGACGCGGTGCAGGCCCTGAACGCGAAGCCGGTGACGCGCTTCCTGGAGGGTGCGCCGCTGCGCGGGAGCCTCACGACCATCGACGTGGACGAGAAGAACTTCCAGGGCGTGGGAGACGCCTTCCTCTTCGGATGCATCCTGGATGAGCTGCTGGCCTCGAACGTGACCATCAACTCGTTCAGCGAGTTGAACGTCCGTCTCCACCCCTCTCAGACGGAGTTCTCGTGGCGCCCGAGGAACGGCTCCCAGCGCATCTCGTAGCGGCCAGCCGCGAGTTGGAGGAGGCGGCGCCCCGGCTGGGGTTCTTTCAGCTCGTGTCCTACCTGGAGCGCCTGACGGAGGGCGCCGTGCGGGTGGGCGACGTGGGGCCGGTGAGCGAGGAGATGATCCGCTTCCGGCATGATCCTTCGCTGGGCTTCTCCTCCGGGGACGTGAGCAGCGTCACGCTGCGCGAGGTGCCCGTGCGCGCGGAGGATCCGCACGCGAGGAGGCCGCTCTTCGAGGTCGCCACGAGCTTCCTGGGGCTCACCGGCACGGTGAGTCCGCTGCCCATGTATCTGGCCGAAGAGGTGGCCCAGGAGGATCCGGACCACGCCGTGCGCAGGGAGTTCCTGGACCTCTTCCACCACCGGCTCCTGTCGCTGCTCTACCGGCTGGAGACGCGCTACCGCGTCACCAGTGAATCCAACACGGGCTTCACGGACCAGTGGTCCCGGCGGCTGCTCGCGCTGGCGGGGTTCGACACCTACGAGCAGCACTCCGACAGCAAGCTGCCCATCTCGCGGCTCTTGCGCATCGTGCCGCTGCTGGCCAGCCAGGTGCGCACCGCGGAGAAGCTGGAGGTCGCGCTCCAGGAGGCGCTGGGCGAGGACCTGGAGGGGGCTTCCGTCACGGTGCACCAGTTCGTGGGGCGCTGGGTGGACATCGACGCGCGAGCACGGCTGGGGCATTCCTTCAACCAACTGGGCCGCAACATGCTCCTGGGGGGCAAGGCGTTCGACAGAACGGGGAAGATGCGGATCGCCATCGCACCGCTTCCGCCCCGGGCCTACAAGCGCCTGCTGCCGGACGGCAACCTCCTGCCGATGGTGCGCGAGGTGATGGCGCTCTTCCTGCGGGATCCGCTGGAGTACGAGTTGGAGCTGGGGCTCACCGAGAGCGTCAGCCAGACCTTCTTCCTGTCCATGTTCAACCACAAGGCCTCGCGGCTCGGCCGGGACACGTGGCTGGGCAATGGCCATCAGAACCGCTTGAGCGTTCCGGGCGCGTGAGCTTCGCGCCACCGGCGCTCCGGGGCTCACGGCCCCCGGGGAACCGGGACTTCCCATTCACGCCGTCGAGGAGGGTGTTCCCATTCGTGTCGATCCCAAGGCGCTCGTCCGTCGCCTGACGCCCACGTCCACCCGCCTGCTCGAGGCGGCCGTCGCCCGTGCGAGCACGGGACGCTTCTATGAAATCGTCGTCGAGCACCTGCTCGCGCAGTTGCTGGAGGCGGAGGACTCCGACGTCGCGCGCATCCTGAGCCACTTCCAGGTGGACCGCCGGAAGCTGGCGGCCAGCGTGGACCGCGCGCTCCAGGGCATGCGAGCGGGGACGCCGGGCCGGCCCGTCTTCTCCGAAACGCTCTTCCAGTGGATTGAGGACGCGTGGTTGCATGCGTCGGTGGAACAGGGCGCCACGCGCCTGCGCTCCGGCGTGCTGTTCGCCCAGTTCATCACCCGGAGGAACCGCTACACGGCGGAGACCTTCCCGGAGCTGGACGCCATCTCCCGCGACGAGCTGATGGACGCGCTGGAGGTGGTGCTGCGCCCGTCGGCGGAGACCGTGGAGGCCGCGCCCCCGGAGGGCACGGCAGCGGGCGCGTCCACGGCGGCGCCGTCGGGAGGACGCGGGGATGAGTCCCTCAAGCGCTTCACCACGTCCTTCACGGGCCGGGTGCGCGAGGGGAAGATCGACCCCATCTTCGGCAGGCACCGGGAGATCCGCCAGATGGTGGACATCCTCTCGCGGCGCCGGAAGAACAACCCCATCCTGGTGGGCGAACCGGGCGTGGGGAAGACGGCGCTGGTGGAGGGCCTCGCGTGGGCCATCGTGAAGGGTGAAGTGCCCGACGCGCTGAAGAACGTGGAGCTGCTGGGCCTGGACCTGGGCCTGCTGCAGGCCGGCGCGGGCGTGCGAGGCGAGTTCGAGAACCGTCTCAAGGCCGTCATCTCCGAGGTGAAGGCCTCCCCTACCCCCATCGTGCTCTTCATCGACGAGGCGCACACCATCATCGGCGCGGGAGGCTCCGCGGGCGGCAGCGACGCGGCGAACCTGCTCAAGCCGGCGCTCGCGCGAGGCGAGCTGCGCACGCTCGCGGCCACCACCTGGAGCGAATACAAGAAGTACTTTGAAAAGGACGCCGCGCTGGAGCGCCGCTTCCAGCCCGTGAAGGTGGAGGAGCCGGGCGTCGAGGACGCGGAGCTGATGCTGCGGGGCCTGAGGGCCACGTACGAGGCCGCGCACGGCGTCACCATCCGCGACGAGGCCGTGACGGCCGCCGTGCGACTGTCGCAGCGGTACATCTCCGGCCGGCAGCTTCCGGACAAGGCCGTGGACCTGCTCGACACCGCGGCGGCGCGCGTGAAGATTGAACAGTCGACGCGGCCCGACGAGCTGGTGGCCCTGGAGCAGCAGATCGCCGGCCTGGAGCGTGAGCGCGACGCCCGCAAGCGGGACCTGTCCGAGGGCCATCCCGGAGACGCGGGCGTGGTGGAACAGGTGGAGTCCCGACTGGGCGCGGTGAGGGATCAGTTGGCCACGCTGCACGGGCGCTGGGAGACGGAGCGCGCGGGGGTGGCGCGGCTGTCAGCGGCGAGGAAGGCGCTCGCCACGTCGGCGCCGGACGCGGACCGGCAGGAGCTGAAGGCGGAGGTGGACGCGGCGTCGCTGGAGCTGGCGCGGGTGCGCGGCGAGGAGCCGCTGGTCCACGCGGACGTGGACGCGGACATCGTGGCGCGGGTCGTGTCCAGTTGGACCGGCGTGCCCGTGGGCAAGATGAGAAGCGACCTCATCGAAGCGGTGCTGAGCCTGGAGACGAAGCTCGCTTCGCGCGTGCGGGGGCAGGACGCGGCGGTGCGCAAGGTGGCGGAGATCATCCGCATCTCGCAGGCGGGCATCCGCAACCCGGACACGCCCATTGGCGTGGTGCTCTTCGTGGGCCCCAGCGGCGTGGGCAAGACGGAGACGGCGCTGGCGCTGGCCGACAGCCTCTACGGCGGCGAGCGGTTCATGACGACGCTCAACATGAGCGAGTTCCAGGAGAAGCACACGGTGTCGCGGCTCATCGGTTCGCCGCCGGGCTACGTGGGCTACGGCGAGGGCGGCCTGTTGACGGAAGCCGTGCGCCAGCGGCCCTACTCCGTGGTGCTGCTCGACGAGTGCGAGAAGGCCGACCTGGAGGTGATGAACCTCTTCTACCAGGTGTTCGACAAGGGAATGCTGACGGACGGCGAGGGCCGCGCCGTGGACTTCCGCAATACGGTCATCATCCTGACGAGCAACCTGGCGTCGGACATCGTGATGCGGATGTTCGACAACGACGCGACGCCCACGTCGGATCAGGTGATGGCGGCGATCCGTCCGGCCCTGAGTCAGCACTTCAAGCCCGCGCTGCTGGCGCGCATGACCATCGTGCCCTTCGGTCCGGTGCAGCGCGACGTGATGCGGCAGATCGCGGAGATGAAGCTCGACAAGCTGGTGGGCCGCGTGCGCGCGGCGCACGGCGTGGAGACGACGCTGGCGCCGGAGCTGTTGGACGAGCTCGCCCGCCGCTGCACGGAGTCCGAGACGGGAGCCCGCAACCTGGAGCAGATCCTCCAGGGTTCGCTGATGCCGGCGTTGTCGCGGGAGCTGTTGCAGAAGCTGGCAGGCGGAGAGGTTCCGCCCCGTCTGCACATCGCACTGACCGCCGAAGGAGACTGGTCGCTCCAGTTCTCCGGAGCCTGAGCCCCATGGCGACCTCCATGATGAAACAACTGGTGATGCTCACAGGTGTCGCGCTGGCGCTGACGGGCTGCGCCACCACGAAGCTCGCCCCCGGGCTCTGCCAGAGGGACGCTGACTTCAACGTGCGCTCCGCGCCCTCGCCGGACGTGTGGTTCGCGCTGCTGCTGCACGGCTACGACAAGGAGCGCAACGTGGTGCCCAGGCCCGCGGTGGACTGCTCGGGCGCGCCGGTCGTCTGGCAGGACCCGGTGCAGGACGAATGCCGGGAGGCGGGCCCGCCTGCGGAGCCGCTCCCTCCGGCGGAGAAGCTGACGGAGGAGGACCTGGTGATGGTGACGACCCAGGCCCGCGAGCGGCTCGTCTGGGTCATCACGCGCCGCTACACCAACGGCGAGGGCGTAGGCCCCGTCGCGAGGGTGCTGACGACGGAGACCGGCTTCTCCGTGGAGGCCCTGGGCACGCTGCGAGCGCTGCCGCTGCGCGCGGAGTTGCGGATGGAGCGCGTGGCGGGCACGGAGGTGCTGGTGGCCGAGGGAGACGCCTGCACCACCGATGCGTCGGAGGAACAGGTGTGCCGGCGCGCGGTGCGCATCATGCCGCTGCGAAGCCACCGCTTCTTCGGGGAAGCGGTGTCCAGCAAGGACAAGGCCTGCCTGGGAGCCGCCTGGTTCCCGCTCAGCCGGGAGCTGTCCTTCACGCTGCCCAGTGGCCTGCGCCGCACGTACGAGCTGGCCTCGACGGTGTCGTTCAAGGCGGACGGCATCACGGTGCAGGAGCAGGTGCAGGTGACGGATTCGGATCCGAAGCAGCCGGCGGTGGCGCCGCGCCTCTACCGCCGCGCACAGGACCACCGGGAGCTCACGGTGCAGGACAACGTCCTCCAGGGCAGCGCGCCCTCGCTGTGGGTGAGGATGATCGAACAGCAGCTCCTGGCCGGAGCGAAGCCGTTGCCGGAGCAGGAAGTGCTGCCGCGCACCCCGCCGTCCGTTTCGAAGGAAGCCGCGCCGAAGACCGCGTCCGGCGCGAAGCCTTGACCCTCGCCGCCCAGGAGCACATGCGCATGGAACACGTGCAGCGGTTGGTGGCACGGCGGGTCGAGAAGCTGTTGGAGCAGCTTGCCTTGCTGGTGACGCGAGGCCGGACGGGAGAGGCCGTGCCGTCCATTGGCGTCACCCTGCACCTGACGCACGGCCATCAGGTGAGCGGCGAGCTGGTGGACTTCATCCCGAAGGAAGCGGTGTTGCTCGCGCTGAAGAAGGAGGGCCTGTCGAGGGCCGAGTCGGTGACGTACGTGGACCTGGCGTCGGTGGTGGCGGTGACGGTGACGGACGCGGGGAAGCTTGCGCAGGTGCCCGGCATGGTGCGGCCCCTGCCCACGCGGTCGGACCTGCAGAAGCTGGCGGAGCAGCTCGCCAAGGGCATCACGGAGCAGTTCTGGCCGAGCGAGGGGGCCCTGGGCGGGCAGGTGCTGCGCTTCGAGGTGGACTGGGTGGGGCTGGACGACGAGCCGGGACGGCTGGCGTTGGAGCTGGCGCTGACTGTCACCTCGCACGCGCTGAAGGAGTTGGGGCGGAGCGAGAAGCACGGCCGCGAAGCCATCCGGCGCATCGCGACCGTGCGCTTCGTCAAGGGCAAGGAGACGTCCGCGGAGCTGGAGGGTGACACCGGCACGGTGACGGTGGGCCCGGGCCCCACGCCGACGGTGCAGGGATTCCGCAATGGCTTCACCGTGGAGCCGTGAGAGCCTCCAACCATGGGTCATCCCGCCATCGAGAACGAAACGCCGTTCGCCCAGGGCCTGATGGGGCTGGCGGATGAGGAAGGGCGTCCCCTGCTCCTGGTGGTCATCAAGGCCACGTACTCGCTGACCGGGACGGGGCTGCGGCTCGCGAAGCAGCAGGTGCCCATCAACTGGAGTGGCGAGCCGCTGGGCAAGCCCGGTGAGTCGAGCGACCGCTACGAATCCGAGGGTGCCTTCATCAAGCCGGCGACGGACGTGGTGCTGCTCGGGCATGCGCATGCGCCTCGGAGCGGCGCGACGGAGACGCTGGTGGCGCTCCAGGTGGGTCCACTGAAGAAGGCCGTGCGCGTGCTGGGCGAGCGCACGTGGTTCAAGAGCCTGGGACGCGTGGGCGCGACGAAGCCCCTGCCCTTCGAACGGATTCCCCTCACGTGGGAGCGCGCCTTCGGAGGCTGGGACAAGACAGATGCGCAGAAGCCCTCCTTCGAGCCCCGCAACCCCGTGGGCACGGGCTTCCGCGCCAGTCCGCGCCACTTCGAGGAAGGACTGGCGCTCCCCAACCTGGAGGACCCCGAGGATCCGCTGCGAGACTTCGGCCAGCAGGTGAGGCCCGCGGGGTTCGGCTTCACGTCACCGCACTGGCACCCGCGCGCACGGTACGCGGGCACCTATGACGAAGCCTGGAACAAGACGCGCAAGCCGCTGTTGCCCCGGGACTTCAACCGGAGATTCTTCAACGCGGGCGCGCCGGGCCTCATCGCTTCGGGCTACCTGAAGGGTGATGAGCCCATCGTCATCGCGGGGGCGTCCGCGAAGGGCCGACTGTCCTTCGACCTTCCCGGACAGGCCGCGCCGAACGTGTTGGTGGAGCAGACGGGCGGGGAGGACGTTCGGCCCGAGATGCACCTGGACACGGTCATCCTGGACACGGATGAGGACCAGGTGCTGCTGACCTGGCGTGGGCACGTGGTGCTGCGGGACGGGATCCACGATGTGCGGAGCCTGCGCATGACGGCGGGCACCCACGCGTCCGGACACCTGAAGTAAGACCGTGAAGACAATGCTCCCCTGGCACGATCAGCTCCAGCAGCAGGGCATCACGGTCCGTGGGCCCCTGACGCGACTCCCATCCGAGGAGGACCTGACCCAGACGGAGTCCCGGCTGAAGCTCAGGTTCCCGGAGAGCTACCGTCGCTTCTGCACCGAGCTGGGCCCGGGCCGTCTGGGTGACCTGCTGGAAATCTGGGTTCCGTGGCATACGAAGGGATTCTTCGATGCACCACGAGACATCCGCACCCGACTGGGCTCCCTGGTGGATGCCAGCGGGGGCACGCGTCAGGCGTTGAAGGAGAAGGCAATCCAGTTCGGTTACGTCGTCCTGGGAGCGCCTCCGATTCCCCGGGTCATCAACAATCGCAGCGCGGAGTTGTTCTTCCTGCCGTCGGAGACCACGGAAGGCGACGAGTCCACAATCTATGCCCTGGATCACCGCACACCCCATGGGACGCCGCCACGGCTGGTGAAACTCGCACGCTCATTCACGGCCCTCGTCCTGGAAGGCTTCGCGGGGAAGCGCCTGACCCGGCTTCCCTTCGTGTCGGCCCCAGGAGCGGACCAGTTCGCTCCGGAGTACAACCCGCGCGAGCTCCCCGCCCCGTGGAGTCCGACCGCGAGTGACTAGGGCTCGCGCCATGCATCGGCGGAGTGCACCAACTTCGGCAATGCCAGCGTGAGCGAGGGGATCAACGGGTACTCACTGGCGATGGGAATTCCCACGGATTGCGCAAGTCTCAAAAGCGCAAGGCCCTCGATGAACAGGCACCCGTCGAGTGCCCATCGCTCCTCTGGAAGCCTTCCTGCCCGGAAGCCGTCCTCATACCAGGCGCGGTGCTCGTCGCTCAGCACCTGGAAGGCCGCATGAAATGCGTCTCCATCTCTCGCCAGCAGGGCCCGGCAGACGCCCAGCCGACTGCTCTCTGGGCCCTCCTCCACCGCCGCTTCGAACGCGGCCAAGGTGCTCGCGACCTCCGCGGAGGTGGACTCCAGAGAGAAGCGCTGCATCAGCAGGCGGACATAGAGAAAGTCCTCAAGGAGCTCGCGGTCGGGTTTGAACTCCCCTGAGGCGTGCCGCGCGATGAGCCTCGCCGTGGCCTCATCACCACATCCGACCGCATCAAAGAACGGCTCTGCATGGCTGGTGACCTTGTCACCTTCCAGCCCATGCACGGTGTATGCGGCATATGCAGCGCCACTCCGCTGCAGGTCCAGGTGGAGATTCAACGCCCTGCCGGAGAGGAAGAACGCCGCGCATCCTCGGGCTCGATATCCGCGGCAGGCCCGTAGAAAAACCTCCTGCCCCTCCAGGGTCCCGGCCGCGAGGAACGGAATGAGTTGATGAAGCTCCACATCCGCATTCGACAAGAAGACCGGGAGAAATCGCGAGCGCATGACGCGTCTTCTTTCAAGGCTGCTGCTGGACTTCGTGCAGGAAGATGTTGTCGAAGCCCTTCCCCTGGAGTCCCTCGACAAGGCGCTCGCTGACGAAGTAGCTCATGCGTTTCTCCGGGATGCGAAACAGGTCCGGGGCATCCTTGAGACGTGTCGAGGCGAAGACGAGCTCATCAATGCCCACGATCTGCTCTGGATCCGAGCTCAGGTATTGAATGCGACTCGCAGCCCTGTCGAGGCACCCGACGAACCGGAGCGGATTGATGATCCAATAGCTCCGACTGAGAGGTCGGCGCCGCTGATTGTAGAGCGACACCGGGCGAAGCTCGACAGAGGACAGGTCATGCCCCTTCCGCAAATGTTCGACAAGGGAGGAGTGGGCGATCAGATATCCAATCGAATTACCAACGAGCGTGGTGAGCTTGAGCCCCAAGCTGTAGGGGTTCAGGTAGATCCTGGAATCGGCCGGGTAGACATCATCGGTGGGCTCGCCCTCGGCGAGCCGGAAGCCAAACCCATCAAGCCCCTCAGGCTCCGAATCAACGAAGACGAGTTCCTTGTCCTGCTCGTCTCCCAGCGTATTGATTTCAAAATAGCGCATCCGGTCACCGTCCCCCCAACCCTGCGAACTTCAGTTCATCCAGGGACTTGCCCTTCATGAAGGACCCGGCGGTGGTGATGGCCCGGTACACCGTCTCCGAGATGCGCACCAACTGCTCCTTCGCCAATGCATCCGGTGGCTCAGGGTGCGCTTCGTCCAACTTCTGTTTAGCCAGCCGTTTGTATTGATTGATGACCGGACGAATCATGAACCGGACCCTGCGGGAATAGTCAGGATGGTCCGCCGTCCGGCGGCCCTGGAACTCCTCATGGATCTCCATCTCATCCCCCAGGAGGTGCCGGGGAAGCCCCAACGCTCGCGCCACCGTCCGGTCCATCGGAAGGATGATCATGTTCGGCTTGTCGTTGAGATTGTATGACGCCTTCAACAACCCCTGGACGATCATGTCCGTCACCCGGACGTCCTCCTTCCCTGCCGCCGCGAGCTCATCCAGGAGGACGGACCGCGCGATGATATGATGGCCATTGTGCCAATATGGACGAGTAAAGCTCTCCGTGAAGTTACGGGGCAGGCTGACATCCCACTGACCTGGACGCGGCTTGTTCTTGTATGGGAACTGGTTGCGCAGGGCGTAACTATTCGAGGGAACCTTCTGCTTCGGCCCCTGATACGCGGCCGTGAGATAGACGTCGCCTGGCCCCGGTGCCTTTTCGACACAGAGGCTCTTGTAGGCAGGATAGTTGTAGAGCCGGCCATCGGCGAGTGCATGTTCCCGGGCATGCCACCGGTAGGAGCATTGGTGTCCGTCCTTGTACTCGCTGTTCCATGACCAGAGGCATCCCTCCCCACCCGCGCCTCCCGGCGGCTGATGAAGCGCCTTGTAGTCGTCCTTCTTGACGTGGTTGCTTGCCATGCGGGCTCCTCGATCCCAGGTTTATCTCGGAACGGCATTGACTCCATCGGGGCCGACAAGGCGGAGCACCGCCACCCGTCCCGACTCCGCGAGCGACAGCACCATGCGCTCACGCGCCTTCTCAGGGCCCCGAGCAAAGGCGCGTGCTGCGACGCAGACCCCCACGCCTCCGCTCGCGGCACCGACCTCCCCCAGACTGAGCGCGGGAAGGACGACCCGTGCATCCGCCATCGTGGGCCCCAGTCGGGCAAGCGCCCCTCCAAACGCCCTGGCGCGCCACTCCTCACCGTTGAGGTCCACGATGAGATCACCCTGAAAAGGCGCGGTCGTCGGAAGCACGGAAGACAGCAAGTCCGCCAGCAGGAGTCCATCGCGCCGGGAGCCTGCCTCGGCTCGAGGGCCGCCGGTATCCGCCACGGCGATCCCCTGGACCCAGGCGTCGATATGACCGTGACGTTCCGCAGCGGCATGTGCCGCCTCCAGAAGCAAGGCAGTGCCAGCTTCGCCAGGCATCAAACCAACGGGATTGTCACCGCACTTGAGACGATTGCGACGCGCCAGCCAATCAAGGGTATCGGGCTCCAGATAGGAATCGACCGCGACGATGAGGCAGCGCCTAGCCTGTCCACTCTCGATGAGGCGTGAGGCCACCTCCATTGCCGCCGCGACGCCCACGTGCCCGTCGGGAAACGAGCGGACCCGCGTCAGCGGGATGGGCAGTCCGGTCAGTTCCAGCAATGTCCCGGCGTACTCCTCCTTCAAGAGAGAAGCGTCAACCGATTCACCGAGGATCGGAAACCTGATGGGATCCAGGACGGGTGTGACCACCATCAGTTCGCATGTGTTCCAGAATCCGGTCTGAGCGGGTCCGGGAAGCTGGCCATGGGCGAGGAGATCCTGAATCGCCCGCTCGGCCATCCGAACCCAGAGCCCGAGGAAGAGGAACCCCTCGGTGACGCCCCGGATGGGATGCCCCGTGACGGGAACCATCTCTCCGCTCTGGAGATCCAGCACGTCGGTCCCCACGACGGGGGCGGGACGGACGATGCCGGCTCGAATCGCCGCGCAAGAAGCCACGACACTGTTCCCGACGGACGAAACCATGCCCAAGCTGGTAAGCGCCAACGGCATGACTGTTCCCCTCGTCGACCGTACTCCCTAATATCACTCGGGGTATGAGGCGGACAAGCGAGCACACGCCGGAAGGAAAGAATCGCCGTGGCCAGAAATGAATCTCCACTTGACATGCTCAAGCGCATGCGCCCGAGGAGTGGAGCCTCGCTCGCCGATTGCGCACAGGCATTGAAGACCTCTCAGGGCAATCCCCGAACCGCCTTGAATCAACTCGCGGCAGAATGTCATACAGGAGGAAGACCTCGTTACGACGAGGCCACCCCGCTCGGCTCCTATGGTTTCGACACCTACGCCCAACGCCTGGTCGACACGTGTGTTCAAGAACTCAAGGGTGTTCTGCGGCCGGGAGGAGCTCCACTTAGCGCCGGGGTCCTTCACGCGCCAATGGGCATCCCGGTGACCCTGGTCTCCTTCTACGTGGGGGAGCGGGGACCTGAAGGGGATGCCCTGGTGAGCATCGACATTGATTCGGACCCTTCACCCATTCCGGACACCATGGGAGCCGTGGACCCGCTCCTGGAAACATTTCGCTACCGCTTTGGTTTTCAGGAGACCCGACCTGACGTGGGGCTCTTCGATGAAGAGCCTGCTCTCTATTGGGAGGTCTCTTCGCTCCCAGATTCTGTTTTCTGCCTGGAGATGATGAATGCCGCCGCCGCAATCCTTCGCAGGCTTTCTCTTGACGGGTATCTTGTTTCACGCGAATGCGTCGCCGGCTATGCCCGACACGACCTGCTCTTGAGCGATCCCAAGAATCAACGCGAGCTCATCCAGCGCCAGCTCCGGACCACCCTGCGGGACCCTGGAACGCGGAGTGCCTTCGCCGCCCTGTGCTACGCATCTCCCACAGGCCGACAAAGTCTATTGGAGTTGGCTGCGGGAACGTGACGCGATCCGCGCACGCGGGCCCCGGAAGCCTGAGCAGGTGCTGATGCCGGGATTCATCGACCCGCGCATGCACCTGTTGCCGACGCGGACCCAGAGCATCCTGGGAAAGAACAATCTAGCCCCCTGGCGGATCTGCTGGGCGTGCTCGCGTCGATGAAGGTTCCCCCACCCGCCAAGGGCCAGAGCCATGAGTTCGTCGTGGGCATGAACCTGGACCCGTCGCGGCAACAGTTCATCCCGGGAGGGTGCGGCGCACGTGGGCCTATCCTGACTTCACGAAGAGCTACGAGCTCGGACCCGAGCACAAGGCGACCGTCGAGGAGGCGCTGCGAGCCGTCACCGTGGAGCCCGCCCGTCAGCACGAACTCGACGCGTGGCTGGGCTCCATCGAGCCGGGCAAGGTGGCGGACTTCGTCCTGCTGGGCGCCAACCCACTCGACTGCGACCCGGCCAAGGTGGGCGACCCGACGCAGATCAGCAAGATCGTGGTGATTGAGACGTTCCTGAACGGCAAGCCCACCGGGGTCAGCCACTGACCTGTTTCGGAGGGTGAGCCCTCCCGTGTCCCGGGTTGCTCCCTCGGCGGGCGGCACGGCGGGCACTTCCCCGGCCCCGGACGGGGGTGGCCCCCCTTCGAAGTGCTTGCGGCGCCGCGCCCCGCTCGATATACGGGCAGGGCTTCACGGCCAGGTAGCTCACCTGGTTAGAGCGGCGGTCTCATAATCCCGGCCTTGCCCCTCACCTTCTGAACCCTTGGCCGTAACCCCCTATTCTTACTGACCATCGGCTGTCGCTGGCGTTCGCTCGCCACCGGCCCGGTCCGTACAGAATCCGTACAGAGGGCGGCTTTCCAACATGCCCCTGTAACTGCGCCAAGGCCAGCATCCCGCACCTACGGGGACTTGAACCCGTCCGGTGCGACTGCAGGCCAAGCTCACGGCGTAGGGGAACGACCGGGCCCATTGTGGCGACACAGGCCGTACCCGCTGTCGCGGACCAAGCCGTGCCCACCGAAGAGGCTCCTCAGCGGACCATACCCCCCGTCTTGGCTTGGTCATGCGAAGCCCTATCGTGACGCGATGCTCCAAGCAGCCTTGCCGCCCACGGTACGACCAGCATCCAGCCTGACCCTGCCTAGATGTTGTGGCTCCTTACCCAGCAAGGAAGCCCAACATGCTAGGAATAGCAGTTGTTCTACTGTCGTTACGCTAATCCACTGATGTTGTACTGGTGGTGAGTCCGCATCAAGGGGCGGGGAATTCGAATGACTGCCGTAGTTCCAGAAGCGCCGACTCCATCGGCGCTGCCGCCGAGGTCCTGGAAAAGCGCTTCTTACTCCGACTGGAACGAATGGCTCTTCGCCCACACGTTCGCCAGGAGAATGAGCCCGGAACCGGTAGGGTACATGCCCGCCTCTCCCGAGGACCTCTGCGTCATCGTAGGCGAGGCTTCCGAGCGTGCGGAGGAGGTGCTGAAGGCCTTCTCGGCAGCCATCGGCAAGGAGCTCGATGAAGAGAAGTGCACTCTTGAGAGCTACTGCCTCAAGTACCGGCGCCGCAGTGGCCGCCCCGACGCGTATTGGAGCCCCGCCAGTAACGAGGAGCCCTACTTCTTCGGCTGTCTGTGGCTGACCTGTTTGGTCGCGTCCGGCTACCCTCCAGAGGAAGGCCAGTTCTACAACCGGATGAAGCTGGTCCTCGGAAGAAGGTCGTCCGGTTTCTCCGCCAGAGATTCCGGCAGCTTCGAAGACGTCTGGGAGGATCTCGCCGACTGGACGAAGCGCCATCACGAGCGCTACCGGGAGTTGCTCCTCCCACCACGCGACACGACTTACCGCAAGCACATCGGGCGCTCGTTCTACTTGGCCTTCCCAAACCACGCGGACCGGCTGCGCCTGAGGGCGGCGCTAGAGCGGGCGGATCTCCTCGTCGACGATCCTCCCATCCGGCTCGTTCTTGAGGTGCTGCGCCGCTCAAGACAGGACTTCGGCAAGGACTTCCAACAGGAGCTGGACAGCTTCTTCGACAAGTACCTGCACACCGGCCGCGACCCTCGGGAGAGCCCGTTTTGGCGTGCAGTGGTACAGCAGGCGAGCGCGCCCAGCCTGGACCGGACGGGCGGAGCCGAGCGCACGGGCCAGTCCACGTTGATGGCCCGCTTCGACCAGGACGACCTGCTTGAGTTCTACATCGCCTGTACCGAGCAGTACCCCGACAAGCATGGCTTCATCCGGGAACCCCTTGGCTTCGAGGCGGGAGAATTCCGCTACCGGCTCGTACCGCAGGCCCCCTCGTCTTCGCAGCGGCTGGCGTTCGATCAGCTGCTCACGGGAACGTCCCGGCGGACCTTCGCGCGCGGGGTCGTGCCGCTGCTGCGGGTCATCTCGGGCGAGTACCGGCTCGCCCAGGGCGAAGAGCTGGCCGAGTGCGAACGTGCCGTCGTCCGCAACGACAGGGTCGAGGCTTTCATCCGGGAGTTCGGAGGGAAAAAAAACCAGTCGGCGCTTCCGGATTGGCAGGAGATCGAGGGCTGCCAGCTGCGCCAATTGGATTCCTTGCCCAAGGGTCTTGAGGACGTCTCCTCGCTCCTGCATACGACGGTGCCCCAGCGGCCTCACTTCGTGGGAGGAATCCGCACCTCGACGGGCGGTTTCTATCGGCTGAACGGCTACCTGCCACGCATCCACGCGCCCGGCGCCGAGAAGGTCGAGGTTGCCACCGCTGGCTTGTGGTTGCCGTGCCGACGCATCATCGACGAGCAGCAGGTCGAGGAGTGGCTCCTTCCCACGGAGCTCGATCTCGAAGCGTTGCAGAAGCTGCAGGTCGCGGCGACCTGGAGGGTGCACATTGAGGACTATGTCCTGGAGCGCCGGGGCGAGGCGGAGGCTGCCCTGGATGCCTTGAGCATCGCGATCGACCACAAGGGGCTGCCGAGTGGAGACTTCTGGCTTGAGACGGCCTCTCGCCGACTTGAGACCCTACGCGGCCCGGCAGAGGAGGTTCCTCTGGGCTTCACCACCCGGGACAGCACTCGCACCATGGACATGGTGTTCTTCGATGCAACGGCGCGTTGGCTCGGGCCCGGCGTCGGAGAGATGTCTCTCGTGCCGAAGGAGGATTTTCCATGGCTGGCCTTCGGTCCCAACAACTCCCCGACGATGGTCGTCTTCGTCGGGGACGCGCGAAGGCCGGTCCTGCCGAATGGCGACTTCTCGCCGCTCTCCAAAGACCGGCGCCACTGGAAGAAGGCGTTCTCGGGGGGCGCCAGCTCCGTCCTCGTCCGGGAGGGCACCGAGTATGTGCCGCTCGACGAAAGACCCGAGGTACGGGCCATCCACTCCGCCTACGTGGAGGCCGCATGCTCCACTGCCCAGCGGGCCGGAAGCGCGTGCGCACCGACGGACTTGGACAGATGTTTCCAGGAAACCGAACGGGCGAGCGGCGACTACTCCAAAGAGGCCACGCTCCTGCTGGATGTTCTTTCCTCCATCGCGCACACCCGCAGTGGCATTCCCCTGCGCGAGGTCCACGAGCACCTGGCCCGGATCACGGATACGGACGAGTACCACTCGCTGCGCCTCCACCTGCTGCGGGCGCTGGAGGAGATGGGCGCGATCGACACGCTACTGCGCATGAATGGACGGCAGAAGCTCGTCGTCGCCCGCAGGCCGCGGCTCGTCGTCTCCCGGAGGGCCAACCGCTTCAGCGCCACCGTCCTGGGCCTGTTACCCCAGAAGATCGCCCTCCTCCTTGAGAAGGAGAGCAAGAACCGTGGCTTGCTGGTGACCTACGCGGCACCGCCCAACCGCTTCCAGCCGCCCATCATCCACCTAGAGGCGAAGAATGGATGCCTGGAGCCGCTCGTAGCCCTCTCCAGGGAGCTGGCCTTCGTCCCGCCCGAGTTCTTGGATTGGCCCGATGCGGCTCAGGTCCCCAGGCACTTCACCGTCCGTGACGAGCTTGAGCGAGACACGCCTCCGGAGGTGTACAAACCCGAGGCGGCCTGGTGCTGGAAGACCGGCGCCTTCCTGCGGACACCGGAAGAGCCGGGCGAGATAGGCATTGAGCGGCGCAGTGATGGCCAGCGCGCGCCCATCTACGTCATCCTGCGGGCGGGAACCCCCGTGAGCTGGAGCTACTCCCGGGCGTGGGCGCTGCTGGACGCCGCGGAAAAAGCGGGGCGGCCTCCCTTCACGCGCGACGAGAACGGAGTCCTTGAGACCCTGGCCCATGCCCCCATTCACCTGCCGCTACCGCTGGCCCGCCTGTGCACCGCGATCGGCGCCGGGGCGCCGGGTCCCCGCATCGCAGAGCGTGAGGGCCGCCGCGTCGTCACCTCGTACGTTTATCCGTTCGGAAGAAAGCTTGCCCCCCTAGCTGCGCGGGCGGTCCCCGAGTCGTGGACTCAAAGGAAGGTGGAGTGATGCAGGACCCCATTGGAAACTTCGAGCGCATCCGCGAACTCTACATCAGCTACCTCGATACCGCCTTCCGCATCGGTGACGAGAGCGTGGCCGAGGAGCGGCGCCGGCTGCTGCGCCAGCCCGGCACCTTCTGCACCGAGCCACTCATCGAGGCCATTCCCCGATACGAACCTGCGGAGCTGTCCTTCGACGCGCTCTACCAGGACACCTCGCCCGAGGGTCCCCTAGCCGGCTTCACCGAGCCCGCGCGGCGCGCCTTCGTCGACCTGGCCCTGGCGGGGCTGTTCGGCTCGGAGCCTCGGGAGAAGGGCGGCCTGCCGCTGAAGCGCAAAGCCAAGTACGACCCATATCGCCACCAGATCCAGATGCTGCACCGGGGCGTGCGGCCCGGCATGCCTGGCGTCGTCACCTCCGGCACCGGTGAGTGTCAACGTAGTTGTCGCGTGAAACAGGTCAAGCAGCTGCGGTCATTGTTGGAACGAGAGGGGTGAGGTTCGGGGAAGGGTTGAGCCGCACGGGGCCCGTGGGTGTCCAGTCGCGGGTGT
>NZ_RAVZ01000152.1 GCF_003611635.1 Corallococcus terminator | reverse complement strand
GGCGGGTAGCAGCCCCTCCCTTCAGCCCGTCCAACCCCCCGGAATCCGGGGGCTTCCCGCCTGGGACTCAGGCGGGCGTGCGTCCCCCGTGTCCTCCGGAAGGAATCTGGCCGGAGGCATGTCAGTGGTGGATGCTATGGGCTGAAGGACCTGTCGGGGCGTGTGTCCTCGCGGGTTGTACCTGGCCCTTGGTGGGCCAGGTCTCGGTAGGGAGGAACCATGGCTGGAGGCGTGAACAAGGTCATTCTCATCGGCAATCTCGGCGCGGACCCCGAGGTGCGCTTCACCCCGGGCGGTCAGGCCGTGGCGAACTTCCGCATCGCCACGAGCGAGAGCTGGAACGACAAGAACGGCCAGAAGCAGGAGCGCACCGAGTGGCACCGCATCGTCGTCTGGGGAAAGCTCGCGGAGCTGTGCGGCGAGTACCTCAAGAAGGGACGGCAGTGCTTCGTCGAGGGTCGGCTTCAGACCCGTGAGTGGATGGATAAGGAGAACAAGAAGAACTACACCACCGAGGTCGTCGCCACCTCCGTGACCTTCCTCGGCGGACGTGACGCCGGCGAGGGCTACAGCGGCGGGGCCAGCTCCGGCGGCTCCGGGGGTGGACGCCGGTCGCAGGGCGGCGGCGCCCCCTCGCGCGGCGGGGACGACTACGGCCAGCCGCCCCCCATGGGCATGGACGACGGCGGCATGGGCGGTGGCAACCACGGCGGCGGCGCGGACGAAGACATCCCGTTCTGACGCCCTGAGCACCACCCCTGAAAAGCGAACCGGCCGCTCCTGGAAGTCAGGGGCGGCCGGTCGTGTTTTCCGGGGGCTCGGTGCTACGTCCGGCTCAACCGCCGACGTCCATGCCCGCGGGGCTGAAGGCCGCGCCGGCGGTGTAGAGGGCGTAGATGCTGCCCCACGCCATGGCCAGCAGGACGAGGAAGAGGATGATGGTGAAGGGCTCCAGGCGGCGCATGGAGCGGTCGCTGGCGACGATGCCCCAGCTCATGGTGAAGGTCTGCAGGCCGTTGGCCAGGTGGTACGCGGTGCCCAGCGTGCCCAGCAGGTAGACCATCAGCGTGGGGCCGTGGTGGTGCATCTCCCGCGCGATGTCCGAGAACGGCTCCGCGTGGCCCTCCAGCAGCCGCGGCTGCAGGAACGCCAGCCAGATGTGGGCGCCCAGGAACGCGAGCACGCCCAGGCCGGCCACGCGCTGCACCAGGTACTTGAGGTTGCCGTAGTTGTTGTACTGGAGGTTGTTGGGCTTGAAGCTGAACATGCGCACCAGCCCCCACGCCGTATGGATGAGCAGGGGCAGCATCACGATGATGAACGTGAACGCCTGGGCGAAGGGGTTCGCGTACTGCGTCACGGACTCCTGCCAGGCCGCCGCGCCGCGGAAGGCGGCGAGGTTGTCCCACAGATGGTTGATGACCCAGATGCTCAGGGGCACCACGGCGAGGAACGAGCCCAGCCGCGACTTCAAAATGGGCGTCCGGTCGGTGATGGCTTCGGCGGTGGCTTGGGTGCTCATCGATTCTCCAGCGCGGGCACGCGGATGGTGGGGTGGAGACCCCCGCGCGCCCAAGTCAGGGCCAGGTGCGACGGCCAGGACGCGGTTTATAGCCGTTCCGTAGCGCTGGCTGGATTTCTTCCGCATCCGGACGTGCCCGGGCGCGCCAGCCGGGGAATACCGACTCATAAGCCCCGCCGATGCCTCCCCCTGGCCCGGCTGCTGGCAGGCGCGCGGGCGTCCTCCCCCCGCCCCTCTTTCGCCGGTGGGCACGGACGGGTGCGGCGCGCTAACAAGCCCCCCTATGCCCGATGAGCTTGTCAGTGGATTGTTGAAGGCGTCGGACCTGCGGCTGATGCTGGCCACCACCAGCGTCCTGTCCCGTCAGGCCCGCGCCGCGCACCAGAGCATGCCGGCCTCCGCCGCCCTCCTGTCCCAGGGCCTCACCGCCGCCGCCCTCATGGGCGCGCTCCGCAAGGGCACGGACTCCCGGGTCAACCTGCAACTGGAGTGCGACGGCCCCCTGCGCGGCCTCTTCGTGGACGGCGACGCGAACGGCGTCGTGCGCGGCTACGTGAAGAACACGCTGGTGGAGTACGTGGGGACGGAGGGCAAGTACCACTGGCGTCCCGTGCTGGGAAACCACGGCTTCCTGTCCGTGCTGCGCGACCAGGGCGGCGGCGAGTACTACCGCTCGTCCGTGGAATTGGAGCACTTCGACCTGGTGGCGGACCTGGAGCGCTACTTCCACCAGTCGGATCAGGTGCCCTCGCACCTGATGATGGTGCAGCTTCCGGGCGTGGTGGACGGCAAGGAGGACCTCCTGGGCACCGTGGTGGGCCTGCTCGTGCAGCCGCTTCCCAACGGGGACAAGGACGCCTTCCACGCGCTGGGCACCCGCCTGCGGGCGCAGTTCCAGACGGCGGTCCAGGCGCACGCGGAGGACGGGGCGACGACGCTCCTGCGCTCGCTGGTGCCGGAGGCGGACCTGGAGGTGATGTCGCGCTATCCCCTGCGCTTCACCTGTTCGTGCAGCCGCGACCGCGTGAAGCTGGCCCTGCTCGCCATGGGCAAGGCGGAGCTCCAGGACCTGCTCGAGAAGGAAGGTCAGGCGGAGGCCACCTGCCAGTTCTGCACGACGCGCTATGTCATCCCGGGCGCGGAGATTGCCCAGATGCTGGCCGAAGGCAGCGTCTGACGCTGGGGGCGGGCCTTCTGTTTTGAAGACAGACATCCTCGCGGCACCGGGGGGGATGTTTCAGCGCTTCACACCCGCCGAGGAAGCAGGCGCGGCGGTTGTGGCGAGGGCGCGGTGCTCGGGATATGACAGGAGCGCACCTCACCCGGAGCTTTCGCCGTGGCCACCAAGCGGGCAGCGCCTGGGCCGAAGTCCCAGGACCAGCGCAACCCTTCCCCGAAGTCTCCCTCGCCGTCCGACGCCCAGAAGCAGGGCGCGGAGCGCATCGTTTCCATTCCCAACGACCTGGTGCTCGCGCCCCAGGTGGAGGCCCCGCGCCAACCCACCGGCCGCGACCAATCCCGCCAGAAGCCCAACGGCGTGGTGGAGCTGTCGTGGGCGGAGTTCGACCGCTCGGTGCAGAAGCTGGCGCGCACCATCCGTCAGGCCTGGGAGCCGCAGGCGGTGGTGGGCGTGGCGCACGGCGGTGTGTACGTGGGCGGTGCGCTCGCGGGGGCGCTCGGCGTCCAGTTCTTCCCCGTGCGCATCAGCCGCCGCAGCCGTGACAAGGCGGACCGGACGAAGAACCGCGCCCTCCAGCCCCAGGTGAGCGAGGAGATGCCCCTGGCCATCAAGGGCCTGCGCGTGCTCATCGTGGACGACATCGCGTCCAGCGGGGACACGCTGGAATTGGCCACGGCGCTCGCGCGCAAGGTGGGCGCGAAGGAAGTGAAGACGGCGTGCCTCGTGGCGCGGCCGGAGGGCTTCACGCCGGACCACGCCGGGATGTCCACCGACTCGCTCTTCGTCTTCCCGTGGGACTACGAGCCCGGCATGGGCGAAGCGCACTTCGACGACGACCCCGACAAGGCCGGAGCCTGAGGCCGCTGGACACCGGAAGGGTGCTGACGCGGCGATGATCATCGGGACGGCGGGCCACATCGACCACGGCAAGACGTCCCTGGTGAAGGCGCTGACCGGCATCGACACGGACCGGCTCCCGGAAGAGAAGCGGCGGGGCATCACGCTGGAGCTGGGCTTCGCGCACCTGTCCCTGCCGGACGGACAGGTGGCCGGCGTGGTGGACGTGCCCGGCCATGAGCGCTTCGTGAAGGCCATGGCCGCGGGCGCCGGCGGCGTGGACCTGGCGGTGCTGGTGGTGGCCGCCGACGAGGGCGTCATGCCCCAGACGCGCGAGCACCTGGACATCTGCCGGCTGCTCGGCGTGAAGGCGGGCGTCGTCGCGCTCACCAAGGCGGACCTGCTGGAGGCGCTGGGCGACGACTGGCGCGCGCTGGTGGAGGCGGACCTCGCTTCTCTCACCACGGGCACCTTCCTGGAAGCAGCGCCCGTGGTGCCGGTGTCCGCGAGGACGGGTGCGGGCCTCACGGACCTGAAGGTGGCGCTCGGCCGCGCGGGGGCCGCGTTGCCGGAGCGTCCCTCGGAGGGCCCCGCGTTCCTTCCGGTGGACCGGGCCTTCAGCATCAAGGGCTTCGGCACGGTGGTGACGGGCACGCTGCTGTCCGGCTCCTTGGCGGTGGACGACGCGGTGTCGCTCCTGCCCTCCGGTTCCGGGGCCCGCCCGGGGCCGCTGCGCGTGCGGGGCGTGCAGGTGCACGGGCAGCCGGTGACGCGCGTGGAGGCAGGGCAGCGCGCGGCGGTGAACGTGACGGGCGTGGAGACGGAGGAGGTGCACCGGGGCATGGTGCTCACGCGCGCGGGCGAGCTGCCGGAGACGTCCATGCTGGACGTGGAGCTGACGCTCTTGCCCGCGGCCGAGTCCCCGCTCCCGAAGCGCCGCAAGCTGCTGTTGCACCTGGGCACCGCGCAGGTGGAGGCCACGGTGGCGCTCCTGGACCTGGACACGCTGTCACCGGGGGAGACGGCGCTCGCGCAACTGCGGCTGGCGTCCCCGGTGGGCGCGCTCGTGGGCCAGCGCTTCATCCTGCGAGGCTCGCGCGCGCTGCCGGGCCGGGGCGCCACGGTGGCCGGAGGGCGCGTGCTGTCCATCACCCCGCCGCGCCGTCGCCGGGGGGCCTCCGGGGTGGTGCGGCCGCTATTGGAAGCGGACGCGGCCGGGCAGGTGGCGTGGCTCTTGCGGCAGGCGGGCTACGCGGGGCTCACGCAGCCGGAGCTGTTCGGCCGCTCGGGACTTTCGCCCAAGGTGCTGGCGCGCACGCTGGAGCTGTTGGGGGCGAAGGGGCAGGTGCTGCTCGTGGACCGCGAGCGGCGGCTCTACGTGTCCCACGATGTGTTCGAAGGCCTGCGCCAGCGCTCGCTCGCGCTGCTGGCCGCGTTCCACGAACGCGAGCCGATGCGCGAGGGCCTGTCGCGCGAGGAGCTCCGCCAGCGGCTCTCCGCGCAACTGGACGCGCGCCTGTTCCAGCGCGTGGTGCAGGCGCTGGTGGACGCGGGGAAGGCGGAGTCGGAGAAGGACGTGGTGCGCCTCCAGGGCCGGGGCCGCACGCTCACCCTGGGGGACGAGGCCGCGCGCACGCGCTTGTCCGCAGAACTGTCCGCGGCGGGGCTTGCCCCTCCCACCGTCACGGAGCTGGCGCTGAAGCTGAAGCTGCCGCCCGCGAAGCTCCAGGAGCTGCTGAAGGTGCTGGTGGCGCAGGGCGTGGGGGTGCGCGTGAGCGAGGAGCTGTGCTTCGACGCGAACGCGCTTGGCGGCCTGCGCGAGCGCCTGGTGACGCACCTGCGGGAGCAGAAGGAAATCACCACCCAGGGCTTCAAGGACCTGGTGGGCCAGAGCCGCAAGTTCATCATTCCCTTGTCGGAGTACTTCGACCGGGAGAAGGTGACGTTGAGGGTGGGTGACAAAAGGGTGCTGCGTCGAGGATGAATCCCAAGGCCTACAGCAAGCAGGAACTGCGCGCCCTGGTGGAGCCTTTCACCAACCCCGTGCTGGTGTTGGATGGGGACGGTCGCGTCCACGTGGCCAACGCCGGGTACGCGCGGCTGCTGGGCCTGGAGCGCGAGCAGGTGGAGGGCCGCTCCTTCCTCGACTTCGTGCAGCCCGAGGAGCGCAGCCGCCTGGCGGATCGCTACCGTCGGCTGGCCTCGGGCTCGCCGCTGGACGGGCGCACGCAGCTCTACGGGGTGACGAACACGCAGGGCCGCACCAACGAGGTGTCCGTGCAGGCCTCGCAGTTGCTGCTGGAGGGCGGCGGCTACGGCCTGCTCCTCAACTGCCTGGTCCAGGCGGAGCGGCCCGTGGAGCTGGCGGTCGCGGAGCGGCTGGTGGACACGTCCGCGGCGCTGGTGTCCGCGCGTTCGGAGGAGGCGGTGCGGCGCGTGGCGCTGGCGGGCCTCGAGGGCGCGGGCTTCCGGGCGCGGCTGTTGCGCTGGGAGGGCACGCGGCTGGTGGTGCGTGACGGGGTGTCCCCGCCGGTGGACGCGCACCTGGCGCTGGAGGCGCTGTCGGACGGGCGGCCGGTGTTTGGCGGCGCGGACCACGCGGAGCCCACGCACGCGTACCTGCCGGTGGGCGGTCCGCAGTCGGAGGTGCTGTGGGTGGCGGGGCCGTGGGTGGCGCCCCGGCACGGCTCGGTGCTGACGCTGTTCGCGAAGGTGGTGGGTGCGGCGCTCGCGGACGCGCACCTCCAGGCGGACGGCGCGCGCAGCCGCTGGGAGGTGGAGGCGGTGGCGGAGATGGCGCGCTTCGTGGCGCAGCCGGTGCCCCCTCCGCCGGAGAGGTTCCTCGCCCGGGTGGCGGACCTGCTCCACGCGCAGGTGGTGGTGCTGCACGTCGCCCCGGAGCCGGGCCAGCCTCCGCGGCTCATCGCGCACGTGGGCTTGGAGGAGGGGAGTCCGGCCGGCGGTGCGGACGCGCCCGTCACCGACGTGCTGCTGGCCGCGTCGCTCCGGACGGACGGGGGCGTGGTGTCCTCGTACGCCCAGAATCGCGCGCTGGCGTCGGTGTCCCAGGGCCGCTTCGGCGCCGGAACGGCGGCCCGGCTCACCCGGGGCGGTGAAGGCGTGGGGGTGGTGCAGGCGCTGCGTCCGAAGGAGAAGCCCTTCGACGAGCGTGACGCGCGGCTGCTGGCCACGCTCGCGGAGCTGCTGGTGACGCTCTTGGAGCAGCGCCGCCTCCGGGCCGAATCCGCGCGCCAGCTCACGGAGACGCGCCTGCTGCTGGACCTGTCGCGCACCACGTCGGGCGTGCTGGAGACGGCGAGCATCCTGGACGTCGCGTCCGACTTCCTCGTGCACCTGTTGGACGTGTCCAACTGCTTCATCCTGCTCTACGACGAGCAGGCCAAGGTGCTCCGGGGCGCGGCCGCGTCCGAGGCGCACCGGGACCTGTTCCGCGCGGTGGTGGTGCCGCTGGACAGCGACGCCCTGGCCGCGCGCGTGGCCCGGGAGCGCAGGCCCATCGCCATCGATGACCTGCGGCAGGGGGGCTCCGCCGCTGGCGCCGCGCTCGTCGAACAACTGGGGGAGAAGGCCCTGCTGGGCCTGCCGCTCACCTCGCGCGAGGAGCTCATCGGCGTGGTGATGGTGGACGACGTGCGCGGCCCGCGCCCCTTCGGCCCGGAGCTCATCGACCTGGCGGAGGCCACATGTGGCCAGCTCGCGCTGTCCATCGCCAACGCGCGCCTGTACGAATCGCTGTGGGCCAGCTACGCGGAGCTGGCCGCCACCCGCGCGGAGATGGTGAAGCGCGAACGGCTGGCGGCCCTGGGTGAGCTGTCCGCCATCGTCGCCCACGAGGTGCGAAACCCCCTGGGCGTCATCTTCAACGCGGTGGCCTCGCTGCGGCGGATCCTCAAGCCGGAAGGGGACGCAGCCATGCTGCTGGACATCGTGGGCGAGGAGAGTGACCGCCTCAACCGGATGGTGGGCGCCCTGCTGGACTACACCCGCCCGCGCAACCCGGTGCTCCAGCACGAGGACCTGCTGCGCGTGCTCCAGGACTCGGTGGAAGCGGCGAAGGCGCAGGGAGGCGCGGAGCGTCCGGTGCGCATCTCCTCGGAGGTGGAGCCCGGCATTCCGCCGGTGCCCATGGACGTGCGGCTCATCCGCCAGGCCATCATCAACGTGGCCGTCAACGCCATCCAGTCCATGCCCCAGGGCGGCCAGGTGCAGGTGAAGGCCCGGCGCGAGGCGCACGCGGGCCGCGAACAGTTGCGCATCGACGTGGTGGACCAGGGGCCGGGCATCCCGGCCGAACTGCTCCACCGCGTCTTCGAACCCTTCTTCACCACCAAGGCGCAGGGCACCGGAATGGGCCTCGCGGTGGTGAAGCGCATCCTGGAGGACCACCGTGGCGAAATCGCCGTGGAGAGCGTGCCGGGACGCGGTACTACGTTCATCTTCCGGTTGCCGCTCACGCAACCCCTGTCCTTTCCATGACCGACGCGACCACGCCAATCCCCCGAGGCCGCATCCTCGTGGTGGACGACCAGCGAAACATGCGCGCCACCACCGCGATGCTCCTGCGCGATGATGGCTACACCGTGTCCGAGGCCGCCACCGGAGAGGAGGCCCTGGGCGTGCTCGCGAAGGGGCAGGTGGACCTGCTGCTCACGGATTTGAAGATGGAGCCCATGGACGGGCTCACGCTGCTCAAGCGCGGGCTGGAGGTGTCCCCGCGCCTGCAGGCCATCATGATGACGGCCTTCGGCTCCATCGAGAGCGCCGTGGAGGCCATGCGCCTGGGGGCGTACGACTACGTCACCAAGCCCTTCAAGGAAGGCGAGCTGCGCTACCGCGTGGAGCGCGCCCTGGAGCGCACCAAGCTCCAGACGGCGGTGGACAACTTCGCCACCGAATTCAACCAGCGCCACAACCTGTCCGCGCTGGTGGGCCGCAGCCAGGCGATGCGGGAGCTCACCACGCGCCTCATGCGCGTCGCGCAGAGCGACGCCACCGTCCTCATCCAGGGCGAGAGCGGCACGGGCAAGGAGCTGGTGGCGCGGGCGCTCCACACGCACAGCCGCCGCAGCGGCCGGCCCTTCGTGCCCGTCAACTGCGCGGCCATCAGCGAGACGCTCCTGGAGAGCGAACTCTTCGGCCACGCCAAGGGCGCCTTCACGGGCGCGGTGAAGACACGCCGCGGCCTCTTCGAGGAGGCGGACGGCGGCACGCTCTTCATCGACGAGGTGACGGAGACGAGCCCCACCTTCCAGTCCAAGCTCCTGCGCACGCTGCAGGACGGCGAGGTGCGCCGCGTGGGCGAGTCCACCGCGATGCGCGTGGACGCGCGCATCGCCGCGGCCACCAACCGCGACATCGAGCTGGAGGTGCGCGAGAAGCGCTTCCGCCAGGACCTCTACTACCGCCTCAACGTGGTGATGCTGCGCGTGCCCCCCCTGCGCGAGCGCCTGGAGGACGTGCCCGCCCTGGCGGAGCACTTCCTGCAACGCTCCAACAACCGCAGCCCCCGGATCCGGCGCCTGTCCGCCACCGCCGTGGAACACCTGATGACGTACGACTTCCCCGGCAACGTGCGCGAGCTGGAGAACCTGGTGGAGCAGGCTGCGGCGCTGGCGGAAGCCGACGAGCTGCTCCCCGAGGACTTCCCGCTGCGCCCCCAGTCCCGAGTGCTGCCGGCGGCCGCCTCGGGCCTGCCGCCCACGGACGCCCGCGCGGGGAGCCCGGAGTCCTCCGGCCCCACGCTGGCGGAGGTGGTGGAGGAAGCCGAGCGCCGCGCCATCGTCCAGTCCCTGGAGCGCCACGGCGTGGACCTGGCCCGCGTGGCCGACGAGCTGGGCGTCTCCTCCACCACGCTGTGGCGGAAGATGAAGCGGCTCAACCTCCGGCCCCCCGCGGGCGCCCCGCGCGAGTAGGCGCAGGTAACCCTTCAGGTGGGTGTCCAGGCCATGTCCCACCACCTTTCCAGGTGGGTTCAGATCCGAAATCGGGCCCGTTCAAGGTTGAAAAAAACAAACCCCCGGATTTGTTCGGGCTTTTCATATCTGAAACCCGATTGCAGCCCTGCAATGCCCGGAGGAGGGGGAAGGAGTGTTGCCCTGTCGTCCAAGTGCTTGAGAAGTCTAGAGTTTCGGCTTCCGAGGCGGCTGGCATGGCACCTGCTAAGGCTTAGGTCCGGGACGCATCGAAGCGAGGCTGAAAGTGGTTCCCCCCCACCCTTTCAGCACTTCCGGTGTGTCACCTTGAGAAGACCCGCGGCCCGACACCCTCACGGGTGCCGGGCCGCCTTCTTTTCCGCTCCACGCCACGCCTCCTGAGTTCTCTGCGCCAGGCACGCCGGTGGGGAAGGTGTCCGCGAGCGCCGCGCCCGTCCGCCCATTTCACTTCTGCAATGCACGGTGGTGCATGACGCCGTGGGCCACGTCCCGTGGATCCGTTGCTGGGTTGCGCCATGCGGCGCGCATGCTGGCGCGCGTCATGCGGATCCGAACCCATCAAGAGGCGGTGGGTGCGCGCGTCGATGCCCGCAACGACAACGCCCGCCGGGCCAGGTGGCCGCGACGGGCGTCGGGTGCTGCGTACCGCTGTCCGTGCGCTACTGACCGAACAGCGTGCCCGCCTGGGCGAGCCAGTCCGTCACGTGGCCGGGGAGGATGCCCAGGAGCACGACGGCGACGGTGGAGATGACCAACGCGGCCTCGGTGCCCCAGTTGCGCTCCAGCGGCTGCGCGCCCTCGGGGACGGGGTGCATGAACATGTAGACGACGACGCGCAGGTAGTAATACGCGCCCGCCGCACTGGAGAGCACCGCGACGATGGTGAGGCCCACGAGGCCCACGTCGATGGCGGCCTGGAAGATGAGCAGCTTGCTCATGAATCCGACCGTGGGGGGGATGCCGCCCAGGGACAGCATGAAGGCCGCCATGGCGAACGCGTAACCCGGCCGGCGCTGCGCGAGGCCCGCGAAGCGCTCCAGGTCCCACGCGGTGCCCTTCTCTTCGTCCTCGCGGCGCTCCAGCGCGGACACCATCGCGAACGCACCGGCGGCGCTGAAGGTATACGCCAGCAGGTAGTACAGGATGCCGCGCAGCGCGTCCGAACGGGCCACGTCCAGCGGCGTCCCACCCGACAGCGACGACGCGGACAGCACGCGGAAGCTCTCGCCCGGCGCCGCGACGAACAGCGCCGCCACGCCCAGCAGCAGGTAGCCCGCGTGCGCGATGGAGGAGTACGCCAGCATGCGCTTCACGTTGCGCTGCGGGATGGCCATCAGGTTGCCGGCCACCATGGTGAGCAGCGCCAGCGTGGCGAACAGCATCAGCGGCAGCTTGGGGTCCATGCCCTTGCCCACCGTGAGGAACACGCGCACCAGGGAGGCGAACGCCGCGGCCTTCACGCCCGCGCTCATCAGCGCCGTCACCGGCGTGGGAGCCCCTTCGTACACGTCCGGCGTCCACATGTGGAACGGCACCGCCGCCACCTTGAACGCGAAGCCCGCCGCGATGAGCACCGCGCCCACGTACACCAGGGCCGGGTTGCCGTGCAGCGCCTGCTGCAGCGGGATGACCATGTCGTTGAGCTTCGTCGTGCCCGTGGCCCCGTACAGCAGCGCGGTGCCGTACAGCAGGATGGCGGACGAGAAGGCGCCCAGGATGAAGTACTTGAAGCCCGCCTCGCTGGGACGCGTGCCGCGGCGCAGGTACGCCGTCAGCGCGTACGTCGCGATGGAGAGGATCTCGATGTTGACGAAGATGGTGATGAACTCCGTCGACATGGCCAGCAGGCTCATGCCCGCGGAGGCGAAGAGCATCAGCGCGTAGAACTCACCGCGCTCCGCGCCTCGCTTGCGCAGGAAGCCCACCGCGCTCAGCGCCGCCAGCCCCAGGCCCACGCTCACCACCAGGGTGAGGAAACTGGAGAAGGGGTCCAACACGCCGAAGCCCAGGAACACCTCCTGGGGCGGCTCGAACATCAGGCCCACGGCCACGGCGCCGCTGGCCGCCGCCGCAACGACGGTGAGCACCGCCTGGTAGCCGCGGGACGCCGTGGCGGAGAGGAACACCTCCGACAGCAGCAGGACGGAGGCCGCCACCACCATGATGATGGCGGGCAGCAGGGGGAGGAAATCCGCCAGGGTGAGGTTTGGCAGGTTCATGGAGTCTTTCGGGGCCTACTCGCGCACGGCGAGCGGCGCGGCGGGAACGGAGGGGCGGGCCGCGGCGGCGGTGGAGGGCAGCGACATCACCTCCACGCGCAACTGGTCGTCCTTCGCCTGGGTGGCACCCGGAGCGCCCACGCTGGCGCGCGCCACGTAGCGCTCCGTGGACGGGGCGATGCGCTCCAGGAAGGGCTGCGGCATCAGACCCATCACCGCCACCAGCACGATGAAGGGCGCCGTGGTGAGCATCTCGCGCAGGTTCATGTCGCGCAGGTGCTGGTTCTCCCGGTGCGTGATGCCGCCGAAGAAGACCTTCTGCACCATCCACAACATGTACGCGGCGCCCAGGATGACGCCCAGGGTGGCGAACGCGCCGAAGCCCAGGGGCAGGGTGCTCTTGAAGGTGCCCATCAGCACCAGGAACTCACCGATGAAGCCGTTGGTGCCCGGCACCGCCACCGACGAGAACGTGATGATGACGAACGCCGCGGTGAACACCGGCATCACCTTCGCGATGCCGCCGTAGTCCGACATGAGCCGGGTGTGGCGGCGCTCGTAGAGGAAGCCGAACAGGAGGAACAGCGCGCCCGTGGAGATGCCGTGGTTCAGCATCTGGTACGCGCTGCCCGTGGCGCCCTCGCTCGTGACGGCCAGGAGGCCCAGCATGCAGTAGCCCAGGTGGCTGACGGACGAGTACGCGATGAGCTTCTTGATGTCCCGCTGCGCCAGGCACATCAGCGCCCCGTACACGATGCCGATGACCGCCAGCACCGCGAGGAACGGCCGCGCGGCCTGCGCCGCCACCGGGAACAGCGGAATCGCGAAGCGCCAGAAGCCGTAGGTGCCCATCTTCAGCATCACGCCGGCCAGGATCATGGAACCCGCCACCGGCGCCTGCACGTGCGCGTCCGGCAACCAGGTGTGCACCGGCCACATCGGGACCTTGATGGCGAACGCCAGCGCGAACGCGGCGAACATCCAGGGCCCGTACGTGTGCAGCGTGGCGGCCAGGCCCGTGAGCGACGCGCATGCGCCCTCCGGACCATTGGTACACGCGGCGAGCTGCTGATTGGCGGCGAGCAGGTTGTTGTAGAGCGTGCCGTAGTCGAACGAACGCACGCCCGGCGCGCCGCTCACGAAGTACACCGCCACGATGGCCACCAGCATCAGCAGCGAGCCGACCAGCGTGTAGAGGAAGAACTTCACCGCCGCCATGCGCCGGTCCTCGGCGCCCCACACACCCACCAGCAGGTACATGGGGATGAGCATGGCTTCGAAGAAGATGTAGAAGAGCAGGACGTCCATCGACGCCAGCGCGCCCAGCATCGTCGTCTGGAGCACCAGCAGCGCCAGATGGAACTCCTTGATGCGGTGGCTGATGTACGTGGTGGAGGCGAGCACCACCAGCGGGCCCAGGAACACCGTCAGGAGCAGCAGGCTCGCCGCGAGGCCGTCCAGGCCCAGGTGGTAGCTCATCCCGAACTGCTGGAACCAGGGGACGCGGTACTCCATCTGGAACTCCGCTCCGGAAGGCTCGAAGCGGAAGTAGGCCCAGACGCCGAACGCCAGGTCCAGCAGCATGCCCACGAACGTGATGGCGCGGACCTGCCCGTGCTCCGTGGAGGGCAGCATCAACACCAGCGCCGCGAACACGAGCGGCAGGTAGATGACGACGTTCAACAGGTGGGTGTCGAAGAAGCTCATGAAAGCACCTGCAGGAGGGCGTAGACCGCGCCGCCCAGGATGGCGAGCGCCATGATGGCGGCGTAGGCCTGCGCGTCACCCGTCTGGAGCCGGCGCAGCCCGAGGCCCACCTTCTCCGTCACGTAGGCGGTGCCGCGCACCAGCACCGTGTCGATGACGAGCGCGTCCACCACGCGGAAGAGGATGAAGGCCACGAACTTCACCGGACGGATGAGGATGAACTCGTACAGCTCATCCACGTAGAACTTGTTGTGGGCCGTGCGGCGCACCGCGCGGGCGAACGCCGGCACCGGCTTGCCCACCTGCGCGGGGAAGAACTTCAGGTAGAGGAACGCCGCCGTCGCGCCGCCGGACAGCGCCACCAGCCACGCGATGAGGTAGTCCACGAAGGCCGGCGTGCTGTGGTCCAGCGCCACCGTCTGGGCCGCGCGGGCGACCGCTTCGGCCGGGCGCAGCACGGGGGAGAGGAAGTTCTCGAACACCGGCTGCATGCCGCCACCGGAGCGGGGCATCAGCGGCAGCGCGTACACCAGCGTCACGACGCTCAGGAACGCGAGCACCACCAGGGGCAGCGTCATGAACCAGGAGCTCTCGTGCGCGTGCGCCACCTTGGCTTCAGGGGAGCGCTTGCCGGTGAACGTCAGCAGGTACACGCGCGACATGTAGAACGCGGTGCACGCGGTGATGAGCAGGCCCATCGCGTAGACGAAGCCGGACACCCAGTGCAGGTCGTGCAGGTGGTTGTGGTGCACGCCGTGGAAGATGGCGTCCTTCGAGAAGAAGCCGGACAGCGGGATGATGCCGGTGATGGCCAGCGTGGAGACGAGGAACGTGGCGTGCGTCCACTTCATCTCCTTGTACAGGCCGCCCAGCTTCTTGATGTCCGTCTCATCCCCGTTGCCGTGCATCACGCTGCCGGCGCCCAGGAAGAGGCAGGCCTTGAAGCACGCGTGCGTCAGCAGGTGCAGCGCGGCCGCCCAGAAGACGCCCATGCCCACGCCCATGAACATGATGCCCAACTGCGACACCGTGGAGTAGGCGAGCACCTTCTTGATGTCGTCCTGCGCGAAGGCGATCAGCGCCGCCAGCAGCGACGTCAGCGCGCCCACGACGGCGATGGTCGCCATGGCGGTGGGGCTGAGCACCAGCAGCGAACTCATGCGGCAGAACAGGTACACGCCGGCCGTGACCATCGTGGCGGCGTGGATGAGGGCGGACACCGGCGTCGGGCCGGCCATCGCGTCCGGCAGCCAGACGTAGAGCGGAAGCTGCGCGCTCTTGCCCGCCGCGCCCAGGAGGAACAGCAGCATGGTGGCGGTCATCACGCCGCCGAAGGTGTAGCCGGCCAGCGGCCCCGCTTCGATGGGCGTGGCGAGCGACACCGCGCCGCCCGTGCCTTCCGGGAGGGCCAGGGCCATCTTCTCCAGGCCCTTGAAGGTGACGGGGCCCTTCTCCAGCAGGCCCTGCGTGTAGCGCGCGCGGGAGCTGCCCGCGGAGTTGTAGTCGCGCGGGTCCGCCTGCTGGCTGAAGGCGTTCACCGTCAGGATGAGCAGGAACGTGGCGATGAGGAACGCGAAGTCACCGATGCGGTTGGTGACGAACGCCTTGCGGCCCGCCCACGCCTTCGCGCTGTCCGTGTACCAGAAGCCGATGAGCAGGTAGCTGGCCATGCCGACGCCCTCCCAGCCCACGAAGAGCAGGACCAGGTTGTCGGCCATCACCAGCGTCAGCATCGCGGCGACGAAGAGGTTCAGGTACGCGAAGAAGCGCCAGTACCCGTCGTCGTGCTCCATGTAGCTGGTGGAGTACAGGTGGATGAGGAAGCCGATGCCGGTGATGACCAGCAGCAGGATGCCGGACAGGTGGTCCACCAGCAGCCCGAAGTTCACGCGGAAGTCGCCCGCCGCGAACCAGGTGCCGTAGTCATACGAGATGGCGTAGCGCACCACGTCGCGCTCCAGGCCGAACGCGTTGGGCATGCTCACCACGCGCCCGCCCGCCGCGTCGCTGGTGGCCCAGAAGGCCATCAGGCTCAGCACGAAGGCGCCCGCGATGGCGGAGCACGCCACCAGGTGCACGTTGGCCCGGCCCAGCCACTTGCCGAACACGCCGCACACGAACGCGCCCAGGAGCGGCAGCAGGATGATCAATCCCAGCGAGGGTGCGAACACCTCGGGGGGGATGGGTGCCGTTCTGAAGAATTCGACGATTCCGTCCATGGATGGGCTCAGGGAGTGACGGGATTCAGTGCTTCATCGTCCGGATGTCGTCCACGTTCACGGAGCCGCGACTGCGGAAGACCGCGATGACGATGGCCAGACCGATGGCCGCTTCCGCGGCCGCCACGGCGATGACGAAGAAGGCGGACACGTGCCCGATGCCGTCGCCGTGCATCCGCGCGAACGCCAGGAACGTGAGGTTGACCGCGTTGAGCATCAGCTCCACGCACATGAAGACGACCAGCGCGTTGGTGCGCACCAGCACGCCGAACATGCCCATGCAGAAGAGCGCGGCGGCCAGCAGGAGGTAGTAGGTGATGGGAACCATGTGCGGAAGCTCTTGGCTTTCAGGCGGACGGCTCTAAGAGCCCGCCCGCGCCATCTAGCAGAAGTTGTCCGAAGGCGGGGATCAGATCCGGGACTTGGCCACCACCACCGCGCCCACCATCGCCACCAGGAGCAGCAGGCTGACGGCTTCGAACGGGAGCAGCCAGGCGGTGAAGATGGACTGGCCGACGGAGGCCATGGTGCCGAACGTCGCCTGGGCCTGGGGGCCCAGGTTGGCCGGGATGGCGTTCGTGCGGCCGAGCGTCACCGCCAGCACGGCCAGCAGGCCGAACGCGGAGGCCCCGCCCAGGATGCGCGTCACCGTGGGGCGGCCGCGGTGGGCCGCGTCCCCCAGGTTCAGCAGCATGATGACGAACAGGAAGAGCACCATGATGGCGCCCGCGTAGACGAGCACCTGCATGACGGCCACCGTGTGCGCCCACAGGAGCACATAGATGCCGGCCAGGAAGAAGAACGTCGACACCAGGGACATGGCGGAGTTGATGGGGCTCCGCGCGGTGATGACGAGCCCCGCCGACACCAGCGTCATGACGGCGAAAACGCCGAAGAGAACCAACTCAGTGTTCAAGACCAGTCTCCGTAGGAACCCCAGGGGTGCTCACCGAACGGGCAACGCTTCTCCCGCAGGTGCGCCTCGAACTCGTCCCGGAACCGCATGAGGAAGGAGTGCGTGGGCAGCGCCGCCGCGTCGCCCAGCGCGCAGATGGTGTTGCCCAGGCCAATGGGCGGGTAGGGCGCGATGGAGGAGGCCACGTTCGACAGCATGTCGATGTCGCCCGGCTCTCCCCGGCCTTCTTCAATCTTGCGCAACAGGCGCGTCTGCCAGGGCGTGCCCTCGCGGCACGGCGTGCACTGGCCGCAGGACTCTTCCGCGTAGAAGCGGGCCACGCGCCACAGGCTGCGCACCATGCAGGTGGCGTCGTCCATCACGATGACGCCGCCGGAGCCGGCCATCGTCTGCTTCATCTTCAGCGCTTCGAACTCCAGCGCCACGTCCAGCTCGTCCGCGCCCAGCACCGGCGCGGAGGACCCGCCCGGGATGACCGCCTTCACCTTGCGGCCCTTGGGCATGCCCTGGCCGTACTGGTCGTCGTGGATCAGCTCCAGGATGGTGGTGTGCATCCCCACCTCGTAGACGCCCGGGCGGTTCACCGAACCGGACAGGCACACCAGGTGCGTGCCGCCCGACTTGTCCGTGCCCAGCTTGGCGTACCACTCCGCGCCCTTGGCGAGGATGGGGGGCACGCTGGCGAGCGTCTCCACGTTGTTCACCACGGTAGGGCTGCCGAACAGGCCCACCACGGCGGGGAAGGGCGGCTTCAGGCGCGGCCAGCCCTTCTTGCCCTCCAGGCTCTCCAGGAGCGCCGTCTCTTCACCGCAGATGTACGCGCCCGCGCCGCGGACCACGTAGCAGTCCAGCTGGAAGTCCTTGCCCAGCATGGACTTGCCGAAGATGCCGGCCTTGTAGGCCTCGTCGATGGCCGCCTGGGTGCGCTCCGCCTGGAACTTGAACTCGCCGCGCAGGTACACGTAGCAGGTGTGCACGCCCAGCGCGTACGACGCGATGGCGATGCCCTCCAGCATCATGTGCGGGTCGTTCTCCAGGATGTAGCGGTCCTTGAAGGTGCCCGGCTCGGACTCGTCGCCGTTCACGGCGAGGTACTTGGGCTTGGGGCTGTCCTTGGGGACGAAGCTCCACTTCATGCCCGTGGGGAAGCCGGCGCCGCCGCGGCCGCGGAGGTTGGACTTCTTCACCTCGTCGATGATGGCCTGGGGCTCCATCGTGAGCGCCCGCTTGAGCCCGTCGTAGCCACCGCGCGAACGGTAGCTGTCCAGGGTCCAGGACTGGGGCTTGCCCCAGGCCGCCGAGATGACGGGTTCAACCGCCTTTGCCGTAGAGGCCATGGATGGATGTCCTAGGAAAGCGAGGGGGAGGAGGGGCGACTCACGACAGCCGGGCCAGGATGGCGTCCAGCTTGGCCTGGGTCAGGCTCTCGTGGTGGTCCTCGTTGATCTGCAGGCAGGGCGCCGTTCCGCAGGACGCCAGGCACTCGGTCTCGCGCAGGGTGAACTTGTCGTTCGTCTCCCCCGCCGTCATGCCCAGCTTCTGCTCCAGGTAGGCGAGCATCTTCTCCGCCCCCCACAGCGAACAGGACAGGTTCGTGCAGACGTCGATGACGTACTTGCCCGGTTTCTTCAGGTGGTACATCACGTAGAAGCTGGCGACCTCGTAGGCGCGCTCCGGCGTGACTTCCAGATTCTTCGCCACCAACCGCAGGCCTTCGGGCGGCAACCAGCCCTTGAGGTCCTGAAGAAGGCGAAGCGCGGGCAACATCCCGGCGCTTTTGCGATCAGAGGGGTAGTGCGAGAGGATTTCCGCGATCCCCGCGTCGAACTTCTTCTGCTCTTCAGGAGTGAACAGGGGCTCCGCCATGGCGGGCCGTACGTATTGCCGCAATGGCTTCGTTGTCAACATAAACCCTCGGCGGTAGACTGGACCGCCATCAGCAAATTTCCGAGCGATTTCAACCCCTTGTTATGAGCCCGGACCCTGCGGACCAGCGGCAGCACCCCCGTATCCCCACCGTCCTCCGGGTGGACTACCCGCATGGGCGTCCGCTCCGGGACGTGACGGAGAACCTGTCCGCCGGGGGTTTCTTCGTCCAGACCGAGCAGCTCTTCGTCGTGGGCGACGAGCTTCGGCTTGCACTTTCTTTCCCGGGACTGCTGGATCCGGTAGAAGTCGGCGGCACCGTGGCCTGGGTGCGGCTGGCGGCCCCGGATCAGCCCGGGGGTGTCGGCATCCGTGTGGAGAGCGAGCAGGATCGGCGGCGACTGGGTGACATCTTGAGTGCGGCGGGACCTGACGACAGCGCGACGAACCCTTCCGAACAGGACGGGTACCGCGTGCTCATCGTCGAGGACAACCCCCACATCATCGAGATGTACAGCTACGTGCTGAAGAAGCTCGCGAGCAACGATCTGCACGGCAAGGTCCCGCTGGAGGTCCACTTCGCGCCGGACGGGCACCACGCCCTCTTGCGGCTGCGCGAGGACCGCTTCAGCCTGGTGATGCTGGACCTGTACATGCCGGTGATGGACGGGTTCGCGCTGGTGGAGCGCATCCGCGAGGAAGAGGCGCTCAAGTCGATTCCTGTCATCGCCATCTCCGCGGGCGGCAAGGAAGCCCAGGATCGCGCGATGCAACTGGGGGTCGATATCTACCTGCGCAAGCCGGTGCGGTTCGTGGAAGTGCTGGAGACGGTGAAGCAGTTGCTTCGCATCCAGTAGGTGCGGGTGGAACCCGTCGTGCGGGTTCCTCGCTCCAAATATTGAAGCTTCGGGGTAGGGCCGCGTAGAGTCCGCGCACCCATGACGAAGCCCGCAATCCATCGTGACACCGTCAGTGGCGAGGCGCTGCTCATCCTGCAGAATCTGCGGGAGAACGGCCGCCTGGGACGCTCGAACAAGCTGGCCGACGTGAAGGCCGCCCTCGAACCGTCCGTCTCGCTGGAGTTCGACAACTACTTCTTCTTCCTGCGCAAGTTCCACTACATCGCCATGGACCGCGAGGCCCAGCTCAAGCTCACCGAGCAGGGCGAGAAGGTGGTGGGCGGGGACCTGGCGGACCGCTTCGCCCTGGAGGTCGACGAGTTCTTCGCCGATCAGCTCACGGCGGAGGAGCCGACGCACATCGGGCGCCTGGAGGAGGACGAGCCGATGAACGTCCCGCCGCCGCCGCCGGAGCTGCTGCTCGACGAGGCGGAGGTGGACGGAGGCGCCGGCGCTTCCCAGGCCTCGCAGATGGGCCCGCCGCCCGTGCCGCAGAACCGCACCCACCGGGTGGCGATGCCGGCGCTGGAGCTGGGCTCGGCCGCGCCCCTGGTCTCCTCGCCTCCCATCCAGACGCCGCAGCCGTCGCCCTGGCAGGACGTGCCGGAGCCCCGGCGGGAGACCCTCATCGGGCTGCCGCCGTCGCCGCCGCGGTGGCGAAGGGCTCCAGCGACCTGGACCTGCGCTACCAGAAGTTCGACCCCATCGGCACGGGCCCGCTGGGCACGGTCTTCAAGGGTCGCTACAACGCCCTGGGCCTGGACATCTGCATCAAGGAGCTGAAGGACATCTTCGGCTACTTCTCCTTCCTCCAGCGCGGTGAGGTCCTCAAGCGCCTGAAGAAGGAGCTGTGCGCGCAGGCGCAGGTGCGCCACCCGGGCGTGGTGCAGATCGTCGACCAGAACGTGGAGTCCACCCGGCCGTACTTCGTGGTGGAGCTGATGCGCGGCAGCCTGAAGGAGAAGCTGGAGTCCAGCGGCGGCAAGGGCATCGACGTGCCGCACGCGCTGCGCACGTTCCTGCAACTGGCCTATGGCCTCCGGGCGGCGCACGCCGCGGGCCTCACGCACCACAACCTCAAGCCGGAGAACGTCCTCTTCGACGCGTACGGCAACGCGAAGCTCGCCGACTTCGGCATGAGCCGCGTGGTGGAGGTGGACGCCACCAAGGGCATGCCCCAGGTGTTCATGGGCATGGGCGGCATGGTGTACATGGCGCCGGAGCTGATGAACCGGGCTGGCAAGGAGCCGGGCCCGTCCGCGGACGTGTACGGCCTGGGCATCCTGCTCTACGAGATGTTCACCGGGCAGATTCCCGGCCGCCGCTCGCCCCTGCCCTCGGAGGTGAACCCGGAGGCGCCCAGCGGCCTGGATCAGCTCTTCGACAAGGCCACCCAGGACAAGCGCGAGCAGCGCTACCCGGACGTGGATGCGATGCTGGAGGACTTCTACAAGGCCTTCCCGGACGGCGAGTACCTGGAGCGCGGCTCGCTCATCGTGTCCTCCGACACGCAGCAGGACTGAGCTGAAGGGCAGGCGGGCCTCCACGCGAGGCTCGCCCGTCCCCGGGCGGACTGTCAGACTGCGGCGCGCCCATGACCGCGCGCCCCTCCGACACCGTCCTCCTCACCGTCACCGGAAGGGACGGCCCCGACACCACCTCCCGCCTCACCGGACTCCTCGCGGATGCAGGCGCGGAGCTGCTCGATGTGGAGCAGGTGGTGGTGCAGGGCCTGCTCACCCTGGCCCTGCTGGTGCGCCCCTCCGCCAGTTCCCCCGAGGGACAAGACCCGTGGCAGGCGCTGCTCCTCGCGGCGCGCGAGCTGGGCGTCACGGTGGATGTCCGCGCGGTGGCGCCCGTCGCCCCGCCCGTGGGCCCTGAACCGCTGCGCTACGTCGTCACCGCCGTGGGCAAGACGCTGGGCGCGCGCGAGGTGCACGCGCTGACGGCGCGGCTGGCGGAGCAGGGGGCGCGCGTGGAGCGCATCACCCGCCTGAGTGAGACGCCGCTGGGGTCGGTGGAGCTGCACGTCACGCTGGCGCCGGACGCGGACCCGTCCTCGCTCAAGCGCGCGTTGCTGGCGCTGTCCATGGAGAGCCCCACGTTCGACGTGGCCCTCCAGCGGGAGAGCCTCTACCGGCGCGGCAAGCGGATGGTGGTGATGGACATGGACTCCACGCTCATCCGCATCGAGGTCATCGACGAGCTGGCGCGGGCGCACGGCGTCCACGCGAAGGTGGCCGCCATCACCGAGCGCGCGATGCACGGGGAGATGGACTACGACGAATCCCTGCGCCAGCGTGTGGCGTTGCTCGCCGGGCTGGACGTCCAGGTGCTGCGCGAGCTGGCGGCGAACCTGCCGCTCACCGAAGGCGCGGAGACGTTGATCCGCGTGCTCAAGAGACTGGGCTACCGCACCGCGGTCATCAGCGGTGGCTTCTCCGTGGCGGCCGAAGCGCTCCAGGCGCGCCTGGGCATCGACTTCGCGTACTCCAACATGCTGGAGGCGCAGGACGGGAAGCTGACTGGCCGCACCGTGGGCACCATCGTCAACGCGCGCCGCAAGGCGGAGCTGCTGGAGACGCTCGCGAAGCAGGAGGGCATCCTGCTGGAGCAGGTCATCGCGGTGGGCGATGGGGCCAACGATTTGCTGATGCTGGAGAAGGCGGGCCTGGGCATCGCCTTCCGCGCCAAGCCCAAGCTGCGCGAGGCCGCCGACACGTCCATCTCCGCCGGCGGGCTGGACACCATCCTGTACCTGCTGGGCCTCACCGCGCGCGAGCTGCGCGAGGTGACGTAGCGCCTTCACTACAGGCGCATGCGCGCGGCCAGTTCGCGCTGCTGCACCTGGCCCTTCTCGAAGACGAGCTCCAGGAGCGCACGGAGGATCTTCGAGCTCTTCTCCTGGTTCTGCTGCACCGTCTGAAGGCGCTGCAGGTCCGCCTCCGTCCACTCGGAGGTGGGCGAGCCGCCCGCGAGAATCTCATCCAGGATGTCGGAGGCGCTGGAGCCCGCGGCCGCGGCGGCGGGCGGCGCGGCCCTCTCCGCAGAGCGGGGC
>NZ_RAVZ01000151.1 GCF_003611635.1 Corallococcus terminator | reverse complement strand
CTCCCCAGGAGGACCCTCCACCGTGGCCCCCCCATCCATCCGGCTCTTCAACACGATGTCCATGCAGAAGGAGCCGCTGGAGCCGCTCGTGCCCGGCGAGGTGAAGGTCTACGTCTGTGGGCCTACGGTCTACAGCTACATCCATATCGGGAACGCACGCACCTTCACGTCGTTCGACGTGGTGGTCCGCTACCTGCGCTACCGGGGTTTCAAGGTGACGTACGTGCGCAACTACACGGACGTCGACGACAAGATCATCAAGGCCGCGCACGAGACGGGGGAGACCCCCGTGGAGCTCGCGTCGCGCTTCGTGGAGATCTTCCGCGAGGACACCCGCGCCCTGCACCTGCGCGAACCGGACGTGTCCCCGCGCGTGAGCGAGACGATTCCGGAGATCGTCGCGCTCATCCAGACGCTGGTGGACAAGGGCTTCGCCTACGAGGCGAAGGGCGACGTGTACTTCGAGGTCGGCAAGGACGAGGACTACGCGAAGCTGTCCAAGCGCAACCTGGACGAGCTGTGCCAGGGCGAGCGCACGCACCCCGGTGAGCTCAAGCGCGAACCCCTGGACTTCGCCCTGTGGAAGGCGGCGAAGCCCGGTGAGCCGTCGTGGGACAGCCCGTGGGGCAAGGGCCGTCCGGGCTGGCACATCGAGTGCTCCGCGATGAGCGAGAAGTTCCTGGGCCGCTCGTTCGACATCCACGGCGGGGCGTTGGACCTCATCTTCCCCCACCACGAGAACGAGATCGCCCAGAGCGAGTCCTCCACCGGCCAGCAGATGGCGAAGTACTGGATGCACTGCGGCTTCCTGGACCTGGAAGGCGCGAAGATGTCCAAGTCGCTGGGCAACGTGGTGCGCCTGCGCGACGCGCTCGCCAAGGTGGACGCGGAAGCGCTGCGCTTCTTCTTCGTCTCCACGCACTACCGCCACCCGCTGAGCTTCGGGGAGAAGGCGCTCCAGGACGCGGAGATGCGCATGGAGTACTTCTACGAAACGCTGCGCAAGGTGGACGAGCGCGTGGCGGGCAAGGACTTCGGCAAGGGCCCGCTGCACGGCGACCCCGCGCGCTTCCTCGCGGAGTTCGAGTCCTCCATGGACGACGACTTCAACACCGCCGGAGCGCTGGGCGCGCTGTCGGGTCAGTTCGGCCTGATGAACGAGCTCACCGACAAGCCGCCCGTGAAGGACAAGGCGCTGGTGGGCCGCACCCTCCAGGTGCTGCGCGAACAGGTGCGTGAAGCCTCGCGCGTGCTGGGCCTCTTCGAGGACGACCCGGTGGACTGGCTGCTGCGCCGTCGCGACCGCGCGGTGCGCGAGCGGGGCATCGACGTGGCGGAGGTGGATCGGTTGCTCGCCGAGCGGACCGCCGCGCGTGCCGCGAAGGACTTCGCCGCGGCCGACCGCGTGCGCACCACCCTCAAGGAACGCGGCGTGGACATCATGGACACGCCTGGCGGCACCTCCTGGAAGGTGGCGGCGCCGGCCTCCTGAAAACCCGCTGGGGGCGCCCTGGCCGGCCATGCTAGGCCAGGGCGCATGAGGCTCCTTCCGGCGCACCTCCCTGTCCTGTTCGTCGCCCTGTGCTCGGCGTCCGCCCTCGCGGCGGGCGCTGCCTCCCCCACGTCCCAGGAGAAGGTGGCCCAGCAGGCCATCACCCAGGACGTGCTGCGCGCGCACGTGCGCTTCCTAGCGAGCGACCTGCTGGAAGGACGCGGCCCCGGCACGCGTGGCGACGCGCTGGCGCAGGAGTACATCGCCGCGCAGTTCGAGGCCCTGGGTCTGAAGCCGGGCGCTCCGGACGGAAGCTACCTGCAGCGCTTCGACCTGATGGGGATCAACAGCCATCCGGGCGCGATGACGTTCCAGGCGAAGTCAGGCCGGCTGGAGCTCAAGGCCCGCGAGGACTTCATCGCCGTGTCCGGCGTGCAGGCCCCGGAGGCGAAGCTGGACGCGTCCGAACTCGTGTTCGTGGGCTACGGCATCGTCGCGCCGGAGTACCAGTGGGACGACTTCAAGGGCATGGACCTGAAGGGCAAGACGCTGGTCATCCTCAACAACGACCCGGAGGATGATCCGCGCCTGTTCGCGGGCAAGACGCGCCTCTGGTACGGCCGCTGGGACTACAAATACGAGCAGGCGGCGAAGACGGGCGCGGCGGGCGCCATCATCCTCCACACCACGCCCAGCGCGGGCTACCCGTGGCAGGTGGTGCGCACGTCGTGGACGGGCGAACAGTTCGAACTGCCCGCCGGTGACGCGCCCCGCCTCCAGGTGAAGGCGTGGACCACCGAGGACGCCACCCGGCAGGTGATGAAGCTGGCGGGGCAGGACCTGGACGCGCTGCGCGCCGCCGCGCAGTCGCGGGACTTCCACCCGGTGCCGCTGGGCGTGACGCTGTCGCTGCGCATCACCAGCGAGGTGCACCGCCGGCCCACCGCCAACGTCCTGGGCCTGCTGCCGGGCAGCGACCCCGTGCTGTCGAAGGAGGTGGTGCTCTACACCGCGCACCATGATCACCTGGGCAAGAAGGACGACGGCAAGCCCGGCGACGACGTCATCTACAATGGCGCGGTGGACAACGCGTCCGGCGTGGCCGCGATGCTCGCCGTGGCCCGGGCCTTCACCGCGCTGCCCACGGCCCCGCGCCGCTCCATCCTCTTCGCCGCCGTGGCCGCGGAGGAATACGGCCTCCTGGGCTCCGCGTACCTGGCGGAGCACCCGCCGGTGCCCACGGGCCGCATCGCCGCGAACGTCAACGTGGACGGCGCCAACATCCTGGGGCGCACGCGCGACATCACCGTCATCGGCCTGGGCAAGTCCAGCCTGGATGGCTTCGTCACCGCGATGGCGAAGACGCAGGGGCGCACGGTGAAGGCGGATCAGCTCTCCGACCGCGGCTTCTTCTACCGGTCGGATCAATTCAACTTCGCGCGCATGGGCATCCCGGCGGCCTACTTCGGCAGCGGCATGGACTTCATCGGCAAGCCGGAGGGCTGGGGCCGCGCACAGCGGGGGGAGTGGGAGCTGAAGCACTACCACCAGCCCACCGACGAGCTGCGGCCGGAGTGGGACCTCTCCGGCGCCGTGGAGGACACCCGGCTCTTCTTCCTGGTGGGCTCCCAGGTGGCGCGCGCGAAGGAGATGCCGAAGTGGAACAAGGGGGACGAATTCGAGGCCGCCCGCCTGAAGTCCCTGGGGGCACTGAAGGGGGCGCCCGGGAAGTAGGGCAGGGGCCGCCGCACTGACCGTCTTTTGGCGGACGGGCATGCACGAAGGTTCAGTATGGGAGCGGCCGGGATGTTAGATCGCTGCCCATGCCGGAGTTCCAACTCGTCAGTGACCATTCGCCCCAGGGCGACCAGCCCAGGGCCATCGGTGAGTTGACCGAGGGCCTGCTGCGCGGCGACCGCTACCAGACCCTGCTGGGCGTCACCGGTTCGGGCAAGACGTTCACGATGGCGAACCTCATCGCCAACGTGCAGCGCCCCACGCTGGTCATCGCGCACAACAAGACGCTGGCCGCGCAGCTCTACGGTGAGTTCAAGGGCCTGTTCCCGAACAACGCCGTCGAGTACTTCGTCTCCTACTACGACTACTACCAGCCCGAGGCCTACGTTCCGTCGACGGACACCTTCATCGAGAAGGACTCGTCCATCAACGAGAACATCGAACGGATGCGCCACTCCGCGACGCACAGCCTGCGCACGCGCGACGACGTCATCATCGTGGCCAGCGTGTCCTGCATCTACGGCCTGGGCGCCGCGCGCAGCTACGTGGACCTGGCCATCCGCGCGCAGGTGGGCGAGGACATGGGCCGCGACGGCTTCATGCGCAAGCTCGTGGAGGCCCAGTACGAGCGCAACGACCTGGACTTCCACCGTGGCACCTTCCGCGCGCGGGGCGACACCGTGGAGGTGTTCCCCATCTACGAGGAAGAGCGCGCCGTGCGCGTCAGCTTCTTCGGCGACGAGCTGGAGCGCATCACCGAATTCGATCCGCTGCGCGGCGTGACGCTGGGGCAGTTGGAGAAGATCGTCATCTTCCCCGCCAGCCACTACGTCGCGGGCCCGGAGGCGCGCCAGAGCGCCATGCGCACCATCCGCGAGGAACTGGCCAGCCAGCTCCAGACCTTCAAGGCGGAAGGCAAGCTGTTGGAGGCGCAGCGGCTGGAGCAGCGCACCATGTTCGACCTGGAGATGATCGAACAGGTCGGCTACTGCAACGGCATCGAGAACTATTCGCGCCACTTCACCGGGAGAGCGCCGGGCGAATCGGCCCCGTGCCTCATCGACTACTTCCCGCGCAACATGCTGGTGCTCATCGACGAGAGCCACCAGACGGTGTCCCAGATTGGCGCCATGTACCGAGGCGACCGCGCGCGCAAGGAGACGCTGGTCAACTTCGGCTTCCGCATGCCCAGCGCGCTGGACAACCGGCCGCTGAAGTTCGTGGAGTTCGAGGAGATGGTGCAGCAGGCCGTCTTCGTCTCCGCGACGCCTGCCGAATACGAGCTCCAGAAGTCCAAGGGCGTGGTGGTGGAGCAGATCATCCGCCCCACCGGCCTCATCGATCCGGAAGTGGAGACGCGCCCCGCCGGCAATCAGGTGGACGACCTCTTGGAAGAGGTCCGCGTGCGCGTGTCGCGCAACGAGCGCGTGCTGGTGACGACGCTCACCAAGCGCATGGCGGAGGACCTCACCGAGTACTACAGCGACGTGGGCGTGAAGGTGCGCTACCTGCACTCGGACATCGACGCCATCCAGCGCATGGCCATCATCCGCGACCTGCGCCGGGGCGAGTTCGACGTGCTCGTGGGCATCAACCTGCTGCGCGAGGGCCTGGACATCCCGGAGGTGTCGCTCGTCGCCATCCTGGACGCGGACAAGGAAGGCTTCCTGCGCAGCCACGTGTCGCTCATCCAGACCATCGGCCGCGCGGCGCGCAACCTGAACGGGCGCGTCATCATGTACTCGGACCAGATGACCGACTCGATGAAGCGGGCCATCGAGGAGACCTCCCGCCGCCGCGCCATCCAGACTGCCTACAACACGGAGCACGGCATCACGCCGCGTTCGGTGAAGAGCAACATCCAGAACTTCTCCGAGAACATCCCGGACTACGACGCGCAGGCCGGCGCGTTGCCCATGGCGGCGGAAGGGGAGAACGACCTGCTGGAGGCCAAGGAGATCAAACGCCTCATCGGGGAGTTCAACCAGGAGATGCTCAAGGCCGCGGACGACATGCAGTTCGAGAAGGCCGCCGAGTTCCGCGACCGCGTCCAACTGCTCAAGGACATGGACCTGGGCCTCAAGCCTCCGTCGCGGTCGCTCCTGCGCGCGCCACCCAAGGCGGTGGACGCGCCGGGCACCACCCCGAAGAAGGGGGGACGCGGCCGTGGGCGTCCGTCGGGCGGCGGTTCGTCCGGCGGGACTTCAGGCGGTTCCCCGGGGAAACCGTCCGGCCGCTCGCGGGCGAAGAACTAGGAGCCATTCCGCATGGACATCCGGCTGCAGGAGAAGCTGGACGCGCTGCCCACCGAGCCCGGCGTGTACCTGATGAAGGACAAGCGCGGGCAGATCATCTACGTCGGCAAGGCCATCAACCTTCGCAGCCGGGTGCGCAGCTACTTCACCCGCACCGGTGACACCCGCGTCTTCGTGTCCATGCTGGACACGATGCTGGGCGACCTGGAGACGGTGCTCGTCCACAACGAGAAGGAAGCCCTCCTCCTCGAAAACGAGCTCATCAAGAAGCACAAGCCGCGCTTCAACGTCCTGCTCAAGGACGACAAGCAGTTCATCTCCCTGCGCCTGGACCGCCACCAGCCGTTCCCCCGGCTGGAGGTGGTGCGCAAGTACGAGAAGGACGGCGCGCGCTACTTCGGCCCGTACTCCAGCGCGGGCGCCATCCGCGAAACACTGCGCCTCATCAACCGCTTCTTCCAGCTTCGCACCTGCACGGACCATGTGCTGGCCAACCGCAAGCGGCCGTGCCTGCTCCACCAAATCGGACGGTGCCCGGCCCCGTGCGTCTTCCCGGTGTCCCAGGAGGACTACCGCAAGAGCGTGGATGAGGTGGCCATGTTCCTGGAGGGCAAGGCAGGGGAGCTGACCGAAGGACTTCGCATGCGCATGAAGCGCGCGGCGTCCGAGCTGAAGTTCGAGGAGGCCGCGCGGGTGCGCGACCAACTGCTCGCCATTGAACGCAGCCTGGAGCGCCAGAAGGTGGCGACCAGCGACTTCAAGGACCAGGACGTGTTCGCCTTCTACCGCGAGGGCGACCGCATCCTGTTCTACGTGCTGCACGTACGGCAGGGCCGGCTCAACGGCGGCCAGGCCTTCCCCTTCGGCAGCCAGGAGTTCCCGGACGACGAGCTGCTCGCCTCGTTCGTGAACCTCTACTACGACCAGGGCGGCTTCGTGCCGGAGGAGGTCCTGCTGCCGCTGGAGCCCGGCGACGGCACCGACGGCCTGGAGGCCCTGCTCACCGAGCGCAGGGGCGACCGCGTGCGCGTGTTCGTCCCCAAGCGCGGGGAGAAGCATGAACTGGTGAACATGGCGCTCAAGAACGCGGAGCAGGCGTTCGTGGAGCGCAAGCGCACCAAGGACGAGACGGACACGGTGCTCTCGCGCCTCCAGTCCAAGCTGGGCCTGCGCAACTTCCCGCGCCGGATGGAGTGCTACGACATCTCCCACTTCCAGAGCTCCTCCATCGTCGCCTCGCAGGTGGCGGTGACGGACGGGGAGACGGACAAGTCGCGCTACCGCAAGTACAAGATCAAGACGGTGGACAAGCAGGACGACTTCGCCAGCATGTACGAGGTCATCACCCGCCGGCTCAAGCGGGGCCTGGAGGATGGGGACCTGCCGGACCTGCTCGTCATCGACGGTGGCAAGGGGCAGCTTGCCAGCGCGCACGCGGCCATGAAGGACCTGGGCGTGGAGGGCGTGGACGTGGTGGGCCTGGCCAAGAGCCGCGATCAGGAGGTCTTCGACCGCGACGCGGAGAGCGCGAAGAGCCCCGAGCGCGTCTTCGTCCTGGGCCGCAAGGACCCCATCGTCCTGCCCCAGAACTCAGCGGAAATGTTCATGCTCACGCGGATGCGTGACGAAGCCCACCGCTTCGCCATCACCTTCCAGGGCAAGTCCATGCGAAAGAGCGCCATGCGCTCGGCGCTGGAGGACATTCCCGGCGTGGGCGAAGGCCGGCGGAAGATGTTGCTGCGCCACTTCGGTTCTCTCAAGCGGGTGGGGGACGCCAGCATCGAGGAACTGGCCGAGGTCGTGGGCCCGGCGATGGCCGAACGCGTCCACGCAGGGCTGCATGGTGACCCCGAGGACGACTCCGAGGACCCCGTGCGCGAAGCCAGCCTGGACGACGCGATCGAACCCGGGGCCGAAAAAGCAGCGCATGAAAAAGCGGATGGAGGGTCGCCACCGGGTACGGCATGATTAAGTTCCGGTTCGGACGCCGGGGGGGCTGGCCGCTGGAACCCGCGACGTTCCTAGGGTTTTTCATTGCGACCATGCTCGGCGCTGTTTTATAGCGGTTGAAGATCCGAGCACGTTTGAAGAGGACGAGGACCGACATGAGGCTGTATCCGAAGGTGATCCCGATCATCTCGCGCGAGGCCATTCAGCAGCTCATGCAGGACGGGGACATCGAGGTGGAGCCGATGCGCGTGGCTGACGCCGAGATGGACCTCTCCGCCATCATGCGCGAGTACCTCGCCAACGAAGAGCGTGTGAACCAGGCGACGCGCGAGGCCCTGGAGCGTCGGGGATATGACTACTCCAAGTTCAACCAGGTGAAGCGCGAGATGGCGGATGTGCGCGGCTTCAAGATGGGGGACGAGGGCATCGAGTACGTCATCAACCAGATGATCGAATTCCTGCTCATCAGCCGGAACGTGGAGGAAGTCTTCTCCGCCGATAACATCCTGCGTCAGAAGATGTTCCAGGGAATGAAGAAGCACCTGGACGTGGACGACGAGATCGACCGGGAAGCTCGCTCGCGGCTGAAGCACCTGCAGGAAGGCACGAGCGCCTTCGACATCGAGTACAACAAGACCGTCGAGCAGATCCGCCGCGCCCGTGGTCTGATTTAGTTCCGGGGCGTGCCACGGCCCGCTCCGCTGCCTACCTTCAACTTCAAGGGAGGCAGCGTCGATGGCGGGTTCAATCCTCACGAGCATTCTGATGTCCGGTGTCCTGGCGGCGGCGCCAGGGGGCGACGGGTTCACGTTCGAGGGCCGGCAGGCCAGCGCGAGGACCGAGCAGCCGGGCGGGTACTTCATCCAGGGTCCGCTTCCTTTCAGTGACCTGACCGAGCGCGGCACGGGGCAGATGTCCCTGTCCGTGGAGGATCGCGTGGGCCTGGCCAACGCGACCTTCGGGGACAAGGCACAGCTCAGCGCGAACCTGCGCATCGGCGGCGCGGACTACCGCGTGGAGCTGACGCAGACGGGTTTTCCTCCCGCCCAGGCGATGGCGCGAGCCCCTGAAGGGCCGCTTCCCCGGCCTCCTCCGCACCTCATCGAAGGCGGCGTGCTGATGGGCACGCCGCTCTATGGCGACAGCGGCCTTGGGTGGCGCGCGACGACGCGGGCGCATGCGGCGATGGCCGTCTGGGGCATTGGTAGCGTGTGGCGCAATGGGACGCTGCTGACGGATTCAGCGCTGGTGCATGCGGCGGCGCTGGACGCGGGCACGTTCGCGGACGACGACACCAAGCGCATCCTGCGCGAGGCGCGTCCGGGTGACGCGGAGCTGGTGGTGTTGGTGTGGAACCTGCCGGTGCAGCAGGAGCCGCGCGGGTTCCTCCAGTTCGTCTTCGACGAGGTCGCCATCAACGTGGAAGGCGTGCCGGTGCCGTCCGTGGCGGTGGTGCCGAGCGAAGGGGAACTGCCGGCCTACCTGGCGGGTCTCACGCCGGTGCTGCCCACGGCGTTCCCGGCGGCGGTGGCCCCGGTGTCTCCTCCGAACTTCGCTCCGGCCACGCAGGGCACGGGTGGCAGCGGCACGGCGGGGGTGACGTCGGGCACGGGGCCGGTGGGCTCCACCGTGACGACGAGCGCGGCGACGGTGCCGTCGCTGCCGTCGGATTCGCCCTCCACCTACAGCGGTTCGTTCACGCCGTCCGCGCCGACGAATCCGCCCGCGGTCGTGTCGGGGGTGGCGCCGGGCTCCACGGCCACGGTGGGGCAGGGGACGTTCGCCACGCCACCCACCGTGGGAGGTGTGTCGGTGGGGGGCTTCACCACGCCGCAGGTGTCCGCGCCGGACTTCAACACCTTCGTGGGCACCAGCCAGGTGAGCCCGGGCATCCTCGCCACGGTGCCGCCGCTGTCGCAGTCCTCCAGCACGCCGCCGTCGCCCCTCCTGGGGACGCCCGCGCCGCTGAACACCGGCACGCCCGCACCGCTGCTGGGGACGCCCGCGCCGCTGAATTCGTCGCCGAGCAACGCACTTCCGGCCACGCCAGCACCGGCCAACGCCGCGCCCGCGACAGGCGCTCCAGCGGCCCCGGCCGGGCGCTGACGCTGCTTCGAGCACGGGAGGGTCGGGGGCCACGAAGCCTCCGGCCCTTCAGGTGTTTCGCGGGTGCGCTCCAGGAGCAGCAGGCTGTGGCCGCGCCCTTGCGCTGGCGTGGGCGTTTCGCACCGGAGGGCAGGGGGTGGGAAAATTGACCGGACGCTACGCGCCTGTAGCGTCCTGGACATGCCCTCTCCCGTCGCAGCCCTCGCCACCACCGCGATGTTGCGCCGCACCGACCCCGTCAGCGGGGCGGTGGAGCGTCTGGCCCAGGCGCTGCCCGTGCGCGCGGACGCCACCGTCCTCCTGGACTTCGTGGAGGACGACCTTCGCGAGGGACTGGACGCGCTGGGCGATGTGCAGGCCCACTTCCACGACCTGCTCCAGGCCCTCCAGCGCGACACGCTCACGCCGGGCGCCCTGCTGAACGCGGGCGAGGACCTCCACGTGCTCCAGCGCCTGGAGGACCTGCACGAAGCGGTGACGCACCTGCGCCGCCGGATGTCCCAGGCCGCCGGGATGATTCGCCGCGGGTAGCCGCCGGACGGCCCTACAGCGACTGGAGGAAGCGCACCAGCGCGGCCCGGTCGCTCGCGGACAGGGTGCGGAAGCCCTCGCGGGCCCGTTCCGCCTCACCGCCGTGCCACAGCACGGCCTCTTCCAGCGAGCGGGCGCGGCCGTCGTGCAGCCAGCCCGAGTACGGAAGGATCGTGTGCGTCAGGCCCAGGCCCCACAGGGGCGCGGTGCGCCACTCGGAGCCAGTGGCATCTCCATCCGGCCGCCCATCCGCCAGGCCCGGCCCCAGGTCATGCAGCAGCAGGTCCGAATAGGGGTGGATGCGCTGGTGGGCCAGCTCCGCCACCGGATACTCGCCCGTCTCCAGCGTGTCGCGGTGACAGGTGACGCAGCCCAGGTCCCGGAACTTCGCCTCGCCCCGCTTCACCGTCGCGTCGGCCAGGGCGGTGCGCGCCGGCACCCCCAGCGACTGCGCGTAGAAGACCGCGGCGTCCAGGATGTCGTGGGGCAGCTCGAAGGTGCCGTCCGCCTCCGGGAAGAGGGGGTTCGAAACCCCCATGTCGTTGAAGTACGCCTCCGCCGACTGCTGGTGCAGGTTGGGGCTGTTCGCCTTCCAGCCGAAGCGTCCCGGCGCGAGCGCACGCGCCTGCACGTCCCACACGGTGTTCAGCCGGCCGGACACCCCATCGCCGTTCGCGTCGGCGGGGTCCTCGAGCGCACGCAGCGTGTCCAGCGCCACCGCCTCCAGCAGCCCCAGGCCCACCACGGGCGGCGGCAGGCGCAGCGACATCCGCATGTTCGCGGGAGGTGGCGACCCGTCCGGCAGCACGATGGCCACGCGCGGCGAGCGCAGGCTGTACGCCGTGCCGTCCGCGTACGTCCCCGCGCTCTCCACCCACGACAGCGTCACGCTGGCTTCGGGCGCCGCGCCGTACACGGCCTGGTCCTGGATCTGGAAGCCCAGCCCCGGCACCGGCACCGCGCCGTGGGGATGCTCCGGCGTGCCGTCCGGAAGGCTCACGCGCACCAGCAACTGCGTGCGCTGCGGGCCCCCGCCCATCACCGGCATGCCCCGGCCGTTGCGCAGGTGGCAGCCGTTGCACGAGGTGTTGTTGTACGCGGGCCCCAACCCCGGGTTCACCGGGGAGGGGGCGGGCACGAAGACGGCCGCGAAGGCCGCGTCGCCCTCGCGGTGCAGCGCTTCGTGTTCCGCGGTGAGGTTGGGGGCGGCATACGCGAACGCCCGCGACGTGCGGTCGTCGATGGTGGTGGCGCCCCCCGCGCGCGGGGCCTCTGGAGCCTCGGGTTCGCTGTCGCCGCAGCCCGCGAGCCACAGCAGCGCCCCGAGTCCCAGTGCCCGTCGCATCGCGTTCCCCCGGTCCGGCATCAGGGAAGGATGACAGCCTTCACGTCCACCTGGAAGGTGTCGTGCAGCTTGCGGATGGCCTCCTGCGCCCCTTCGATTTCATCCGCGGAGGCCGGGTCCTTGATGGAGACCGGGAACGGCTCCGGCACCTTGCCCAGCGCCGTGATGGTCGCCGCCAGCTCCGCCTTCACGCGCATGTCCAGCGCCGAGTCGCGCGCCTTCACCACGTCCGACATGGACAGGCCCTTGGCTGCGACGCCCGGCATGTGGCCCAGGTAGACGTTCTCCACGCTGCGCATGTTGTTGGTGAAGTCCGACAGCGAGTTGAGCGCGAACTGGCTCTCCACCAGGTTCGCGTCCTTCGCGTCGTACGGGTCGGCGATCTTCCCGTTGGCCACCTCGTCCAGGATGACCAGGATGCCGCCCAGCATCTCCTGCGCGCCGTCCTCCACCGTGGGGTACACGGTGTTGCCCGCCTCACCGGCCTTGGCCAGCGTGTCGCGGTACGGGGCCTTGCCGTCCACGCCCGTCGTCCACGAGGCCGCCAGGTTGCCGGACACCGCCTTGAGCTCCGCGGTGAGCGCGAGCAGGTATTCGAACTGCCGCGCGTTGAAGTCCTCCGGCTGCTTCGTCACGCCCTCGCCGAAGAGCAGGTACTCCGTGGTGTGGTAGCCCTTCTGCGTCTCCTGCAGGTTGCTCACGTACGTCTGGGAGAGCGTGTCGCTGTTGCCGAGCACCGCGTCCAGGTCCGTGCGGTTCACCGGCCAACTGTCCAGCGCGGGGTCCCAGCCGTAGCTGTCCACCGGCCCGAAGAGGAACGCTTCGCTCTGCTCCCACGGGATGCGCGCGGCGAACCACGCGTCCTGCGCCGCCTTCAACGTCGCCGCGCCCGGCGTGTTCTTCAGCGCCAGGGCCGCCGCGTCCAGCTCCACCATGCGCGTGGCGAGCTGGTTGTAGGTGGGCACCACCACCGCGTCCGCGAAGTTGATGACGAGCTGCTGATCCAGCGACTCCAGGTCGCCGCCGTCGTCGTCATCGCCGCAGGCGCCCAGCACGAGCGCACCGCCAACCAGCAGGGAGAATTTCAGGGAACGCAAGGACATGGAGGACCCTTTCAGGGACGTGCTTTGCAACGGTGTTTCAATCAGCCGGGAAGGCCGTCAGTAGACGAAGCCCGTCGACATCCGGAGCGTGTTCTCCGGGCGGAACGCGGACGAGCCCATGCGGCGCTGTCCGAAGTCGAGCTTGATGACGGCGAGGCCCGCGAGCGTGTAGCTGGTGCCCACGGTGTAGACGGTGCGCTCGAAGCGCGGGTTGTCGAACAGCTCCGCGCGAGGCCTGAACTGCGAATCCATGTAGTCCACGCGGATGTACGGCTCCAACCGGTGGTTGCCGTCCAGGCCCAGCGCGGGCGCGATGTCGTAGCCCAGCTCACCCCACGCGGTGAGCGCGTTGTCGGACACCGGCGTGCGCAGCACGTTGAGCAGGTTGGACAGGCGCGCGTTGCGCGCGGACACCGCGGCGGCGTTGCCCAGGTGGCCGAACATCACCATCGCGTGCGCCCGCCAGCCGGCCCGGTTCACCGACAGGTGCGCGTCCGCGACGAGCAGCGGAGCGCTCACGTAGCCGCACGGCGCCACCACGTTCGGGTTCGCGTCGTCGCACTGCTTCACGAGGTCCGGCTTGGGCCGGTTGCGCGTGGTGCCGCCGTAGTAGGCGGACACGCCGAAGATGAAGCCGGGAAAGCGCTTCACGTCCGCGCGTAGCACCGCCGCCAGGTCCGACGCGCGCACCAGTTCGAAGCGCTGCTGCAGGCCCGTGGCCACCCACGTGTTGGAGTTGAAACCGGTGGAATCCAGGCCGTTGACCACCTGCCCGGTGAGCCGCAGGCCCCACGGGATGTCCAGCCGAAGCTGCATCCCCATGTCGTTCCACGTGTTGGGGATGATGCGCGTCTCCGCCTCGGAGCGGATGGTGCCCAGGTAGTCCGTGGGCCGGTAGTCCGCGAAGAGCGTGCCCACCGCGACGTAGAAGCGGCCCACCGAAATCTCCAGGTTCCGGCCCAGCTTCTTCGTCAGGTACAGCTCCTCCACCAGCGCTTCGCCCGCCTTCTCCACGTCGGTGTCGAACTCGCCGAACTCCTCGTACTCCAGCTCCAGCGCGGCGCCCGCGCCGCCGTGTTCGAACTCCACCTCGAACTCGGCCTCGATGCCGTACTCCGGCAGCCCCGCCTCCAACTCCAGCACCAGGCGCGTCGTGTCGAAGACGAGCCGCGAGTCCTTCTGCGACCCGTTCGCCCGGTTCTGGTTCTCCCCGTAGTTGAAGTACGCGAACTGCAGGTCCGCGTAGGCATTCACGTCCAGGTCCAGCTTCGGCTTGCTGCCCACCGTGATGACTTCGTTCTTGTCCGGCTCCCCGATGCGCGACTCGTCCATGAGGCGCCCCCGGCGCGACCGGCCTTCGTCATGGGCCCGGAAGGACTGCGCACGGGCCGCCAGCGGCAGCAGGAACAGGGGCGCGAACAGCAACGACAGCAGCGGGTTCAGGAGATGGGGGCGCATCGGAAGGCGCGCACCCTACGCTCCGATTTTTGACTTTGCAAACCATTCTCATTTTGTGAAGCAATCAAAGCCCGCGCTCCCGGAGGAGGCGGGCCTTGGTGGCTTCGGTTCAACCCCGCGTCACCACTTGAGATCTTCCTTGCCCTGGGCCGCCATGGGCTTTTCGCCGGGGCGGGTGACGGAGGACAGGGTGAGGCGCACGGCGCCCAGGTCGATGGCGCCCACGGCGGCCAGCGGCAGGCGGCGCTCGTCGTCGGTGATCCACACGTGCACGTCGCGCGTCTGGGATGGCCGGTCCAGGCGCACGGCGGTGCCGGACAGGTGCCAGGCCTCGAACTCGCCCAGGGGCAGCGACACGTGTTCGCGCTCCACCACGGTGGCCGTCAGGCGCCACATGCGGCGGATGCCGTACACGTCGAAGCACACCGGCAGGTCCTTCTTCAGGGGCAACTGACGGATGAGGTAGATGGCGCCCGCGACGTCCAGGCCGTCCTTGTCCCAGGTGTAGTTGAACTGGCCCTTGGGCCGGTCCGCGATCTGGTAGTCCACCTTGACGCTGCGGTCCTGCGCGCCAAAGGCCACGTTCACCTTGCGGCGCTGCTCGTTCTCCACCGCGTCCTCGGTGTAGCGCGAGGGGCGCAGCGTGCGCGGGTGCAGGTAGCTGGTCGCGCTGCCGCGCACCCGGCGCACCTTGGAGAACAGGGTGTTCGTCTGGGCCTCCACCAGCACCGGCAGCGAACCGTTGGCCTGACGCTGCACGCGCATGGTGAGCTTGCCCGCCTTGGCGCCCATGGCGTCCAGGTCGAACTCGAGCAGCTCCCCGGGCTTGAACGCGAGCGGCGTCTTCAGCGCGGGCAGGCCCTGGTCGCAGGGCTTCACCGCGATGACGGGCTCGTTGGCGGGCGCTGCCGCGGTCGCGTCACCGGTGTTCGCGCCGGGTTCGGCGGCCGGTGCGCCGTCCGTCCCGGGCGCGTCCGCTGGCGCGGCCCCCTTCTGGTGCGGGAGGACGGGCATCTTGAAGGGCGGGGCCTCTTGGGCCCAGGCGGTGGCGGCACTGAAGGCGAGACAGGCCGCGACGAGGGTGCGCATGGAGATCATTCTGCTTCCTCCCAGGGGGAGTGACTACGGGGTGCCCCCGGAAGTCCGACGTCCGGAGCGCTTCGCTTGTTCAGACGCCCACTGCTTCACCAGCCGCGCCGTCACTTCCCGACGCACCGTTTCCCATTCTCCCGGGTCCCGGGAGATTTCATACCCCGACTTCGCCAGTCGCTTCGCCGCCGTCCTGGCGAAGGCGCCGTCGCCCAGCTCCGTGAGCAGGCGCAGGTATTCATAGTCCTCCAGGCCGTCACGGATGTGTTTCAGCCGCAGCGACACCACCGGCTGGTGCTCGCTCCCCCCCATCTTCTTGGGCGTACCCGGGTAGAAGAGGGTGCCGTCTCCGTTGCCGCCGAACTCGAAGAGGTCCGTCCAGACATCCTTCTTCGTGTTGTAGGCGAAGACGGTGTCGAAATAGAGCTCGCCGTCCACGCCGCTGGAATAGGCCAGCACGCCCATGGCGCGGTTGAGCGGGGCGGGGTGGTCCACCATGTACGAGGCCCAGTCGCTGTAGGCGCGGTCCAGCTTCGCGTCCGGGGGCGTGCCGCCGGTGCAGCCGTGCGAGTTGCAGCTCTGGTACCACCACACCTTCGCGCGCGCCGGCAGCCGGCTGCGCACGGACGCGGTGTTCGCCACCGTGCGGCACGTCTGCGGGCCTTCGCGAGGATAGAAGCAGTTGATCGTGGGCGTGAGGATGTCCGCCGAGCCCTGCAGCGCCGCGTCCAGCGGGGTGGTGACGAGCACGGGGATTGCGCCGCCCGCGTCGCGCACGCGCTTGGACTGCGCCTTCACCAGCGGCACGTCCTCCGGCTTCGGTTCGTCCTTGGCGTAGAAGAAGAGCTGGGCGGGCCAGCCCTTGTCCTCGAAGTGCTTCTGGAAGGCGCGGTAGTACGCCGTCTTCTCCGCGTCCGTGGAGGCCTTCTTGCTGTCGCGCACGTCGCTCGTGGTGAAGCGCGCGCCGGAGGGCAGCAGGCTTCCGTCCAGGAAGGGTGCCATCTCCGCGTCGTACGCGGTCCAGTCCACCACCGCGCGGCCGTCCTGGAACTTTACGCCCGGCGGATCCATGCCCATGCCGTGCGCGCTCACCCGGTGCTCCAGGAGCGCCTTTCCATACGCGCGCAGCAACGCCCTGGCCTCTGGCGACTCCGCGGAGATGCCGTGCCCCTTCGCGATGCTGTACAGCGAGATGCCGAAGCTGTTGGGCAACGAGGACGTGGCCGGCAGCTCGAACGGCTGCACCTCCACGGTGAAGGGGACCTCTGGCAACTCCTTGCCGTCCGCGGACGCGCTCAGGCTGCCGGCATAGGTGCCCGGGGCCTGCTTCCGGGGCACGCACACCTCCACGTAGAGGACGGTGGGGTGTCTGGGATTGGCGGGCGCCGACAGCGGCACGAGCGCGTCGGGCCACGGCCCGGCCTGGCCCTGGCCGTTGGACGGCGTCTTCACGTCCAGGTACGCCTCGCGCCACGCGTCCACGGTGAGCGGCGCGCCCGGGCCCTTGAGGGCCAGGGGCTTCATCGTCACGCGCGTCACGCCCTTGGGGAGCACCACCTGCGTGGCCTCGCACTCACCCCGCGCCGCGCTCAGGCGGGCCTGGGCCGCGCCCTTCGGCATCGCGTCCGCCCGCACCTTCACGAGCGGCGACACCACCTGCGGTCCACCCGGAGCGGCTGAGAGCACCGCCGACACTGCCCACGCCCAACCCACCACGCCCATGCCCCTGCCTTCCGCTGGGGACGACCTTCCTGTCGTCCCGGGTCAGTCGTCCGCGCGGGCCACCGCCACCACGCGGCCCGGCTTGTAGTCGTTGATCTCCACCACGATGGAGCCCAGCGCGAATTCGGCTTCCATGCGCAGCGGCACGTGGCGCGCGTCCGTCGTGAAGTACGCGGTGAGGTCGCGCTTGGACTCCATGTTGCCGCCGAATTCGGTGTGCACGCGCACACGGAAGGCGTCGCGCGGGCCCATCAGGGTGGCCAGCGTCTCGCGGGCCTCCACCGTGGCGCTCATCGTGAACACCTTGCTGCCGGTGAACACCGGGTAGGTGTACGTGCGGCCCACCGTGAGGTCCTGGCCGCGCAGCGCGAACGCCGCGCCCGTCATGTCCAACGTGCCGTCCGGCAGCTCGTGGTTCGTCTCGCGCGGCGGGTCGCTCTCCTTCTGCTTCACGACCTTCGCGCCCTTGCTGTCCTCGGTGAGCTGGATGCGCTGCCGGCGGCGCTTGCGGTTCTCTTCCGAGTGCAGATCGCTTCCGGTGATCCGCTGCGCCGCGGCGTCCCAGTACGACACGTAACGGCTCTTGACGGGGTAGATGCCGACGAGGTCGTCGGACTTCGCCAGCGCCACGATGGGCCACACGCTCTGGCCCCACTGCGTCATGGGCGCGCCCACCGTCACCGTCGCGGTACCCGCCGTCATCCCCAGGTACTTCACCCGGTACTGGGCCTGCTCACCCGGGCCGAACGCCGCCTGGGCGGGCTCCTGGGCGTGCGCGAGCGCGGACCCCATGAGTCCGACCATCGCCGCCGTGAACCCCCACCTGGACAGACTGCGCATCGGGTGTGCTCCCTTGCTTGCAAGTTAGGTGGCCGGTCCGCCCAAGCCAACCGCGCAACGCAACCGACCCCACCACCGGACATTTCCGGGACGGCCTGCGTGCGCGGACATTCAAAGTCGGATGGCCGCCCCCCGGACGCTCCAGCGATGGCCGGGTGCTGGACGGCGGGGGGGCCCACAGGGGTACCCGCACACGCCCGACGCTGACAAATGGCGGACAGTCCCGCCCGCCCGCCTGGATGCCCGGCGTGGGGCTTCCCGGTGCGCCCGGCCGCCCGGGGCTGGTAGCCTCCCGGGCAGGTTCACGCCCTCTTCGGGAGCACCCGCCCATGGCCAACGACTTCCAGTTCGACGACGACGACTTCGCCAAGGAGGCAGGTGCCGCCAGCGGCGGCCGTTCCTTCGACGAGTTCGAATGCCCCGACTGCAGCGCCCACAACGTGGGCATCGACACGTTCTCCAACGGGGAAGAGGTCCGCTGCATGTACTGCGGCAGCGAGTTCGAGGCCCGCGTCAGCTCCGAGGGCAAGCTCAAGCTCAAGTCGGCGTGAGCTTCCAGCGGGGGCGCTCGCTTCAGGTGCGCTCGCCGAAGATGGCGGTGCCCACGCGCACGACGGTGGCGCCTTCCAGGATGGCCTGCTCGAAGTCGTGCGTGGTACCCATGGACAGTGACGCCAGCGCACGGGCGTGGGCCAGCTCGCGCAGCCGTGCGAAGCCCTCGCGCATCCGCGCCACGTCGTCCGTGGGCGGTGGCAGCGCCATCAGGCCCACCGGCTGGAGGTTCGGCAACTCACGCACGCGGGTGAGGAAGTCCCCCAGCGCCTCCGGGGAGAGTCCGTGCTTGGTGTCCTCCTGGCCCAGGTTGAGCTCCACGTAGCAGGGCAGGGGAGGGGCCCCTTCGCGCCGCTTCGACAGTTCGGCGGCGACCTCCCACCGCTCCAGCGCGTGGAAGGCGTGCGCGACGCGGGCCACGTACTTCACCTTGTTCGTCTGCAGCGCCCCAATGGCGTGCCAGCGCAGGCCGTCCAGGTCCTGGAGTTCCGTCGCCTTGTCGCGCAGCTCCTGGGCGTAGTTCTCCCCGAAGTCGCGCTGCCCGGCGGCGTACGCCTCGCGGATGAGCGCCGCGGACTTGAGCTTGGACACCGCCACCAGCGTCACCGACGACTCCGGCCGCCCCGCGCTCGCGCAGGCCTTCGCCACGCGCTCTTTCACCCGCGCCAGGTTGTCCGCCACGGAGGTGCTCATGTGGGGTCCACCTTCTTCCACGGCAGGGGAAGGCCCGCCTCCTGGAGCAGGGCGAGCGTTTCGCCCAGCGGCAGGCCGATGACGTTGGTGGGACTGCCCTCGATGGAGGCGACCAGGAAGCCGCCCTTGCCCTGGATGGCGTACGCCCCCGCCTTGTCCAGGGGTTCTCCGGTGTCCGCGTACCAGGCGATTTCTTCCGGGGAGAGCGCACGGAACGTTACCTGGGTGCGGACCACCTGGGACGCGCGGGCCCGGCCCGCGACCGCGATGCCGGTGAAGACCTCGTGCGTCCGGCCGGACAAACGCCCCAGCATGTCGCGCGCCTCGGCCGCATGCCGGGGTTTTCCCAACAGCTCAGAACCCAGGGCCACCGTGGTGTCCGCGGCCAGCACCCATGCGTCCGGATGCCGGGCCGCCACCGTCCGTGACTTCTCCTCCGCGAGCCGTTGCACATAGTTTCGCGCAATTTCTCCGGCGGTCGGCGTTTCATCGATATCCGCTGCTGTCACGGTGAAGCGCAGGCCCAACTGGGCCAATAAATCCTTGCGCCGGGGCGAAGCGGAGGCGAGAACGAGCAAAGTGGTTGGATCCATGGGCGGGTCGTGTAGCGCGACCCGCGGGCCTTAGCAGACCTGCGCTCCGGAGGGCATCCCGATGAACCCCGCGGATCTCCTGTCGGCCATGAAGCGGACAGTGGAACAACTGGCCGCCTACAACGAAATGGCCAAGGCGCTGACCTCCACGTTGGAGCTGCGCGAAGTGCTCACGCTGGTGATGCAGAAGGTCAGCGCGCTGCTGCGGCCGCGCAACTGGTCACTCATCCTTCAAGACGAGCGCAGCGGAAAGCTCTACTTCGAGATCGCCGTGGGCGAGGGTGCCGAGGCGCTCAAGGGCCTGCAACTCAACCCGGGGGAGGGCATCGCCGGGGCGGTGTTCGCCTCCGCCACACCCAGGCTCGTGCACGACGTGGGCGGGGACCCCAGCTTCGCGCCCCGCTTCGATGAGGCCTCCGCCTTCCACACCCGCTCCCTGCTCGCCGTGCCCCTGCTGGCGCGCGAACGGGTGCTGGGCGTGATTGAACTGGTCAACGGCCCCACCGAACCGGGCTTCACGCCTGAGGACCTCACCACCCTCACGGCCATCGCGGACTACGCGGCCATCGCCATCGAGAACGCGCGCAACTTCCGCCGGGTGCAGGAACTCACCATCACGGACGAGCACACCGGCTGCTTCAACGCGCGGCACCTGCGCGCGCAACTGGAGCAGGAGGTGAAGCGCTCGGCGCGCTTCCGCCACCCGCTGTCGCTCGTGTTCCTGGACCTGGACCACTTCAAGTCCATCAACGACCGGCACGGGCACCTGGTGGGCAGCGCCACGCTCAAGGAGGTGGGCGACCTGCTCATCAGCCTGGGCCGTCACAACCTGGACGCTGTCTTCCGCTACGGCGGCGACGAGTTCGCGGTGATGTTGATTGAGACGGACACCGACGGAGCGCAGGTCATCGCCCAGCGCATCTGCGAGGCCTTCCGGGGCCAGCGCTTCCTGCGCGAGCAGGGGCTGGACGTGGCGCTCACCGCGAGCGTCGGGGTGGCGTCCTTCCCGGATCACGCCACGTCCTCCACGGACCTCATCCGCGCGGCGGACTTCGCCATGTACGCGGCCAAGGGCAAGGGGCGTGACGCCGTCGCGGTCGCTGAACGTGTGACGGGCGAAGAGGTCCCCCGCATGGAGGTCCCCTTCGCCCGCTGAAACATCCCGCGCTGTCCGGCGGGACTACCCCGCGGCGCCCAGCACCGAGTCGATGGCTTCGGTGTTCATGACGACGTTGCCGCTCTTGCGCAGCGACTTGAGGAAGGACTCCGTCAGCTCAATCTGCTTGGCCTGACGGGCCTGGGTGCGCAGCTCCTCCTTGCGCTTGTCGAAGCCCGCGGTGTCCGGCTTCTCCCGCTCCACCACCTGCGCGACGACGTTCGCCTCGCCCACGGTGAAGACCTCATCCAGCGCCTTGGGCGCGGAGGCCTCGAAGGTGGCCTTCACGAGCCCGGGCGCCGGGCCCAGGTGCGGCACGGAATCCCCCGCCGCCGTGAAGCTGTCCGTCTCCACCGCCTCCGGCTTCGTCTCCGTCTCGAAGCGCAGGATGGCCGGCTGCTGGCCCGCCGCCACCGGGAACTGCTCCTTGAGCGACTTGCCGGCCTTCACCGCGGCCAGGGCCTTGTCGGCCTCCGCCTTCGCGAGGCCCTTGGCCTGATCCTGCTTGTAGAGGGTGGTGGCGATCTCCGCCTTCACGTCCTCCAGCTTCTTGTTCTGCGCGTCCTTCTTCTCCTCCACCTTCACCAGGTGCACGCCCAGCGGCGACTCCACCGGCTGCGTCACCTCACCGGCCTTGAGCGCGAACGCTGCGGAGGCCAGGGTGGGGTCCCACGTGTTGCGCTCCACCCAGCCCAGCTCGCCGCCCTTCGCCTTGGTGGCGTCGTCGTCGCTGCTGGCGCGCGCCAGGGTGGCGAAGTCCTTGCCCGCGTCCAGTTCCTTGCGCAGGCCTTCCGCCTTCGTCTTCGCCTGGGCCTTCTGCTCGGCCGTCGCGTCCGGGGCCACCTTCACCAGGATCTGCCGGGCACGGATGCGCTCCGGCACGTTGTAGACGAAGCTGTTGGCCGCGTAGTAGTCGGCGATTTCCTTCTCGTGCGCCTTCTGGAACTCCGCCAACTGCGCGGGCGTGGGCGCGGCGACCTTGTCCACGAACATGGTGGGCAGGAAGCGGGCGAACACCAGCTTGGCCTGGTTGCCGTCCTTCTCGTAGCGCGCGCGGACCTCGTCGTCCGACACCACCGCGCCCGTGCGCACCACGTCGAGCATCTTCTGCGCGGCCATCTGACGGCGCAGCTCCTGCTCGTACTCCTGCGGCGTGCGGCGGTAGAAGTCGCGCAGCACCTGCTGGTAGCGGGTGAAGTCGAACGCGCCCTCCTTGGAGTGGAAGTCCGTGTTCTGGTGGATGAGCTTGCGCAGCTCCTCATCCGAGGGGTTGATGCCGTGGGTCTCCGCCGCCTGGGCGAGCAGCTCCGCGTTCACCAGGCGGTCGAGCACCTGCTTGTCCATGCCGAACTGGCGGGCCATGGACTCCGGGATGGGGCTGCCCTGCGAGCGCAGGAAGTTCATCTGCCGCGACCAGGCCATGCTGAAGTCGCGCAGGGGGATCTCCTTGCCGTTCACCACCGCGGCGGCGCTGGCGGTCGTCGGCGCGTCGCCGCTCGTGCTGAACCCGTTGCTGCCGGGCCCGAACTGGAGCGTGAACACCACGGCGATGCCGAAGATGAACAGGAGGGAGAAGACCTTCCGGGGATTCAAACCGTCCATTGTCGTCACTTCACGGTCGGAAGCGCCCGCGATTCACCCTTGCGGAAGGTCTCGCGGCGCCGTGTTGTTGGTAGCCCGGCCGGTGGGGGAAGCACCTGCGTATCCCCCTCATCCGGGCCTTGACTGCCTAGGACAACAGACCGGAAAATGCAAGCGATTCAGAGAGTTTAGCCAACCCCTTCCCCCTTCTTCGCCG
>NZ_RAVZ01000150.1 GCF_003611635.1 Corallococcus terminator | reverse complement strand
GGGCTCTGGGCCAGGACCTGGGCGTGTTCAGCACCGGGTTGGGCGGAGAGCCCGCCGGAGGCTCCGAGCTGGGCCAGCAGGGCTGCGAACGGGAGGGCGTTCATAAAGGGTGCCCCCCAGGTAGGGGCGAAACCAGCCCCCCGCCATGGGGGCGCCCCCGCAGCGCTCCAATGGACAACACGGAATTGCCTGGCAGCGGTTGGACTGAACGTCGGTCCTGCCCTGGTGGGCAGGATGACAATCAATGACAGAGGACCCGGAGGATGCTCCGGGAGGTCACTCGTAGAACTTGCCGGCGAACAGGATGCTCGCGCAGCGGCGCCAGGGGTTCTCGCGCGGGTCCCAGTCGCTTGACGCCTCGGCCCAGGATGCGCTCGCGTCGAGAAAGGAGTCGATGGTGAAGTTCTGCCAGCCGAGAGGTCCCGGTGATTCCAGAAGCGGGTCCAGTTTGTCCATCACGGCGTCCTCGCGAGGAAGTTCAGAGCCCTGCATCCTTTCTGGATTCAAGGCTGAACGGCAGGGGAACGGAGCCATCCGGCGGTTCGAATGACCGGCCGACTTCCGATGAAGGCACCGGAGTGCCAGGCCCTGCGTCCAGTGGCTTCCTGGATGAATCGGGTTCGCCATCACGGAGGCGGCGCAGAAGCGTGCCGTCGCTGCCCACCGCATACTGCGCGCCGGAGTGCAGCCCCGGAACAGCCAGACCACAGGCTTGAGGATCTTCATCGATCCGGATGAAGAGGACACCTTGTCGTTGAATGACCCTGTACCGGTGTGACTCCCGGCGGTCCGTGCAGGGCGTGTCGACATTCTGGGGCCCGAGGAAATCGTCGGCGGCGAGTTCGACCGCGCGCAGGACGGTGCCACTGAGTTCGACCGGCACTCCTTCGGAGCCTGCCTGCACCGGGGGCCGCTCGAAGAAGCTGGGGAATTCGATGGACGTGTCATTCACCAGGGCGTCGCGGACGGGTGGGTTCCGTGGACATCCCGCCAGGAGCGCGGCGGTCAGAATCATGAAGCACTTGGTCGCCATGGGGCCTCTTCGCTGATGCCTTGACCGTGCAGTCAGTGGCGGTCGATCCGGTAGGTCTGCTCGCTGGTCCAGACCACGGTGCCCAGCGACTTGCGACTCCACAGGCTCTGCTCATTCGTCCACTTGGACAGGTCGCCAGTCGTGGGCGTGTATTGGAAGAAGCCGTCGCAGGTGGGACTCGCAGGGTTGTTCGAGGCCGAGAAGAACGCCACCAGGGACAGTCGAAGCATCCCCGCTTTCGTCTTCACTTCCCAGCCATGGGCCAGTCCCATGGAGACGATGTAGCGGATGTCCTGCTCCGTGAGTTCTCCCTCATAGGGATGGGTGTGGAGCAGATACACATAGCCGATGCTCTCGGGAGGGTATCGGGCATCGTCCACGGTGGGAGGCAGGCGACAGGTCCGTTTGCCACGCGCATCCTGGAGCGTGGTCACTGCCATCATGCTCATCTCGAACCGCTCGTCGGGCGTGTAATAGACCCAGGCGCAGTACTCCTGCGAGAGGTCCCACCTCAGCCGGAAGTTCATGTCCGAGGGGCGGCCCGCGGTGGCATGGGGCTGCTTCAGCAGCATCGAGCATGCGGAGATGAGTGCGTCCGAATACGTATCGAAAGGTCCAAAGCCCGGCATGGGGCCCGCGATCCGCTCGGGAATGTCACGCGCGTTGATCGGGATGACACCCGGTGCCGCCGCAGGCTGGGCGCACGCCAGTACGAGACTCAAGCCCAGCCATCCCGGAAGCCACGGCCTCGTCACGGCGCCGGCATCATCCCCAACCGCTGCTTCGCCGACCGGCTCTGCGGGTCGAACCGGAGTGCCTCTTCCAGCCGCTCGCGGCCCTTCGCCACGTTGCCCTGCACCATGTACAGGTCCGCCAGCCGCACCAGCACGTCCGCGTTGTAGGGCTGCAAATCCAGCGCCCGCTCGAACTCGCGCGTCGCCGTGACGACGTCCCGCTTGCGCATCGCCAGTTGCCCCAGCATCACGTGCGGCTGCACCAGTCCGCTCGTCTCCGGTTGGTTCGCCAGGGACTCCAGCGCCGGCATCGCCCGCGCATCCCCGAACGACGCCAGCGTCAGCGCCGCGCCCTGCCGCACCCACAGCGAGTCGTCCTTCAGCAGCGGCACCAGGTCCTCCGTCGCCTCGCGCGCGTTCACGCTGCCCAGCGCGTCGATGAGGTCCGAGCGCAACGTGCTGTCCGTCGCGCCCTTCAAGCCCGCCCGCAGCGCCGGCACTGCTTCGCGCTTGAACCTTCGCGCCAGGAACTTCGCCGCCGCGCCCCGGAGCGTGCCCGCCTCCGTCGTGTCCGCCAGCACCGCCTCCAGCGGGCCCCGGCTCTGCGCCGCCGTCTTCTCATCGAACGCATCCGCCAGCCGCAGTCGCCGCTGCTGGCGCTGCGCCGCCTGGGGCCACCACTTCGTCAACGCCTGACCCATCGCGTCCGGCGTCTCCTTCGTGTGACAGGCATTGCACGCGTTGGGCACGTCGTGGCGTGCCGAGTTCTGTGGCACCGGCACGTCCAGCGTGTGGTCCGCGAAGTGATCCAACACGCCCGACACCACCGGCGGCATGTGACACGCGATGCAGTCCTGCGCCGCCGCGGCCTTGTGGTGCGTGTGCTTGTCCCCCTGCGCCACCACCTCCGCGTGACAGCCCTGGCACGTCGCCGCGTTCGCGGACGTGCGCGCCGCCACCGCCTTCGTCAGCGGCTTCACCTCATTGGGCGCGTGCGGATCATGCGGCGCCGTGTGGCACGTCAGGCACGTGGCCCCGCCCTGGGTGTGGCACTTGGACTGGATGAGCGCCTGGTATTCGAAGCTGGAGGTGCTGGGCCGCCCGTCGCTGAAGAAGTCGCCGGAGCGCTCGTTGCCCACCAGCAGCACCATGGGCTGGTAGTTCGCCTCGTAGCGCTGGCCGGGCTGGTAGCGGTGCGCCGCGTCCAGCATCGGGAACAGCGTGCGCCGGGGCCCGTGGCACTGCGCGCACACCGCGAAGCCTTCCGCCGCGCCCAGCTTCGCCGGCTGGACGATGTCCGCCGCTTCCTGCGACTCCGCGTGCCTTCCGCCCTGTCCGTGGCAGGACTCGCACGCGACGCCCGCGTCCGCGAACGTCGTCGTCCACTGGTGGTTCGCGCGGTCGTAGCGCGCGTCCAATCCCGTCACGTGGCAGTCCAGACACGCGTGCTGCGCGCTGCGACGGAAGTTCGCCCAGAAGAACGGATGGTCTGGCGCGAGCGGGCCCTGCTTCTTCTCCGAGTAGTCCACCCACTCGCCCTTGCCCGTCACGTGGAAGTACACCGGCAACACCTGCCAGCGTCCGTCTGGCAGCAGCGTGATGGGGTCCTGCATCCGCTTGCCGCCCACCAGCCACTGCACCGGCCACTCGCCCAGGTTCCCGTCCGCGCCCCGGGTGCGCATCAGGTACTTGCCTCCGTCGCGGCGCATCCACGCCTCGCTGGACTCGCCCTTGAAGTGCGTGCCCGCGCCCGTGAACGTGCCCACCGCGTACTGCTTCGTCGCCGGTGACAGCGCCCGGGCATGCCAGTCGTGCTTCCAGCCGGTGTGCTGCTCCTCGTGGCAGTCCGCGCACACCTCGGAGCCCACGAAGTGGTTCGGCGGCTTCGCGGGGGCGGCCGCCGTCTTCACCGGCACGGGAGCGGCGGGGCTCCCCGCGTCCAGCACGGAGGGCGGCGTGGCGGCCCGGGTGACGGGAACCGAAGGCGCGGAGGTCGCGGCCGGGCGCAGGGCGAAGAACAGGCCCACGGCGAGGACGGCGACCACCGCGAGGGCGACGAGGACAGGGCGAGAAGTGCGCATCCGGAGGTGCCATCCATGCTCCTCCGGACGGCCGGGCGGCACAAGCGGCGCTCCGAGCGAGCCCGGGTAGCCTGTCTCTTCCAGTGGACACCGCCCTCCCAGGGAGTGCTGCGGTCCCGGCGAGCCCTGGACTAGGGTGGCGGCCGCCGTCACCTTCACCCGACAGGAGCTCGTCCCATGCCCATGCGGTCCGTGAATGGAACCCGGCTGTACTACGAGGACACCGGCGGCACGGGAGACGTCATCGTCTTCAGCCATGGCCTCTTGTGGAGCACGCGCCTGTTCGACCCGCAGGTGGAGGCGCTGCGCGGCCGCTTCCGTTGCATCTCCTATGACCACCGGGGACAGGGCCAGAGCGAGGTGCCGTCCGACGCCGTCATCGACATGGAGACGGTGTACGCGGACGCGGTGGCGCTCATCGAGTCGCTGGGCGTGGGGCCCGTCCACTTCGTGGGCCTGTCCATGGGCGGCTTCGTGGGCCTGCGGCTGGCCGCGCGTCGGCCGGACCTGGTGCGCTCGCTGGTGCTGCTGGAGACCTCCACCGACCCCGAGCCCACCGCGAATATTCCCCGCTACACCGCGCTCAACCTGGTGGCCCGCTACCTGGGCCTGGGGCCCGTGACGGGGCCGGTGATGCGCATCATGTTCGGCACGTCGTTCCTCACCGACCCGGGCCGCGAGGCGGAGCGGGCGCTGTGGCGTGCGCGCCTGCGCCAGAACCGTCGCGACATCTGGCGCGCCGTCAACGGCGTCATCAAGCGCAAGGGCGTCCCGGAGGAGCTGCCGCGCATCCGCACGCCCACGCTGGTCATCGTGGGCGAGGAGGACCGCGCCACGGTGCCCGCGAAGGCGGAGCGCATCCATTCCCTCATCCCGGGCTCGAAGCTGGTGCGCCTGTCGCGCGGCGGGCACTCGTCCACGGTGGAGGAGCCGGCGCTGGTGAATGCTGAACTCGCTCCCTTCCTCACCGAGCACGCCTCCACGAACGCCGCGCACACTGGCTGAAGCGCGGTTACCGAAGAACCGTCAGACCGCAGGAGGGGTGTTCAATGCCAGTCGCGAAATGGAATGGCGCCGTGCTCGCGAAGAGTGACCGCTTCGAAGAGGTGGAGGGCAATGTCTACTTCCCGCCCGACAGCCTGAACCGGGAACACTTCAAGCCCAGCGCGACCCACACGCAGTGCCCCTGGAAGGGCGAGGCCAGCTACTACTCCGTGGAGGTGGACGGGAAGACGAACGCCGACGCCGCCTGGTTCTACCCGGCGCCGAAGACCGCCGCGGCCAACATCCGGGACCATGTGGCCTTCTGGAAGGGCGTGACGGTGGAGCGCTGACGGGCGCCCGGATGTCCTCGGGTGTACGTGCCCGTGGAGACGGGCTTGTCGTCCGCGCGGGAGCGGCGATGCTGGCCGCCTTCTCGAACCGCGCGTGAGGATGGCGCGCCGGTCCTTCTTCCAGGTGGAGGTGGCGCGGGTGGCGACGGTGTCCCTGCAGGATGTGCGCAAGGTGTACCGGGGCGGGGTGGCGGCGGTGAAGGGCGTGACGCTGGACATCGCGGATGGCGAGTTCGTGTCGCTCGTCGGCCCGTCCGGGTGCGGCAAGTCCACGACGTTGAACCTCATCGCGGGGCTGGAGGAGTTGTCGGCCGGCACGCTGCGCATCGACGGGCAGGTGGTGAACGACCTGTCCCCGCGCGAGCGCGACATCGCGATGGTGTTCCAGAGCTACGCGCTCTACCCGCACCTGGACGTGGCGGGGAACCTGGCGTTCCCGCTGAAGGTGGCGGGAATGGGGGCGAGGGACATCGACGCGCGGGTGCGCGAGGTGTCCGGGGTGCTGGGGCTGGAGGCGCTGCTGGCGCGCCGGCCGAAGGAGCTGTCGGGCGGACAGCGGCAGCGGGTGGCGCTGGGGCGCGCGCTGGTGCGCAGGCCCAAGGTGTTCCTGTTCGACGAACCCCTGTCCAACCTGGACGCGGCGCTGCGCACGCAGATGCGCGGGGAGATCAAGAAGCTGCACGAGCAGCTCCAGGCCACGTTCATCTACGTCACGCACGACCAGGCGGAGGCGATGACGCTGTCGGACCGCGTGGTGGTGATGAGCCAGGGCGAGGTGCAGCAGGTGGCCCCGCCGCGCGAGCTGTACGACGCCCCGGCGAACCTGTTCGTGGCGGGCTTCTTCGGCTCGCCGCGCATCAACCTGGTGAAGCCGGACACGCTGGGGCTGCCACCGGAGGACGCGGTGTTGGGCCTGCGGCCGGAGCACCTCCAGGTGGGCCAGGGGGAGCGTCCCGCGGATGCGCGCGAGGCGCGCGTGTACCTGGTGGAGCCCATGGGCGCGGAGGTCTGGGTGACGGTGGAGACGGGCGGCGAGCGGCTGGTGGCGCGGGCGCCCGGAGACTTCCGCGCCGCGAGCGGAGACACCGTGTGGCTGCGCCACGATGCGCGCTACCTGCGCAGGTTCGACGGGAAGACGGGGCTCGCGGTGGCGCGGTGAGTTTCCCCATGGCTCAAGGGCGAAGCCTCGCGCGGGCTTCCGCGAGAACCGTCCCACCGTCGCGTGCGACCCGTGCGTGGCGTGCCATCAGCGCCTCTTGGGATGCACGGGGCTGCGCGTCGAACAGGTCCCAGAGGCATTGTTCTTCCGGAGCCGGGACGGAGTACCCCAGCTCTTCGCCATAGCGCCGCATCCTTTCGAGCGTAGCCAGCAGGTACTTCCAGTTGGCCAACGGGCGCAGCAGCAGCACCTCCCGGCTTTGGAGGGACTCCCTCGCCAGGGGATGCACGAAGCCGCGCCATCGGCCCGCCGCGTATTCCACGCCCACGGCGGACAGTCCCAGGTCGAACCGGGACAGGCGCTCCTCCAGGCTCTTGGGCGTGCAGTCGTAGGCCACCTCGACGCGGTGTCCTGCCAGTTGGAAGGAGGTCTGGAAGGGTGGGTTGTCGTCCCTGGGGCAGGCCCCGCGGGCCCGGAGGTGGACGCAGAGGGCCTCCCGGTCCAGCGGTGTCGCGGGCCACAGGTCGAGGTCATGCGGAGGACGGCCATGGATCAGCGACTTGAAGGCGCCCCCCGCCAGGAAGAGCCGACCTGGGAAGGGGACGTTGAGCACGGGCCCGAGCACCTCCTGGGCAAACATGACCACGGCGTCCTCGTGCAGTACCTCCAGCGCCGGTGTTGGGCGAAGCGCGGTCCTCATGCCGGCTGCTCCGGTGCGTGCGCACGCAGGTCGCGCACGGTCACGCCCCGCTCGTCGATGATTCGCAGCGCGCCTTCCTGGGCCTCCACGCGCGCCTGTCCATTGTAGAAGGGCTCCACGGCGGCGAAGCGCTGGGGATACAGGGGCGCCCCGGTCGCATCGACATGGTGCCAGCCGCGTGCGTCCCGGGCCCGGGCGAAGCCCTTGTGGAAGACATCCAGGTCGAGGAAGCGCCGCGCATTCAACGCGCGTCCCCGCCGGTCGATGTGCAGGTGGAGCCCGGAGGCTTCCTGGACCACCGCGAAGCCCTCCCGGAAGTCCCCCGCGTATGCGTACCGCTCGGCATAGACGGGCGTCCCCGAAGGATCGAGGTGGAAGTACCGGCCGTCCTCGTCCCGCACGGGGCAGCGTCCGTCCTGGAAGTTGCCGCACCACGCGTAGCGCCGTGGCGTGAGGTCCAGCCCGTCTATGCGCAAGTGGAACGCGCCCTCCGGCGTCATGACCGTCGCGAGCCCTTCGTAGAAGCCGAATGTCCGCTGGAAGCGGCGGGAAGACAGCGCGTCTCCCCGCGCGTCGATGTGGAACGCGCCCGAGTCGTCCCGCGCCGCCGCGAGCCCGGGCTCGTGGAAGGAGAGCACCTCGGTGAAGCGCGGAGTGTAGAGCGGCACTCCGTCCAGCAGGTGATGGGTCCGGTCGGGAGCGACACGCGTACGGGACCAGGGACTCATGGAGCCTCTTTCGCTGGCTGGCGCATGTTGCAGCCTCGGCACAGGGGATGGTCCTGGTAGCTGGCCAGCAGCCGTTGATAGGCCGCGCCGGTCCACACCTCCTGGATGCCGACCGCGTTCAGGTCGCCCAGGTTGCCCAGCGTCCGCCGCTCCTTGTCGGGTGCGCAGCACGGATCGAAGCGGCCCACGGCGCTGACCCAGGCCTCCCTGCCCAGGAAGGGACAGCGCGCGCCCGGTGCCAGGTCCGTGACGGCCTCCACGCCCAGGGGAAGGATGTTCTCCAGCAGCACCTTGCTCCCGTCAGGGCGCCGGCAGCTCTCCGCGACCGCGTGGGCCTCCCGGACGGCGTCGTTCCACCGATGGAGGGACTCCGCGCTGCGTCGCATGGACAGGGGTTGGATGGCGGCGAAATGGGCCCACAGGTGATGGCCCTTCACGCGGTCGACGCCCAGTCCCGCCGCCAGCCGGACGATGTCCGCCAACTCGCCCACGTTCGTCTCCAGGAACGTGAGCTGGAGCGTCACCCGGCAGCGATGGCCGCCCTGGAGGGCGTGCGCGTCGCGCTCGTCCAGGAACTGGCGGAGGTTTTCCAGGACGCGCTCCCACCGGGTGCCTGGCATCACCGCCTCATGTGTCCGCTTCGTGGCGCCATTCCACGACACCTTCACGTCGGAGGTGATGGGGACCAGCCGCCGGGCCCAGCCCCGAGCTCCGCGTCGGGGAAACGTCCCGTTGGTGGTGAGGTTCAGCCACACCCCGTGCGCCATGCACAGGTCGATGATGTCGTCGAAGTGGGGATAGAGCAGCGGCTCTCCCATGGTGGACGGGATGACTTCCCGCAGCGGGGTGCCCTCGCTGTCCGCCATCACCCGGCGCAGCAACTCCAGCGGCATGCGGCGCTTGCCCAGGCCTGCTTCCTTCCGCAGACGCTGGGTGTCGCTGTGGGGCGAGTGGTCCTCGCACATGATGCAGTGCAGGTTGCAGTCGTCGGGATTGGTGTCGAAGGTGATGCGCCACGGCCCTGGACGGGTGGGCGGACGGCTGACACGGCGCTCCCGGATGGCGCGTGCATACAGGGCCTCCACGGCCTCGACATGCGCCTCCAGGCCCTGCACGTCTCCTGCTTCTCCGAAGAGGTGGCCCCGGGCGCCCAGGCGGGTGGCCAGTTCCGGTGCGTCGACCATCCGTTGCAGGGCCTGGGCGAGCGCCTGGGGATCGCGATGAGCGAAGAGCAGGCCGTTCTCCCCATCCCGGACGTATTCGCGCATGCCCCCGGCGTCCGCGGTGATGACGGGCACCCGGGCCTGGAGTGCCTCGTGGATGACCAGGGGCGAGTTCTCCACCCAGATAGAGGGGACGACGATGGCGTCCACGTGGTTGAACACGTCCCGCACGATGTCGGCGTTGCGGTACTCGGCAAGCCACTCCACGCGCGTGCTGGCGTCTCCCGGAAGCGCGCGTGCCAGGGCCTTGAGGGTTTCAGTGTGCTCACCGCGAGGCCGTCCCCAGATGCGCAGCCGTGGCTGACCCTTCACCTGCCCGAAGGCCTGGAGCAGATGGTGGATGCCCTTGGCCGGGATGTGCGTGCCGATGTAGCCGAAGACGAGGTCGGGTTCGGCGGTCCGCCGCCGGTGACGGAGGCGCTCCAGGTCGAAGCCGTAGTCCAGGAACACCGACTTCGCGGGGGGAAGCGCGAAGTCCTTCTGGAACCGCTCCAGCAGGTAGCGCGAGGGCGCGATGAAGACGTCCACGTGCTTCATCATCTCCCGCACGTGGTCCATCCGGTCATGGACCCATTGGCTCCAGTAGGCGATGTCCCCCGCCCGCGCGTCGGGGGCTCCGGAGAAGTAGCGCGCGTAGCAGTGCTCGGCGCACTTGCGGTCTTCCTGCCCCGAGCAGGCCGCCCAGGGGCTTTCTGAAGGCGCGGAGTGCATCTGCATGAACTGGCCCCGGGGACACATGAGCCAGTAGTCGTGCAGGGTGAAGACGATGGGAATGCCACGGGCGGCCCCTACCTCCAGCAGGGAAGTGGACAGGTGGTTCAGGTGGCCGACGTGGATGACCTGCGGGCGGAATTCGTCCAGGACCTCCGCGAAGCGTTGGTCCACGCCCTCGTGCCGGTAGCGGTCCCGGCTGTTGGGCAGGTTGACCAGATGCAGGGTGATGCGGGGATCGTCCGGATCGTGTTCACGCGTCAGGTCGTAGTCCGGGATGAAGGGATCCTCGCGGCGCGTGAAGACCCGGACCTCGTGCCGGTTCGCCAATCCCTGCGCGAGTGTCTGGGTATAGACCTCCGACCCTGCGTTGAAGCGCATGGGATAGCCATGGATGACTTGAAGGATTCGCATGCTCAAAGGGCCTTGGCACCCAGGCGTGGGCCAGGGCGCCTCTGGAAATGGAGTTTTCGTGGACGACGGCACGGCTTCGCGAACGGGCGCGAAGCCGTGCCACGATCATTCGGACGCAGGTCGCTACTTCGACGACAGCGGCTGCGAGGGCTCGGGGGGCTCGGGCTTCGAGTCATCCACCGGCCGCTCCGTCATGCCACGGGACTTCCAGTACGCGTCCTGCCGCGGATCCAACTGCGTCGCGCGGTTGTCGATCTCCGCCTTCGTGCGAGTCTTCTGGGGGTTCTGGGACGACTTCGAGGACAGCATCATGATGGCAGCTCCACTGTGGAGGTTGCCGGCGTCACTTCGATGGTCTTGCCGGATTCAACGGCCAACCCATCCTCCGCCCGGGGGGCGCCACGGACCAACGTGGGTGAAGCTTGGATGAGTTGGGTTCTACGGTGTTCAAGTCAAAGACTACTCAGTTGAGGTGCTCGGCGCAAAGTCAAGGGGGCGAGAGGGATTGGGGCGACCGGTCAGGCGTAGATCTCCTCGCTGTCCACCAGGGGTTCCAGGCGGCGCTGGAGGGACTGGAGCAGGGCATACCGCCGGCCCAGGGCGTCCTGGAGCTCGCGTGCTTCCGTCCGCGTGCGCTCCTCCCGGAGCGTGCCCAGGGCCGCATCCAGGGTTTCCTTCAGCACGCGTGATTCGTCGTTCGACAGTTCCAGCAGCATGGGGGGCGACCTCCTTCTCGTGAACGTTGGGCACCGCGCCCGGGCATGAGCGGGCCGTTCCCCTGCCATGGAGGAAGGTTGCCCGGGGGCTCCCCGGGCTGCCTGCCGCACCGCGCACGGCGGCGGGAGCGACCCCACTCTTGGTGAGGACCCCATGCGCGAGGAGCGACACGATGATTCACGCAGGCGACGTGCGAGAGGGCATGGCGGTGCTAGCCGCTGACGGACAGAAGCTGGGCAGGGTGGCGGGCGTGGGCGACACGCACTTCGAGTTGGAGCAGGGCCTGGTTCCCATTCCCCGGCGCGACTACCTCATTGAGTTCAGCGACGTGGACGCCGTGCGCGAGGACGAAATCCTGCTCAAGCCGGCGGACCATCCGCAGCTCACGCTGGAAGAGGATGACGACGGTGGGGCCCTGCCGCCCCGGCACAGCGAGGGGATGGACGCGGAGCCCGCGAACGACCCCGTGGGTCCCATGCGGCACTGAGGTCGAAGCGGCTCCCGGACGCCTGGACGCACGGGGTGTTTCCAACCCCGGAGGGCAGGGCAAGAGCCCGGAATCATTGGGGCGCACGGCCATGGAATGTCAGACCGGCGCGATAGACACACCCCCTCGGTCAGACGTCCCGGTGGGGTCATGCGACGGCTTTCGACATCTTGCGTCACGGTGCTGTGGTTGGGAGTGATGTTCTCGTGCGGGCCCGCGCCGCGAGCGGATGCGGGCGCCGTGGAGTCGCCGGTGCCGGGCGTGTTGTCCACGCCGCGCCGGCTGCTGCCCTACGTGGCGTTGGAGGATGGGCGGGTGCTGGCGGCGGGGGGCCACGACGGGCACCGCACGCTGGGTTCCAGCGAGGTCTTCGATCCGGACACCGGACGGTGGCGGCCCACGGGGGCGCTGCGCACGGCGCGGCGCAACCACGCGGCGGTGCGGCTTCCGGACGGACGGGTGCTGGCGGTGGGCGGCTCCAACGGGCTGGCGATGGGCGCGCTGGCGAGCGCGGAGGTGTACGCGCCGGACCTGGGGACGTGGACGGCGGTGGCGCCCATGAGCGAGGCGCGCAACGACCCGACGGCGGTGTTGTTGCCGGACGGGCAGGTGCTGGTGGCGGGCGGCACGGACGTGGATCTGCGGCCGGTGCGTTCGGCGGAGCTGTTCGACCCGGTGACGGGGATGTGGCGGCCGGCGGAGGCGCCGGGCTTCGTGCGAGGAGGCGAGGGGACGGCGGCGGTGCTGCGGTCGGGCCGGGTGCTCTTCGTGAGCGGGCTTCAAGCGGAACTGTACGACCCGGTGACGGGCCACTGGGAGAAGGCGGGCGCGGTGGGAGGCGCGGCGGGCACGCACCGGCTGGGGCACACGGTGACGCTGCTGCCGGATGGGCGCGTGCTGGTGGTGGGCGGCACCACGTCGCGCGCGGCGCAGACGGCGGAGGTGTACGTGCCGGAGCGCAACGCGTGGGAGTTGGTGGAGTCGCCCTCGGTGCCGCGTGAACACCACGCGGCGCTGGTGACGGGGGAGGGCGCGGTGCTGGTGGTAGGAGGCGAGCACTCCACGCGCGGCACGCTCGCGTCTGCGGAGCGGTTCGACCCGGTGCGCGGCACGTGGACGCAGGCCCCCACGCTGCATGAGCCGCGAGGCGAAGCGGGCGCGCTGTGGCTGCGCCGGGGCACGGTGCTGGTGGTGGGCGGCGTGAACGAACTGGGCACGCTGGCCACGAGCGAGGAGTACGTCCCGGCCCCGGTCGTGGCCCAGGTCTCGCCAGAAGAGTAGGCCCGGGTTTTGGGCAGACGCTCCACGGATTCAACGTGAAGCCAGCACAGCGTGTCTGGTTTTCACGGCTGACCGGCAACCCGGGACCCGGAGGGCGTCTGTCTTTCTTCGCACCTCGCGGACGTGCGTGACAGACTGCGCGCCCATGCGCTCCTGGAAACACCTGCTCGTCGTCCCGCTCGTCTGTTCCACCGCCTGCGCCACCGCGCCCGTCCCGACCGCGAAGACCGAAGCCCCGGCCCCCGCTGTCGCCGCCGCGCCCGCTGTCGCCGCCGCGCCCGCGCCCGCCACGCCGGAGCGCCCCTTCGGCACGCTGCGCGAACAGGCGGACCGCCAGCAGGCCTGGCTTCGTGAACGCCTGGAGACCGCGCTGCCCCAGCTCATGCGCAAGCACGGCGTGCAGATGTGGATCGTCCCCATGCGCGAGTACAACGAAGACCCCGTCTTCAAGGCGCTCGTGGCCCCCACCACCTTCGCCGCCCGCCGCCGCACCATCTACGTCTTCTTCGACCGGGGCGGTGACAAGGGCGTGGAGCGGCTGGCCCTGGGCGGCAGCACGCAGGGCGGTCTCTACGAGGCCCGGCGCGCGCCGCAGCTCGTGGACCGGGGCGGCGCCCAGCGCCCCGCCGAACTCCTGGGCCCCGAACAGTGGCCCCTGCTCAAGCAGGTGGTGGAGGAGCGCAAGCCCCAGTCCATCGCCATCGACGTGTCCCCCGCCATCGCCTTCGCCGACGGCCTCACCCACGGCGAATACGAAGGCATGGCCCAGGCCCTGGGCCCCGCCTGGGTGAAGCGCTTCAAGCCCGCGGGCGGCCTGCCCCTGGACGTGCTCGGCTGGCGGAGCGCCGACGAGGTCCGCTTCTACGAGGACCTCACGAAGCACGCCTGGAACATCATCCAGACCGCCTTCTCCAACGCCGTCATCACCCCCGGTGTCACCACCACGAAGGACGTGGAGTGGTGGATGCGCCAGCGCCTGGCCGACCAGGGCCTGGACACCTGGTTCCAGCCCGACGTGGACGTGCAGCGCAAGGGCGCCACCGAGGAGCAACTGGGCGACAGCCCCGTCATCCAGCGCGGCGACGTGCTCCACTGCGACTACGGCATCACCGCGCTGCGCCTCAACACCGACACCCAGCACATGGGCTACGTGCTGCGCGAAGGCGAGAAGGACGTCCCCGAAGGCCTCAAGGCCGCGCTCAAGGCGTCCAACCGGCTCCAGGACATCGTCACCGGGGAGCTCAAGCCGGGCCGCACCGGCAACGAGGTGCTGCGCGCCTCGCTCGCGCGCATGAAGGCGGAGGGAATCGACGGCACCGTGTATTCACACCCCATTGGCCTGCACGGGCATGGCGCCGGCCCGATGATTGGCATGTGGGACCGGCAGGAGGGCGTGCCCGGCAATGGCGAGCACCGCGTGATTCCGTCCACCTGGTTCTCCATCGAGCTGCAGGCCACCAGCCCCGTCCCGGAGTGGAACGGCCAGCCCGTGCGCTCCGCCCAGGAGGAGGACGTGGTGCTGGACGCGGAAGGCGCCGTGCACTGGGCCTTCCAGCGTCAGACGACCTTCCACCTGGTGCGCTGAACTCAGCGCACCGCGCCCGTCATGGACTTGAGCAGCGTCACCAGCGCCTGCTTCTCCTCGTCGCTCAGGTCCAGCTTGACGATGGTCACCGTCCGCACGCCGGGGAACGTGCCGGCCGGGTCGCCGCCCTCGTTGTAGAAGTCGACGACGTCCTCCAGCGTCTTCTCCGCGCCGGTGTGCATGTACGGCGCGCTCAGCGCCACGTTGCGCAGCGTCGGCGTGCGGAAGGCGCCCACCACTTCGTCCGGCTTGCTCTGTGCCTGCGCGCGCAGCGTGGGCAGCCGCGCCGCGTCCAGGCCCGTGGGCGCGTCGCTGAAGAGGCCCGCGGCGTTGAACTTCCAGGACAGGAGCGAATCCACCACGTCCGCCTGACCGCGCTTGCCGGCGCCCGTGTCCGTCAGGCCCAGGTTGTGGAACTTGTCGTCCGACAGCATCCGGCCCTTGTGGCACACCACGCACTGGCCCTTGCGCACGAAGGTCTTCAGGCCCAGGTACGCCGGGTCCTGCTCCTGCGTGCCCGCCTCCACCGCCGCAAGGAAGCGCCGCACGTCCTCGTCGAAGGGCGAAGCCGTCCGGTTGAGCGTGCGCTGGTATGCCGCCAGCACCTTGCCCACGTTGGCCATCAGCCGGTCCCCGTCCGATTCGTCCCCGGGCGCCGTGCCGAACAACTGCGTGTACGCCGACACGTACGCCGGGTCCGCCACCAGCCGCGCGCGCACCACGTTGGCGTCCGAGTCCATCTCCACCGGGTTCGTCAGCGGCAGCACCGCCTGCGACCAGAGCCGGTCCGCCCGGCCATCCCACATGAACCAGCGGTTGTAGCCCGCGTTGAGCAGGCTGGGCGGATTGCGCTCCGTGCGCTGGCCCCCGCAGCCCTCCGCCGTGGCCGTCTCCACCGTGTAGCTGTCCCCGGTGTGGCAGCTTCGGCAGGACACCGTCCCGCAGCGCGACAGTCCTTCGTCCTCGAACAGCCGGTGGCCCAGCGCCGCCGCGGAAGCGTTGTCCCCCCACTTGTTCGTGAGGTCCACCTCCGGCTTCAAGCTCGGCGTGTGCAGCGTGCTCAACTGGTCGAGTTCGTCCTCGGTGGGAAAGGGGACTTCGGATTCACAACCCGTCCCCAGGAGGGTCAGGGCGAGCACGGCGGTACGCAGACGGAACAGGGACATGGGCCGCAAGAGCTTCGCGCCCTTGTGTTCGGCAATCAATGGTCCCTGGAAGAACCTACTCGCAGGCTCTCCTGCCATTCTCGCGAAACCGGGGATGCCCCGCCCTGGCGCATCCCCGTTCTTCATGCTCCGGCCTTCCGGTGCCCGGAGGCTACCCGCAGGCGAGCTTGTAGCTGATGACCTTCGCGCCGAAGCGGCCGATGTTCACCGTCGTGGGCTCCGGGCTGGCCGTGGGGGCCGCGCCGCTGGCGCACTTCAGGCCCGCGTCCACCACCAGCTCCACCTTCAGCTCCGCGCCGTCCGGCAGGTTTCCCACGGTGTAGCTGCAGGTGTTCTTGCGGCTCTGCTTCACCTCGCCGGAACCCAGCGCGGCGGAGTTTCCCTCGGTCACCTTCACGCTCACCGACGAGCACGGGCTTCCCTGCAGCCCGCTCTCCGGGTACGTGATGCTGCCAGTGACCGTGGCGTTGCCCCCGCGCCCTCCAGCCGCCACGCCGCTCGACGACGAGGCGCAACCGGTCACGGCAAGGACGATGGCGGCAACAGCAATTCGCAACATGGAGATCCTCAATTCAAGAATGAAAGGGTTTTCGCGCTGACTGGCTGTCTTCCAGACACGCCATTCGCGCGCGCCTCGTACAATCGCGCCGCGCCTTCATTCCACGCGGAGGTGCATTCGCGATTGCATTCCTGGAGTGGATTTCCGTTGATCAACACTGTCCGCTTGAGTCCCAGGGAATGAGAAACCGGCATCACGGGACACGCTGCAAAGCGTCACGTGCGCGCACCAGTCCGTGACCGAACACGGGGTCTTTGCCGGGTGTGCCCAGGTCGCGCGCGGAGGCTTCCAGCGCTTCGCGCACCTGCTGGGGCGTGAGCGTGGGATGGGCGCTCCAGAGAAGTGCCGCCACGCCGCTCACGAAGGGCGCGGACATGGAGGTGCCGGACAGGTAGGCGTAGTCCACCGGGACCAGGCTCAGCCGCGCGAAGGTGCCCAGGCGCTGGCGCAGCATGGTGCCGGTGGCCTGGTTGACGCTGACGGCGGGCGCCCAGCGTCCGCGGCGGGGCAGGGAGAGGATGGCCGCCGCGCCGCCCGCGGGGGCGTCCTCGTTGCCGAAGATGACCGCATGCGCACCCTGCATCATCACGTTGGACATGGCCTGGTCGACGGGCACCGCGCCCGGGTGCACGTAGGCCACGAAACCGTCACAGGTGGCGCCCTCGCACGAGTCCAGGGAATCCCCCAGGCCGCAGTCCACCAGCCGTCCCAGCGTGTTGCCCGTGGGTGAATACAGCAGCGAGCGCGACATGGGGATCATGTCGTTCACGGACATCTCCGCGAAGGTGCCCAGGCCCCGGGGGAAGGTGGACAGCACGTCCACGCCGGGCGCCATCAGCCCCAGGGCGCTGCCCATGCTGGAGAAGCTCGCGCGCCGCTCGTCCGCATCCACCGCGCCCACCGCGAGCACGGAAGGGTCCGACGCCGGGTACATCACCGGGCCGCCCTGGTTGCCCGCGGCCGCCACCACCAGCAGCCCGTGGTCCAGCACCGCCTTGAACACCTCCACGGAGTTGCGCGTGGGCGTGCCCCCACCCAGCGACAGCGACACGATGCGCGCGCCCTGGGATTCGCACCACTCCAGCGCGGAGAACACGTAGCTCATCTGCGTGTAGCCCTGCGGATCCAACACGCGCGCGATGAGCAGCGACGCGCCGGGGGCCACGCCCACCATGCCGCCGGTGCCTGGCCCCGGGCCCGCGACGCCGCCCTGTCCCAGCCGGGCGCCGATGATGCCCGCCACGTGCGTGCCGTGGCCCTGGCCCCACTCGCCCTGGTTGCTCTTGTCGGTCGCGTCGTCGTCGTCCTCCAGGAAGTCGTGGCTGCCCACCACGGCGCCCTGGAACTCCGGATGGTCCAGGTCCAGTCCGCTGTCGATGACGCACACCCGCACGCCCTCGCCGGTGGGGGCGCCCGGGTCCAGCACGCCGTCTCCGTCCGCGTCCCACACCTCCGGTGCCTGCACCAGGCGCAGCCCTTCGGAGTACTCGTTGGACGGCGAGGCGCCCAACGCGGACGCCCTCACGGGGAGCGTCAGCGCGGGCGGCAGGCCCTGCGAGGACCAGCGTTGATCCTCCTCGATGCTCTCCACCAGCTCGCTCTTTTCCAGCAGCAGCCGCTCCAGGGGCGTCACGCGCGCGGCCACCGCGGGGATGTTGCGGAAGACGGCGCTCACCTTCGCGCCCGTGCCTCGCGTCAGGGTGGCGCCGGCCGAGGAGACGTGCGAGGCCCGCGTCTGGCTGCCCCGGTGGAAGCGGATGATGACCGGCATGCGTCCGTCGCTCTGCCCCCGGGAGGGCAGCGGCGCGTCCAGGCCCTGGCGGCTCGTTGCCTCTCCGACGACGACACCCGGGCAGGTCTGCCCCCGCGCCAGACCCTGCGTGGGCGACTCCGGCCCACATGCCATCAGCGCCAGCAACCCGACGAATCCCCATCGCTTCATGACGCGACTCCTTCCAGGACGACGACCTCGCAAGAGGCCTCCCACCGGCCGGGGGGCCAGCGGGTGCCCGCCACCCTCCCGGAGGAAGGAGGCGGTCCGCACTTCAGGGAACGCATCTGGGGAAGGAGTCGCAACGTTCCGGGGGGCACGGGGCCCCGGACGTGCTCGGGTTCACACCCCGCCTGTTGTCAGGAGGAACACGCCGTCGGGTTTTCCGTTTGCTCCGGGACTTTCTCTTTTGCTGGCGCGCGGTGTCTGGGGTTTGAGAAGAAGGGGCGAAGCGGGGCGCGCGGCTTGATTCCATGGGGGAGTCCGTGCTGCGCTCCCACATCGACGCCATGAGCACCGCACCCCCAGAGTCCCCTCGGTTTTTCGGGCGCTACGAGCTCGTCCATCTCCTGGGCCAGGGCGGCATGGGAGAGGTGTACCTGGCGAAGCTGACCGGGGCGGCGGGCTTCGAGAAGCCCTGCATCGTGAAAACGATCCTGCCGGCGCTGGTGAAGGACCGGCAGTTCCTGGACCGGTTCCACCACGAGGCCAAGGTGCTGGTGCACCTGGTGCACTCCTCCATCGCCCAGGTGTACGACATGGGCGAGGCGGACGGCACCTACTACATGGCCCTGGAGTACGTGGCGGGTGTGGACCTGGGGTACCTGCTGGAGCAGGCGCGGGTGCAGGGGCGGTCGGTGCCGGCGCCGGTGGCGCTCTACATTGGCCAGCGCATGGCGGAAGGCCTGGGGTACGCGCACCGCAAGACGGGCCCGGAGGGAGACCCCCTGGGCATCGTCCACCGGGACGTGTCCCCGCACAACGTGATGGTGTCGTACGAGGGCGAGGTGAAGGTCATCGACTTCGGCCTCGCGAAGTCCACCGCGCGCAGCAAGTACACGCTGCCGGCCACGGTGATGGGGAAGCTGGGCTACATGTCCCCGGAGCAGGTGCGCGCCGAGCCCCTGGACCACCGCAGCGACATCTACTCCTGCGCGGTGGTGGTGTGGGAGATGCTGGCGGGGCGTGGGCTGGTTCCCCACGGGACCGTCGGGGAGATGATGGCGGCCATGTCGAATCCGGTGGTGCCGCCGCTGGCGGACCTCCGGCCGGACGTGGACCCGTCGCTGGAAGGGGTGTTGCGCCGGGCGCTCGCGCCGGTGCCGGCGGAGCGCTACCTGCGGGCGGACGACTTCGGTCGCGCGCTCAACGCGGAGCTCTTGCGCACCGGGGCGGCGATGGGGGCGGAGGAGGTGGGCGAGTTCGTGCGCGCCCTGTGCCCGGAGGCCTTCGCGGAGCAGCGCAAGCTGGCGTCCAACGTCGCGGGGGAGCGCCGCACGCCGCCGCCCGTCGCGCGTTCGGCTTCCGGTTCCGGCACCGGCATGTATGGCGAGCCTGGGGCAGGTCCGGAGTCGGGCGCGGCCTTCCAGGCCACGGCGGTGAGGACGTCCGGCGATGCGGCCGTGCGGCGGGACACCGGGCGCATCGAACCGGAGCTGACGCGAGGGCCCTCGGGGACGTTCGTCTCCGGTGGGGCGGTTCCGGCTCCGAGCACGAGGGGTTCCGGGGGCGTGGCCCGGAGTGATGAAGCGCTGGATGCGTCCGCGCTGGGCGCCACCGCGGTGCACCGGGTGTCGGATCTCCAGGCCGCGGCGGGAGCCCCCGCTGAACAGGCATTGGAGAAGCCGGAGCGCCGCCGGCCGCTGGCGCAGATCGCCGTGGCCGCGCTGCTGCTGGTGGGTGCCACGGTGGGCATCACCACGTATGTGATTCACGCGAACACGCTGTCCACGGCCGTCGCGCCGACGACGCCCGTCACCCCGACGGAGCCGGTGGTGGCCGCGCCCGAGCCGACTCCCGTGGTGACGCCGCCTCCGGAAGTGACGCCGCCTCCCGACGTGGCGCCCGTCGTCGCGGAGAACGCGGTGCCGGACGCGGGCGTGGAACCTGTTCCGGTGGAGGTTCCCAGCAAGCGTCCGGACGTGAAGGTGGCGTCGGCGTCGAAGACGACGCGGCGGACTCCGTCCTTGGTGGCCGTGAACACGAAGGTGGCGCCCATCGATGAAACGTCGGGAGGCCAGCGCGTGGTGAAGGTGGATGCGTGGCCTGGGCTCAACAGTGGGGCGGTGTTGCAGGTGGTGGGGGCTCCGGTGGCGCGAGGCTCCAACAAGCGCCCGCTGCTGGGCTCAGCCCGTGTGGAGGTCGTCCGCCACCCCAATCGGGATCAGTTCACCGTGCGGTTGGACGAAGAAGCGGATGCGGCGAAGGGCACGCGCTATGTGGTGCTCGACAAGCGCCCGTCCACGCCCGTGATGCCCGAGCCTGTCGTGCAGCCGCTGCCCGAGGAGAAGCCCGCAGCACCGCGCAGGCTGCTGGGCTCCGCGACGACGGACGGTCTGCTGGGCTTCAACGTCAACCGGACCCTCACCATCATCAACGAGGACTCCATCCCCTGGACGGAATGCAAGATCATCCTGCACAGGCGCCAGCAGGCGGGGATGACGTCGCTCAAGTCCTACGGGAAGCACATTGTGAAGACGGGCAAGCCTTACTTCAATGTGCAGTCCACCGCGCCCGAGGTGCCCCTGCGTGTGGTGCGCGTGATCTGCAAGGAAGGCCAGGGGGACTTCGTGCTGGACGATTAGGTCCGGGCGCTCCCTCCGTTGAAGAGCCCCCGGCCCGTGTCGCTCAGGGCCCCAGTCGCGCGGCCCCCACGGGGCACTCCGTGCGCAGGAAGCTCGCCACCTCCGCGTCGCCTCCCTTCGCGTTGCGCACCGCGCGGGACATGGACGTGCGGCACTGCCACGTCACATCTCGCGTGCCGTGGCAGCAGTGCCAACCGGTCAGCGTGCGGTCCAGGTACTGGAGCATCTCCTGCCGGGTGGGCGTGACGATGCTCCACACCGCGCCCGCGAGCAGCGCCACCCCGATGAGCTGGGGCGCCAGGGCCTTGAACCACCCGCGAGCTCCACCCGCGATCGCGACCGCGTGTACCCCCAGGCGCGCGTCCAGCGGCCGCTGTTGCAGCACCACCTGGAGCAGCAACTCCACTGGCGCGGTGAGGCCCCGCAGGAGCCCCGTGCCTGGCCCCGGCGCACGTCCGCCTTCGCGCTCCAGCTTCAGGCCCAGGAAGTGGCGGCCCGGGGTGCGGCCCGTCAGCCCGCCCACGGCGGACAGGACGAACCACGTCACGGCACTCGCGAGCGCCAGCGCGCCCGCGGTGGACAACTGCTCCGCCGCGCGCACCGCACCCCAGCCCACGATGATCGAACCCGTGAGGTCCAGCAGATCCGCCACCCACAGCCGGCCCTGATACCGGGCCTCGGTGGGAATGGTCTCCATGGAGAACAACGCCCCGTCGCTCATCGGCCTCTTTCGTGTGCGCGCGGGGAAGACGTCAGTCCGCCCACGCGGCGCAAGGCGCTCCAACGCGAGAGCGTCCCGGCCCGTGCTCCTACTACAGGTCCAGCACCAGCCGCTTGGAACGTGCGCGCGAGACGCACACCAGCATGCGAGCCTCGCCCGCGGGCTCCGTCTGGAAGAACGTGTCGCGGTGTTCGGGGGTGCCCTCGCACACGCGGGTGAGGCAGGTGCCGCAGGAGCCGGCCTCGCAGTCGCTCTCCACCTTCACCCCATGGGTGCGCAGCACGTTGAGCACGCTCTTCCCGGCCGGAACGCGCAGGACCTGGCCGGTGCTGCGCAGGGTCACCTCGAAGTCCTCCTCTGGCGTCGAGTGGGTGGCGGCGGTGCCCTCGGCGGTGAAGGCCTCGAAGTGGACCTTCTCCCAGGGCCACCGGTTCAGGAGGGCCGCCTCGCGCACGGCCTTCATCAGGCCCGACGGACCGCAGCAGTACAGCCGCGTGCCCGGACCGCGCGTGGACAGCAGCGCGCGCACGTCCAGGCCCTTCGCCGGGTCGCCTCCGTCATGGTGCAGGTGCACGCGGCCCGCGAAGGAGGGCGAGGTCAACAGCTCCCGGAAGGCGGTCCTGCCCGCGTCGCGAGCGCAGTAGTGCAGCACCCACTCCGCGCCGGTGCGCTCCAGCAGTCGGGCCATGGACAGCAGCGGGGTGATGCCGATGCCGCCCGCGATGAGCACGTAGCTGCGGGCGTAGAGGAGGGGGAAGTCGTTGACGGGCTCGCTCACGGTGAGCGTGTCGCCCACGTGGACGTGGTCGTGCATGGCCCGTGAACCGCCGCGTCCGTTCGCATCGCGCTGCACGGCGATGACATAGCGGTGCGTTTCGCCCGGGTCGTTGCACAGGGAGTACTGCCGCATGCCGTTGAGCGTCGGCACCTGGACATCCAGGTGGGCGCCCGCCTCGAAGTCGGGCAGCGCGCGGCCGTCCCTGGAAACCAGCTCAAAGGACCGGATGCCCTCGGCCACGGGGGTGATGCGCGCCACCCGCAAGCGCAGCGTCTTCGTCGTCACGGTATGCCCCTGTTCCCCGACCCGCCGCCCACGCAAGGCCAGCCGGTCTTCCGGCGTCGGGCACGGTGGCCATGGGCCCGGGGCCCGAGCAGTGGGCGCGGGGACGGCCTTGCTGACGCTTTGCGGACAACCGCCGCTTGTCTGCCTGCCCACCGTGCGGACGCGAGGGGCGAGGG
>NZ_RAVZ01000014.1 GCF_003611635.1 Corallococcus terminator | reverse complement strand
AGCTCAAGGGTGCCAAGGCGGCGTGGGTGGACCGCGATTCGGTGGCGGGCTACCTGCTGCCCAGCGCCTACCTCAAGACGCAGGGCCTGGAACCGTCGCGGGCGTTCGTGTCGCAGCAGTTCACGGGCTCGTACCAGGGCGCGCTGGATGCGGTGCTGGGGGGCAAGGCGGATGTGACGAGCGTGTTCTGTCCGCCGGCCTCCACCGGGCTGACGTTCGCCACGGGCGTGGAGGACGTGCTGGGCAAGGGGATGGGTTCGCGCTTCGAATTGCTGGCCTACACGGACGAGGCGCCCAACGACGGCGTGCCCGTGGCCATGGGGTTGCCGGCGCCGCTGGTGGCGTCGCTGGAGTCGGCGCTGCTGGGGTTGCAGTCCACGCCGGACGGGCAGGCGCTCCTGGGCGACATCTTCAACGCGGAGCGCTTCGAGGTCGCCCCGCGCATGGGCTACCGCGCGCTGTACCGCGTCGCGCTGGCGAGCCTGTAGGCGCGATGTCCGCCCGGTGAATCCGGGCGGAGGCGAACCACGGCGTCACGCGAAGAAGGCCTCCTTGGTGGGAGCGCCGCTCACGCGGGCCTGGTTGCTACTTGTCGGAGTCGGGGCCGTTGCCGCGCGTGGGGCGCCGGGCGTTGGAGACGGAGCCCTCGGAGGCGCGGGCTCCCTTCGCGGGCGCCTTGCCCCCGACGGAGTCCTCCGCCGCGCGCACCGGCTTCGACGCGGAACGACTGTCGGCGGCACCTTCCATCGCGCGCACGGGCTTCGGGGCGGAACGGCTGTCGGCGGCCTCCTCCTGCGCGCGCACGGGTTTCGGGGCGGAACGGCTGTCGGCGTCCTCGGAAGTCCGCACGGCCTTCGCGGCGGACCGGCTGCCGGAGGCTCCTTCCGACGTGCGCACGGGCTTCGCGGTCGGTCTGAACGCCACGGGCCCTTCCGGCGTGGACCCGGCCGACTTCTCACCCGTCCGGCCCGCGTCCTCATCGCCCCGCACGGGGCGCGTGTCCGCGTGGCTCAGGCCGGTGTTCTCCCTCGTGCGCACCGGCCGCGCTTCGGGACGGCTCAGGCCGGAGTTCTCCTTCGTCCTCACGGGGCGCTCTGGAGGACGCGCCACCCCGGAGTCCTCCGGCGTGGCCGCGGCCTTCGTCGACGACTGGCTCACGGCGGACGGCTCTGGCGGAGGCGGCGGCTTCGCGGGCGCCTTGCCCTGGGCCGGCAGCGTCCCCGTCACCTTCGGGGCCGCGGCGCCCGGCCGGGCCATCAGGCGCGGGTCGAAGTAGATCATCGTCGGCTCGGCCGCGAAGCGCTCCTCCTCCAGCTCGTCCGCGTACACGTCGCGCATGAACGCGGCCAGGTGCGCGCTGGTGCCGTGCAGCTTCTCCTGCTGGAGGAACTCCTCCAGCGCGAGCTGCAACTCACCCGCGGTGGAGAACCGGTCGTCGCGCTTGCGCGCCAGCGCCTTGAACACGATGGCGTCCAGCGACTTGGGGATGCCCGGCACCGCTTCCGACGGCGGGACGATTTTGAAGCCCACCACCGCCTTGAGCGTGGCCATCTCCGACTCACGCTTGAACAGGCGCCCGTTGGTGAGCAGCTCGTAGAACACCGTCCCCAGCCCGAACACGTCCGAGCGCGCATCCAGCGGCTCGCCCCGCGCCTGCTCCGGGGACATGTACGCGTGCTTGCCCTTGATGGTGCCCACCACCGTCTGGGACAGCTTGCCCTGCGCCTTCGCCACGCCGAAGTCGATGAGCTTCACGCCGCCGTTGAAGCCGACCAGCACGTTCTGCGGCGACACGTCCCGGTGGATCAGCGACAGCTTGCGGCCGGACGGACTGCGCGCGTTGTGCGCCGCGTCCAGCCCCGCCGCCGCCTCCGCGATGATGCGACAGCGCAGGCCCAGCGGGAATCCACCCGGGTGCGCCGACGCGCGCGGCACCAGCGACCCCAGGGGCTCGCCGTGCACGTACTCCATGGCGATGTAGTACTGCCCGTCCACATCCCCCATCTCGTAGATCTGCGCGATGTTCGGATGGTTCAAGAGCGCCGCGATGCGCGCCTCGTCCAGGAACATCTGGAGGAACTCGTCGTCCTCCGACAGGTGGGGCAACAGCCGCTTCACCACCAGCAGCTTCTGGAAGCCCACCGGCCCCTTCTGCCGGGCAAGGTAGACGGCCCCCATGCCGCCGGTGGCCAGCTTGCGCAGCAATTCATAGCGGCCGAACGTTTCCACTCCGACCGTGACGATAGCCGCGCGCGCGCGGATCTCAAAAGTCCGTCACCCCGGAAAACGCGAACCGGGCCAGTCCCCCTGGGAACCGGCCCGGCCGCGCTGCGTCACGAGTCTTCGCGAACCCCCTACGGCGTCGGGGCGCAGATGCTGCGGTAGCGGATCTCCACGGACTGGCCCGGGGTGGGCACCGAGCCCTCGTTGAAGATGATGGCGTTGCGGCCCGTGTCGTACAGCCACTGGTTGCTGGGGATGACGCGGCCGTTCACCCGCACGCTCAGCTCCCCGGTACCGTCCGGCTGGGCGGTGAGGGTGAAGTCGGCCTGCGGCTCACCGGCCTGCTGGATGATGGGGTCCAGGAACCCCCGGTAGTCGCCCTCGCAGATGGAGCCCACCGAACCGCCCGTGCCCCTGGCCACCGCGGCGAAGCGGTCCGCGTTGGGGCCGGCGGTGGTGCACGCGGTGCTGGTGGGGACAAGGGCGTGCAGGTTGCTGCGCTGGGACATGCCCGTGCCCTTCAGCGTCTGGAGGAACTGGATGTAGCTGTCCGGCTCGAAGCCGGAATGGTCATCCTCGTCCGCCAGCACCACCACGGCCATGCGGGCCGCGGCGCGGGTGAAGCCCAGGTTGCCGTCGTTGGGCTGCGCGGTGCGGATGTCGTCGGCCTGTTCGGACAGCGGGGCGGAGAGGCCCTGGCGCATCGTCTCCAGGCCCTGCACCAGGTTGTGGCAGAGGCCCACGCCCAGGTTGGACTGGATGGTGGTGGCCGCGTTGGCGCTGGTGCCGGACACGACGCGGGCGCGGCTGCCGTCCACCGGGAAGAGGCGACCGGCCTCACCGCCGTTGGCGCCGCCGCCGCACAGGCCCGTGCGCTGCACGAGGCCGGTGCTGGTGACGCCCACGCGCACGTCCACGTTCAGCTCCTTCGCGCGCTCCAGCCAGCCGGGAATCGCGGACTTCAGGCGCTGCTGGTAGGTGTCCATGGTGGTGGTGTTGGAGACCACGAAGAGCACGTCCAGTTGGCTGTCGGTGCCCTGCGTGAAGCGGTCCACCTGGATGCCCTCGTGGTTGGTCTCCGCGAGCAGCGGGACGAGGAAGCCGTTGGGCTCCGTGTCCGCCCGCAGGTACATGGGGCTGAAGTGCTGGCCCAGCACGTTGCGGGCGTAGTTCACTTCCATCTCGAAGCCCTGGCCCGGCCCAAGCGTGACGGGCGCGGTGACGGGCGTCATCAGCGAGAACTGGTTGCTCGTGCCGTTGCCGATGACGGCGTCCGCCACGGTGAGCGGCTCGCTGCAGCGGTTGGAGATGAACGTCTTGCGGGGCTTCGCGGCGCAGTCGTAGCGGATGGGCCCGAAGTCCACGAAGGACGGCGTGGCGACGAGGCAGGACGCCTGCGACACGGCGTGGATGGGCAGCGTCACCGTGGGGAAGGCGGGGTTGTTCACCGTGAGCTGGAGCTCGCCGTTGAACTCACCGCCCGTGGTGGGCGCCCGGAAGGAGATCATGGAACTGAAGGCCGTGTCGTAGAGCACCACGCCGCCGGTGATGGGACCGCCGGGCATGGTGAACACGCCGCCGCCGTCGTTGGACAGGTGCACGTTCTTGATGGCGCACTCGGCCCGGCCGGGGTTGCGGAAGTAGAAGCCCAGCACCGCGCCGCGGCCCGGGGCCACGTTGGCGAACTCCAGCGACGGCTGGGGCAGCAGCTCATACACGCAGGGGCCGCTCGCACGGGCGCGGCCCGTGAGGGTGATGGCGCGCTCGGGCGTGAACAGGTCGTTGGACTGCACGTAGAGCGTGGCGGTGAAGGGCCCTTCCGTCTTGGGCTCGAAGTAGACCTTCAACTCCAGCGCGTCGTCGCCCGGGGCAATCTGGAGGCCGTTGGCCTCCAGCGCGGGCCAGGTGCCGGCCTTCCACGGGTAGTTCTGCGTGCCGCGCGTGGGCGTGGCCACGGCGAACTGCACCGCGTCGCCTTCGGCGCGCACGCCGGTGAAGGTGAGGGGGCCGTTGCTGCCGGCGTTGGTGATGCGGATGACCTGCTCCACCTTGCCGCCCACCGGCAGCTCGCCGAAGTCGAGCGCCACCGGGGCCACGGCCAGCGTGGGCCGGCCGCCTCGTGCATCCAGCATCACGCGCGACTCACGCGCCTTGTCGGACGCGTACGCCACGGTGAGGTTGCCCACGTTGGGGCCGGAGAAGCGCGCGGCGAACTGCATCCGCATCTCCACCACCTCGCCCGGCTGCACCGTGGAGCCCTCGGGCTTGGACAGGGGCGAGAAGGCGGTGTCGCTGGTGGCCAGCGTGGAGATGGTGACGGGGCGCCAGGTGATGTTGCGCGCCCGGGTGAAGGACTCGGTGCGCTCGTGCACCGGGATCTCGTCGAAGGGCACCGGCGCCGGGTCGAACGCGAAGGCGCTCGCCACGGAGTTGCCCTTCAGGTCCACCACGGACGGGGTGCACGTCTCGCACGACACGACTTCCAGGCGGGCGCCCATCTGGCCCAGCGCGCGCGGCAGGTACTTCGTGCGGATGACCTGGGTGCTGTTGGGTGGCACGGTGATGGTGTCCGGCGTGAACGGGTCCGCCTGGTCGCCCGCGACCTTCAGCGTCAGGGGCAGGTCCACCGGGTTGGTGACGGTGACCTCCAGCACGCGGTCGCTGTCGACTTCCAGCGTCTCGTAGTCCAGCACCGGCGGGTTCACGCCGATGGGCGTGGGCGTGCCCATGCCACGCACGGGCAACTGGTTGAGCGAGCCCACGTTGGCGTCCGTCGTCACGCGCAGCGTCTCTTCGACGGCGCCTTCGGCGAGCGGGTGGAAGCGAACCTTCACCACGTGAGACTCGCCCGGCGGCACGCGGCCGCCCCCTTCGGTGAGCTCCACCTGGTACGACGGATTGTTGCCCAGCCCCAGCGCCTCCAGCGCGGAGAAGGGCACGTAGCCCACGTTGCGGATGCGCACTTCGCGCTCACGCCATTCGCCCACCGGCACCTCGCCGAAGTCGAGCGCTTCCATGTCCAGCACCGCGGTGGCCTGCACTCCGCGCGTCTGGTCTTCCTCGTGACACGCCAGCGTCCCTGCCATCAGCGAAGCCAGCAGGACGAACCGACCCCTCCACCCCTTCACCATTGTCCGCTCCCCACCCTTCCAACCCACACGCACACGGATGCCCGGGACACGTGATCCATCTCGGGCAGGGTCTAATCAAGTCCCGTGCCGTCGCGGGACCGGAGGAGGCATCCACCTGAAATCAGGGACTTGGCTCGGGGATTGGCGGCCAAGTGAGCGCTGGAGGGAAACAGGGTGCCCTGGAGGGTGAAAGGTTTTTCCTGACCTTTTGCCAACCCTCACCCCCATCTTTTCAGGTCCGGGATGAGACGTTTGCCTGGACGAAGGTCGCGATCGCGGCGGCCACGGCCTGGGGCTGCTCCAGGTGGACGTGGTGGCCGCCGTCGAAAACCTGGGGTGGGCCCACCAGGGTTCGCAATGCGTCCAGCCTCCCCTGGAGGAGGGCCGGGGAAGGGGACAGGCCTTCGCTTCCGCGCAGGACCTGGACGGGGCAGGTGATGGCGGCCTCCAGGGCCAGCCACTGGGCCTCGTCGAAGCCCTGGCCGAAGCGGCGGCGGTGGCGCGGGTCGAAGGTGAAGGCCTGCTCGCCTTCCGGCGTGGGGTGGGTTCCGTGGCGGGCGAAGAGCAGGGCCGCGTCCGGGGACAGGGTGGGGTTGGCCTGGCGCAGGCGCTCCGCGGCGGCCTCCACGGTGGGGTAGCGCTTGCGGTTGGGCGGGCGGCGCGCGTCGTCCAGGAAGCCGCGCAGCCGCTGCACCGCGCCCTCGGGCGGACCTCCGGAGGGGCCCAGGCTTTCGATGAGGGTCAGGCTCTGGATGCGCTCGGGGCGCGCGGCGGCGTATGCGAGTGCGACGATGCCGCCCAGCGAGTGTCCTACGAGGTGCACGGTGGGCAGGGCCAGCCCGTCCAGGGTGGCCTCCACGTCCAGCAGGTGGTCGCTGAGGTGGTAGGCGGCGCCGGGCCCTACGTGGCCGCTCTCCCCCATGCCGCGGAAGTCGAGCAGCACCGTGCGCCAGTCGGGGGGCAGGTGTTCGCAGAGCGGGTCGAAGCTGTGCGAGTGGTCCAGCCAGCCATGGAGGAACAGGACCGCGGGCGTTCCGCCCGGGTGTCGCTGGCGCACGTGCAGCGGCAGGCCCTCGGCATCCAGGGTGAGTGATTCGAAGGGGGCGGCGGGCATGAGGGTGGCTCCTGCTGCCCGTGTGTCAGGAACGGGGTGTGGGCCTCAAGGGGCCTCGCGTCCGCCAATCATGGGGAAGCGCTCGTAGGCGCGCAGGAGCGCGTCCAGGTGGGCCGGCTTGTCCAGGTCCAGCGGCGAGTCCGTGAGCTGGACGATCCAGCCGCCCGAGGCCGTACGCCGCGACCGGGAGAGCAGGTCCGCGTCCCGCGCGGGGTCGGGGAAGCCGATGACCTGGGCGGCGGCGGCGGACCAATGGTTCAGCCACCCGATGAAGTGCGGTGTCGCGGGTGCGGGGAGGTTCCACGGCATGTCGAGCATGGGAAGCCCCCGGGGAGAGCGCTCCGGTCCATGTGCACCGTGACGCACCTGTTGCGAGACTTCCCCTCCGTAGCCCTCTGGTGACAGATGCCCCCAGAGAGCGTGAGCACCTTCCGCGACTCCCTCCAGGACAGCCGCTGCCGCCGCGATGCATTCCGTGTTCAGCGGCAGCTTTGCATGGACTTCGAGCCGGGCCTGACCGCCCGGCGCGCTGCTTGCTGGACCAGCCCAACCGGCCACTGAGGCGAAGGCACGCTCGTCGCAGTTGTGGAGGAGCGGAAACTCTCCGTCCAGCTTCTGCTGGGCGAGCCACGCATCACGATCCGACAGAAGGGTGCGTTGACCGTCCTCGGACGTCGTCCACCTGAGTTGCAGGCCTGGGAGTGCGCGTTCCATTCCATGAACAATCGCGGCAGGGCGCCCATCGTTTCCCAGGAGCGCAGGCGCGTATTCGATGATGATCAGTGCTTTGGGCTGCGTGTTCGGCATTTCAGCACCAGTCTATGACGACGATTTTGAAGGTGGGGTCCTGGTCGCGCAGGGCCTTCTCGTGCGCGGCGCTGCGTACTCCGATCCGGAAATCGAACCCACAGGCCTCCGCGAGTTCTCGCTCACGTCGCAACTCTCGCGCCTGCTTTCGGAGCACGATTTCGCGAAGGTCGGATGGGTACGTCTCGAAGTTGTCGGTCTTGATCTCCCACAGCACGCGAACGCGCGATTGCAGCGCGTCGAAGCGCTTCCCGTTGACGAGGACATCGAAGCCGGGGAACCCGTTCAGCGGAACCCTGTCCGCGCACATGTTGTGCAGGGCATCCCCACCCAGATGAGGCACGGGCTGCGGCGCGCACTCCGGACGGCGCTCTCGCGGATCCGAGTCCCTCGGAGGCCCCGGTGGAAACAAGTCCTGCCCGGCGGGAGACGGATCCGGCACGGGCTTCCGCTGCGTCCCGGACTCCTGGGCCACGGGCATCGCTTCCGGTTCGGCATCCTCCAGGGAGCCCTCTTCAGGAAACGAATGCCTCAGCTCATAAGCCTCAATCTCCTCGTGGATGGCGACCGCCACCACCACCAGGCCGATGACGACGACGGCCCCCACCACGAGCTCCGGCTGCGTCAGCAGGCAGACGCCGACCATCATCTCCAGCGTGGCCGCATCCGCCGAGGCCACGGAGCACCGCCGCGCGGTGTCGCGAAAGCGGATCCTCCGGGTGTCGAGCGCGTGGAAGCACCGCTCCACCACCCCGGGCCAGGGCTGGGATGCTTCCTGGACGACGCACCGCCCATCGTCCGTCCAGGGCAGGGCCGCAGCCCGCTGGAGGTTGCCAAGCCGCACCGTCCGGACCGCTGGCGGACGCGAACGCGACTCCGTCGTGGCGCAGGCCACCGACAAGAGCAGCAATACAAGGAATGGACGGAAGTGCATGGCCCCGCCCCTTCACACCCGACACACGTCGGGTCAAGGGCGGGCGAGGCCGCGCGACAACGCTGGGTCGGCTTGGACCGGGGCGGCGTGCATCGCCGCCCCTGGCGTGAACTCAGGCGGCGTTGCTGGACGACGAGGCGGGACGCGGCGGGCCGCCCGAGTCCGGACGGCCGAGCACCAGCGCCAACTGCCGGGCCTGGCTCTCCGTGGCGCAGCGGTACTCCTGGACCTTGCCGTTGGGCCGATCAATCCGAATCACCCAGACGTCATTCTCCTTGGTCACCACAGGCGCTTGGGACATTGCTCCCCTCCTTGCCCCGATACAGAAGCATCCTTCGTGCCGACCCCTGGGCTTGAGCCAAACGCCTGATATCCGGCCATCTCCTCGTCTTGCGGCCGCACGAGTGACAAAATTCGTTCAGCGAGCCGACAATTTTCGGGCGCCTGGGTCGCACTCCTTGCGTAGCCCCGCAGGGCAACCCGAAGTCGTTGGAATGACAAACATGTTTCAGGCTGGGTCAGGCCACTCCCAGGCGGAGCGGTAGCCGCCGTCCGTCTGGGTGCCTTCGATGAAGCGCGCGTAGAACGCGTGGCTGCTCAGGGTGGCGGAGTCCCCCACGACGAACAGGTGCCGGCGGGCGCGGGTGAGCGCGACGTTCATGCGGCGCAAATCGTTGAGGAAGCCCAACTGCCCCTCGCTGTTGGAGCGGGTGAGGCTGACCAGGACGGCGTCCTTCTCCCGGCCCTGGAACGCGTCCACGGTGTCCACCTCCACCTCCGGGTGCACCGCCTCCAGCGCCTCGCGCAACTGGCGGGACTGGGCGCTGTACGGGGCGATGACGGCCACCTCGCGCGGGGACAGGCCCAACGCCAGCAACTGGCGCACGCGGGCGACCACGTAGTCCGCTTCGCCCGGGTTGAAGAGGCTGTGCGTGGTGGGCTCCACCTCCTCGTCGAAGCCCTTGCCCGCCGTGTCCAGGAAGAGCACCGGCGGGGCGTCCACCTGGGCGCCGGGCGTGAGCACGTCCCCAAGCGTGCGCTCCGCCACGGACGGGTGGGCGCGCAATTCGTCGGCGTACATCTCCCGCGAGGGGAAGGCCATGATGGTGGCGTTCATCCGGTACTGCTCGCGCAGCATGCGCTTCACGTCGTCGCCGTGGTCCTTGAGCAGCCGCTCGAAGAGGCTCACGCCCAGGCCCGCCTTGGACGCCTCCTGTGACAGCACGGTGGGTGGAAGTTGCTGCGGATCCCCGGCGAGCACCACCTTGGGCGCGCGCAGGAAGCCCAGGAGCGCCAGGGGTTCGGTGGCCTGGGTGGCTTCGTCCAGCAGCGCCCGGTCGAACTCCTCTCCGGCGAGGATGCCGGAGCCCAGGCTCGCGAGCGTGACGCACACCACGTCGGACCTCGCGAGCACCGCGCGCACGGCCTTCTTCTCCAGCTTGCGCGCCTCGTCCATCAGGTCCTTGGCCTCCGCCGTGGACGAGCGGGCGTTGGAGAAGCGCTCGCGGCTGCGGCCCTGGTTGCGCTGGCGGCGCGCGTAGCCGAACAGGTCGAAGGCTTCGTCGAACAGGTCTCGGCTGATGATGCGGTCCGGGTGCTCCTCCACCACGATGTCCAGCGTGTGCTCCTGGAGCCGCGCGGCGACGCGCGCCGGGTGGCCCACGCGGATGGCCCTCAGGCCCTTCTCCAGGCACAACTCCAACAGGTGGTCCACGGCGGCGTTGCTGGCCGCGGTGCACAAGAGGCGCTCCCCGCGCGCGACGGCCTGCGCCGCCACCTCCGCGAGCACGGTGGACTTGCCGGTGCCGGGAGGGCCGTGCACCAGGAAGAAGTCCTCCGCCGCCAGCGCGCGCTTCGTGGCGTCCAACTGCTCGGGGTTGAGCGGACGGCTGGGCGTGAAGTCCTTCGGGTTGTCGAAGCGCGGCGGCTCGTTGCCCAGCAGCACCTCGCGCTTGTGCCGTTCGGCGCCCTTGTCCAGGGCCTTCACGCGCTGGAGGCCCGCGCGCACGCGCTCGTACGTGATGTCGTTGGGGACGACGTCCAGGCGCAAGAGCCCTTCGGAGATGTACGCGGGCGGGTCGCGGTCGAACGCGAGCTGGATGCGGGTGGAGGAGGCGCGCGACACGAGCGCCTTCGCTGGGTCCTTCACCTCCGCGCGGCGGGGCAGCACCGCCACGAAGTCGCCGTTGGACAGGCGGGTGGGCAGGCGCCCCCGGTCCGCGCGGGCGAGCGTGAGGAGGATGCGGCCCCCCAGGCCCACCTCCTCCTCGACGGTCTCCAGGTCCAACACCGACAGGCCCTGCTCCTCGCGCTCGCGCAGGGACAACCCTTGCGCGAACGCGACCGTGCGGGCCTTTTCGGCCTCGCGTTCCTGGGCGAGGAGCGAGCCGAGCTTGTCGAAGAACGAGACGTCACGGGCCATGGGACAGGTCATGCCACCACAGGCGCCCCGGCGGCCAGCGCGCCGTCACGGCCCGTGTCGAGCAGTGGCCTGCCCCATGCCCCGTCCCCGCTACTGGCAGGCGTACGTGGACGAGGAGGGCGTGCTCCAGGTGCCGTCCGGGTTGATGAGCCGCACGGTGTAGCCGCTCGCCGGGTAGCTGGTGCCCCAGCAGTCGCGGGCGCGCACGTCGTTGCGCAGCGCGGTCCCCAGGCTCCAGTTGCCCACGCGGCGCTGCTTCTCGTACGCGGCCACGCGGTCCACGGCCTCCACCCAGGTGGAGTCGGAGGCGAGCACGTCCCGGCGCTTCTCCAGGAACTTCTGGAGCCAGGCGTTCTCCGTGATGCCGTTGTAGCCAATCACCGGCGCCACCTGCCCGCTGTTGCCCAGGGCCGTGTTGGCGCTGCGGATGATGGCGTTCACGCCGCTCTCACCGTGGTTGATGGCCGCGTCGTACAGCGCCGCCTTGGTGAGCGCCTGGGTGAAGCCCCAGCGCGTGGCCTCGTTCATGATGGGCGTGTAGTAGAGCGCGTCGCTCACCTGGTCCTGGCACTGCTTGAAGTCCGCCTTCGTCGCTGCGGTGTTGAAGCTCGCCGCCCAGTCCGCCGTCCAGTTGCCCACCGCGTCCAGTTCCGCCGTGGAGGCCTGGTTCTGGCCGGTGGACAGGAAGCGGTTGTTGATGACGGTGAGCGCGCTCCAGTACTTCGCCAGCCGGTTGCCGTTGGCCTCCGTGCGCAGCGCCCGGTAGCACTGCACGACCTGGATGGCGTCACCCGTGCCGGTGCAGAAGCCCGCGCGCCCGTTGGTGTAGCCGCGCCCGTCCTGGATGTTCTCCGCGTAGGCGTAGTTGAGCGTGGGCGTGTCGTTCTCCCAGATGCTCGTCAGCGCCTCCGCCACCTTCTTCTGGTTCGCGGTGAGGCCCGGGCCGGTGGGGGGCGTCGTTCCACAACTGTCCGACTGGACCTTCACGTTGGCCGCGGTGAACGACGTGTTGGAGTTGGTGGAGTAATAGAACGTGTGTGACGCATTCACCGCCACCGTCAGCGCGGAGGTCCGCGTGAAGGTGCACGTGCGGCCCGACTGCGTGTGCGTCCACCCCGGCTGATCATCGTCACACGTCACGCCCGACGGCACGTCGATGGAAACTTGCGGATTGGCGATGGCCACCGTGCCCGTGTTCTTGAACACCAGCGTGCCCCAGTAGTCCGCGCCCACGTACGTGTTCGTGGTGACCGAGTGCGTGCACGCACCCAGCGCCTGCTCCAGTTCGCCCGGCGCCGCTCCCGCGTCGGTGGCCTCCGCCGCGCCACAACCGGCGGCCAGCGCCGTCAGCCCCGCGAGGATGAACATCCGGCGGGCCCCACCCCGTGAACGCTTCGCTTCCATGTGCCTGCTCCCTGTCGTGGACGGTGGAGGCCGGCCGTGAGGCTGCATCCCCGTTAAATCTGGAATATTGGAAATTACAGTAAACGCCAAGTCCTCCTGACCGGAGGTGCGCGGACCGGCCGGGCCTTTTGGGAAGGGCGTGCCCCGGGGAGGGAAGGCTCCATCCTCCGCGCGGTACGCCCTGGCGCGCGACGGTCCCATCTCCTGGAGGCGGTTCATGACCGCGAGAAGGAGGACCGGGATGATGGACGCGTGGGTGGGCAGGCTGTCGGAGTGGGGGCTGGGGGCGAGCCTTTGTTTTCTGGGCGGTGTGCAGGTGGGCCTCGCGCTGCTGTTCTTCTGGAACCAGCGGTTCGGCGTGGAGGCACGTCGTTGGAGCGGCGGGGTGCTCGTGGGGGTGTATGGCCTTGCCGCGCTTCTGACCGTGCTCGTGATGGGAACGGCGAGGGGCCTGGGTCCGGTCCTGCTGGGCAGTCTGCTCGTCGCGGTTCCCTTGTGCGGGGTGCTGAAGCACGACTCGGTGGTGCGCTCGCTGTACTTCACCCAGCGGCTGATGTGGCTTGGGTTGAGCAACCTGCTGCTGTGGTGGTGGTTCCAGGAGGACTTCCCTGCGTCCGCCAGCTTCGCGCGAACCCTGCTGTTCATCCCCTGGTTCGTGGGGCTGGTCCTGATGTGCTTCCAGACCGTCCACGGACTGCTCGTGGGCACCGCGGACCTGCAACCCCTGATGCGGCGGCGGTTCCTGCGACCGACCGCGCCCCTGCCGCCACGGCGTGAGCCCCCGTTCCCGAAGGTTACCGTGCACGTGCCCTGTCACGCCGAGCCTCCTGACGTGGTCAACGCCACGCTGGATGCCATTGCACGGCTGGACTATCCGAACTTCGACGTCATCGTCGTGGACAACAACACGGTGGACCCGACGCTCTGGCGCCCCGTGGAAGCGCACTGCGCGAGGCTGGGGGCCCGCTTCCGCTTCATCCACGTGGAGGCCCTGCCGGGTGCGAAGGGGGGCGCGCTCAACCTGGCGTTGCGCCACACCCCGAAGGCCACGGAGGTGGTGGCCGTGCTCGACGCGGACTTCGTCTGCGAGCCGGACTTCCTGTCGCGCCTGGTGGGCTTCCTGGACGACCCCGCCATCGACTACGTGCAGACGCCGCATGACTACCGGGACTGGGAGGGCAAACGCTTCCAGCAGGCCTCCTGCTGGGAGGAGCGGCAGGGCAACCGGCTGGGCCTTCCGGGCCTCAGCGAATGGGGTTTGACGCTGCTCATCGGGACCACCTGCCTCATCCGGCGGTCCGCGCTGGACGCAGTGGGGGGCTGGTCGGAGACGAGCCTGACGGAGGACTCGGAACTGTCATTGCGGTTGAACGCGCGGGGCGGCCAGGGCCTCTTCATCGGACGGACGTTTGGCCGGGGGCTGTTGCCGGTGACCTTCCGGGAATTCCAGAAGCAGCGCTTCCGCTGGACGGCGGGCCCCATCCAGACGTTCAAGCTCCACTGGCGGGGGCTGCTGTTCGGCCGGTATCCCCGGATGCTCCCCCGGGCGAAGCGCGCCGCGGTCTTCCAGGCGCTCGGGGTGGTGGCCAATACGGTGATGGATGCCCTGTGGGTGTTCTCACTGGCAGGCCTGCTGTGGCTCGCGTTCACCCGGCAATCCATTCCCCTGCCTCGGGGCCTCCTCTTCCTGTTGGGGCTGGCCATCATCGACTTCGGGATGCTGTTCCTGCTGCGGCGCCAACTGCTCCGGTGTTCCGTGAAGGACCTGTTGGCAGCGGCCGTCGCCAACGCGTCCCTGGAGCACACCCGTCGGCGCGCGGCGGCGGCGGCCCTCTTCTCCCGCGACCCACTGCCCTGGCTGCGGACCGACAAGTTCCAGGCGTCTCGCAAGGGCTGGAGGGCCGCGCTCTCCTCCGCCCGCTCGGAGTTGTCATGGGGGGGAGCGTTGTTGGGATTGGCCGGGATGCTGTTCCACCTGTCGGACCTGTCCCGGCCCGACCTGTTCCTGCTGGGGGCCCTGCAATTCGCATTGGAAGGGCTGCGCTTCCTCTGCGCGCCCTATCTGGCCCTGCGCGCGGACGCGGAGCTGCGCGAGGGGACGCAGGCCGCGCTCAGCCCGACGATGGCGCCGGAGCGTCCGGCAGGGGCAGCACCCGCCACAGTTGCGGCTTGTCATACTGGGGCGGAATCATCCCCAGGGGCCAGCCGTCCGCGGTGAGCTCCGCATACTGGTAGCCGCGTCCCGCGAAGGGGATGCGGGTGCCGGTGCCGGGCAGGCTCACGCCGATGGCCGCGTGCGCGAGCGCATCCGAGTACAGCATCACCGCGTCCACGCCCACCTGCCGCAGCAGCATCAGCGCCAGCACCGCCTTGGAGTCGCAGTCGCCGCGGTCCTGCGCGGGCACCAGCCCCGGCGGGATGATGCCGAAGGGTTCGTTGCCGGGCAGCTCGTAGCGGATGCGGCGCACGAATCCGAGGATGAGCTCGGTGGCCTGCGCCGCGTCCAGGTCCCGTTCGCGGATGGAGAGGGCGAAGCGTTCGCCCAGGATGCGCACCGGCTCCGCGTTGCTGTGCATCAGCTCCGCGTAGATGCAGCGCATGTCCGTGCCGCACCCCGGCGGCGCCACGTACGTGAAGCGCTCCGGGCCCATGGCGCGGTAGCGCAGCCGCACGCTGTAGTCGCGGTGCGCCTGCTCCAGTCCGCGCTCCACCGTCTCACCCAGGCCATAGGCCACCTGCTGCCGCGCGGGCGCGAGGCCCTCCACGCGCCAGTCATACGCATGCGCGCGCTCCAGCGGCGTGTCCTCCGGCACCAGCACCGTGCCCAGGTCCAGCGTGGCCTCCACCGGGGTGCCCGTGCCCGCTTCCATCGGCGCGGGCTCCGCGAGCCGGCCCGCCTTGCGCAACTCCACGCGCCACACGGCCGTGCCCAGCACCGCGCCCACCAGCGCCAACACCCACCACCGCATCCAGGAACGCGCGGCCATGCGAGGTCAGGCGGGCGCGCGCAGCATGCCGGTGGGGAGCTGCGGGAAGGGGATGAGCCCGTTGAGCGTGGCCTGCAACCCGGGCGCGGTGAGCAGGGCGATGACGAGCAGGAAGGCGCACAGGATGAGCGCCGCGGCGATGTTGCCCTTGCGCACCTCCGCCAGCTCGTCGATGCCCGGCGTCATCTTGTCGAACAGCCGCACGCCCAGCGCGAGCACCGCCACGCCCACCGCCAGCGACAGCGCGACGTGCACGAGCGACAGGCCCATCAACTGGAGCACCGCGATGGGCGGCACGGGCGGGTTCTGCACCGCGATGTCCACCGCGTCCCCGGTGGCCTTCAGCGCGTGCTGCACCAGCAGGCCCAGCGACACGAGGCTCGTCGCGTGCACCAGCCCCGCGGCGACGTTGCCCTGGCGCAGCTCCTCCACCGGGTGGCTGTCCAGCAGGCGGCCAAGGCCGTGCATTCCCAGGCCGATGCCGAGCGCGGCGACGAGGCCACCGAAGACGACCTTCACGAGTCCGACGACGAAGAGGGTGAGGTCCATGGGGCGTGCGAGGGACTGTAGCGGAAGTCCTCCTCGCCGCCATGCCGGATGCTCACGTCCTCACGCCGCGCCCTTCTTCCGGCGGCAGAGCGTCCAGCCGAGGAGGAGCAGCGCCGCCCAGCCCGCGCCCGACGCGGGCCCACCGCCCAGGGAGCACCCCAGGCTGCGCGACATGTCGGACGTCGGGTCGTACTCCACGGCGACGTGGAAGTTGCACAGCGCCGCGTTGCCGGCCGCGTCCAGCGCGGTCACCTGCACCGAGTGCAGGCCCGGCGCCAGCGGCGTCCCAAGCTCCGGGCTGTAGAGCAGCTCCGCCTGGGACACGGTGTCCTCGGCGGAGGCCAGCGGGTAGTCGGCGCGGGTGCCGGACATCACGGCGGTCTTCAGCGTGACGTCCTCCGGGCAGGAGAGCACGGGCGGCCGGGAGTCGCGCACCTTCACCTGGATTTCGCACGTGCGGCTGTTGCCCGCCTCGTCGGTGCGGGTGAGCTGCACGCGGGTGATGCCCAGGGGGAACAGGTCGCCGGGCGCATGCGTCCGGGAGGTGGTCGTCTGGGCGGAGACGTTGTCGCTGGTGCTCGCCTCCGGCCACCACGCACGCGCGCCGTCGGGCCCTTCGGCCTCCACGCGCACCTCGCTCACCTTGCACGCGGCCGCGGGCGGCTGGCCGTCGCGCACGGTGACGGGGAAGGCGCAGGTGGACGTGTTGCCCGCGCGGTCGCGGGCCGTCATCGTCACCAGCGTCGTGCCCAGCGGAAGCGTGCTGCCGTTCTCCGGGATGATGGAGGTGACGACGTCGCCGCCCGTCTCCTCCGTCACCGTGAACTCCGGGTAGTACACCGGGGCGCCCTGGGGCGAGCGGGTGTTGACGACGAGCTCCGACGGGCAGCCCTGGATGGTGGGCGGGGTCAGGTTGGCCACGGTCACGTCGATGGAGCACGTGGCGACCCGGCCCTGCGCGTCCTCGGCCTGGTAGTGGACGCCGAAGCCCGTTTGCAGGCTCAGCGGCGTGCCCTCCGGGTGGCTGGTGCGCACCGTCAGGGGCGCCTGTCCACCCGTGAGGGTGGGGACCGGCAGGTGCATCTCCGTGCCCTGGGCATGCGTGGCGGGGACGTCCAGATGGGCCGGGCAGTCCCGGAACGCGGGCGCCGTGGGGTCGCGGTCCAGCCGCCACAGCGACAGGCCGCTGAAATGGCTGCCATCCGGCATCAGCAGCGAGTCCCCAAAGGGCACCACCCTGGACGGCGAGAAGCCCCTGCTGGCCGGCACGCGGGCCAGGCGGTACGTGCCCTGGGTGCTACCGTCGGTGCGCCACAGCTCGCCGCTCCAATCGTTGGAGGCGCGGTAGAAGACGAGCTCATCGCCCCAGGCGGCGAGGAAGTGCGGCAGGACCTGCTGGCCCGCGTCCTCCAGTGGGACGACTGCGGTGTTCTCCGCCGTGCCGTCCGTCACCCACAGGTTGCGGCCGGAGCCGGTGCCCTGGGTGAGGTAGTAGGCGCGCGCGCCCGCCCGGACGAGCGTGACCGTCCCGGTGAGGTCGCGGGGAAGCGGCTTCACGGGCAGGGTGCCCGCCTCGGTGCCGTCCGTGCGCCAGAGGTCCACCTGCTGGCCGTCCTTCACGAGGAACAGCAGCGTGTTGCCCAGCACGGTGAACTGGCTCAGCTCCGGCTCGAAGCTGCCTGCCACCAGGTCGCTCACCAGGACCGTGCCCTCCTCCGTGCCGTCCGTCTTCCACAGGGCCCGGCCGTGCTGGCCGTCATTCGCGGTGAAGAAGCAGGTGGAGCCCATCGTGGTGATGGCGCTGGGATCCGAGGACCCCACGCCGGAACGGATGTCGCGCACGAGCCAGGTGCCCTGGGCGGTGCCATCCGTGCGCCACAGCTCGCGGCCCTCGGGACCGTGCGCGCTGAACAGCATCGCGTCGCCACAAGCCCCGCGCAGGAACGGGGACGAGCCCTGGGCGCCGGGCATCACATCCTGGACGCGCACGGTGCCCGCTTCGGTGCCGTCCGACTTCCAGAGCTCGGTGTCGCCGTCGCTGTCCTCGGCGGCGAACAGCACGGAGGTGCCGAAGGGCATGAGCGCGCTCGGCGTGAGCACGCCGCTGGCCGCACCCGGTTGGATTTCGCGCACGAGCCAGGTGCCCTGGGCGGTGCCGTCGCTCGTCCACAGCTCGCGGCCGGAGGTGTTGCTCCGGGCGGTGAAGAACAGGCGGCCGGGCACCGAGGCCAACGTCATGTGATCGATGACGGCGGAGGTCGGCATCAGGTCCTGCATGGAGCGCGTGCCCTGGGCGGTGCCATCCGTCGACCACAGGGTCAGGGGCCGGTGGTCGAAGGACTCCACGCGCGGGCCGGTGAAGTAGTACAGCCGCCCGTTCAAGGAGGCCCGGGGCTGGACCTCGAAGTTCGTGACCGAGCCGAAGTCGCCGCGCTCGCCCGGCAGCGCCGCCAGCCGACGCACGCTCACCGAATCAGGGCCGTCCGCCGCCAGCGCGGGACCGCCGACCGCCATCAGTGCCAACGCCGAAAGCCACGCACGACCGCTGTCAGTCATCATCCCGACCCCTCCCCGCCACAACGCCCGTGACACCAACTGCTTGGCGACCGCTGGCCGGTGGAGCCACCCGGACCCCGCGCGCCCTCAACCATCCAGGGGGCGCACCGTCCTCACGGTCCGGCGGATCCACAACCGGGGGGCCGGCGGACTGTTCGCCAGCCATCGCACGGGGCCGGTGTCACACCTGTTTCATGTGTTCACCACCGACCGGCGCGCCCCTCATTCCCATCCGCTGAGACCGGCGACTGTCGCGCCCCACAATCCCCCGGTAGAGTCCGTTCTGACGCATGGCGTCGTGCGTCTTCGGGTACGAGACAAGGTCCACCATGAGACAGCTTCAGGTCCGAGGGCTCTTCGAAGGGTATGGCGTCGCGCCGGGCACCTGGGACGAGCTGTTGGGCACCGGGGAGGCTCCGCGCGAGGACGTGTTGCGGCTGCTGGAGCGGCTGGGCACGCGTTCGCCGGCGGAGTTCTCGCGGATGCAGGGGTTGGCGGAGCGGGCGCTGATGAACCAGGGCGTGACGTTCTCCGTGTACGCGGATCAGCGGGGCACGGAGCGCATCTTCCCCTTCTGCCTCATCCCCCGGCTGGTGTCGGCCTCCGACTGGGAGCACGTGGAGCGCGGGCTGGAGCAGCGCGTGCGCGCGCTGGGGCTGTTCCTGGACGACGTGTACGGCGAGCAGCGCATCTTCGCCGGGCGGCCAGAGCTCCGGGACATGGTGCTGGGCACGCAGCAGTACCTGCCGAAGCTCCGGGGCGTGCGGCCCGCGGGCGGCGTTCGCATCCACATCGCGGGCATCGACCTCATCCGCGACGGGCAGGGTACCTTCCGGGTGCTGGAGGACAACCTGCGCACGCCCTCGGGCGTGTCGTACGTGCTGGAGGGGCGGGTGCTCTCCAAGCGCGTGCTGCCGGAGGTGCTGGAGCGCACGCGGGTGCGGCGCGTGGACCACTATCCGGCGAAGCTCGCGGAGACGCTGCGCGCATCCTCCCCGGAGGACCCGGAGCGCTCCACCGCGGTGGTGCTGACGCCGGGCCCGTACAACTCCGCCTACTTCGAACACAGCTTCCTCGCGCGCACCATGGGCGTGGAGTTGGTGCACGGCGCGGACCTCTTCGTGGACGACGACCGCGTGTGGATGCGCACCACGCGCGGGCCCAAGCGCGTGCATGTCATCTACCGGCGCATCGATGATGCCTTCATCGACCCGGAGGCCTTCCGCCCCGACAGCATGCTGGGCGTGAGGGGCCTGTTGCGCGCCTGGGCGGCGGGCAACGTGGCGCTGGCCAACGCGCCGGGCAACGGCGTGGCGGATGACAAGGCGGTGTACGCGTTCGTGCCGGAGTTCATCCGCTTCTACCTGAATGAGACGCCGGTGCTGGCGCAGGTGCCCACGTACGTGTGCGCGCGCGAGGAAGACCGCCGCTACGTGCTTTCGCACCTGGAAGAGCTGGTGGTGAAGGCGGTGGACGAGGCGGGCGGCTACGGGATGTTGATGGGACCGCAGTCCACGAAGGAGGAGCGGGAGGACTTCCGCCAGCGCATCCTCGCGCAGCCCCGGCGCTACATCGCGCAGCCGCGCGTGGAGCTGTCCACCTGCCCTACGTGGGACGCGGCCTCCGGGACGGTCGTCGCCCGGCGGGTGGACCTGCGGCCGTACATCCTCACCACGCCGCAGGGGCCGTGGGTGCTGCCGGGCGGCTTGAGCCGCGTGGCGCTGCGCGCGGGCTCCTACGTGGTCAACTCGAGCCAGGGTGGCGGTTCCAAGGACACCTGGGTCCAGAAGGAGGATGCATGATTGCCCGCATCGCGGAGCACTGCTTCTGGTTGGGGCGCTACCTGGAGCGGTTGGAGAGCGTCGCGCGGGTGTTGCAGATGACGGATCAGCTCGCGCTGGACGCGGACCTGCCGGCGGACCAGTGCTGGGTGCCGGCGCTGGCCATCTTCGGTGAGCGGGCCACCTTCGCGCTCAAGCACGGCGTGAAGGCCGAATCCGACGGCGAGGCGGTGCAGCACTTCCTCACCTGGGAGGAGGACAACGGCTCCAGCCTGGTGCACACGGTGCTGGCGGCGCGAGACAACGCGCGCACCATCCGCGAGGTGGTCAGCCGCGAGTGCTGGGAGGTGACGAACGAGCTGTACCACTTCCTCACCGGCGAGACGGGCCGGGCGGAGTACGCCGCGTCGCGCTTCGGCTTCTACCAGCACATCCGGCGCATGGTGCAGCTATGCCTGGGCCTGCTGGACAGCACCATGCTGCACGACACGCCCCAGGAGTTCGTCTGGCTGGGCGTGATGCTGGAGCGGGCGGGGCAGACGTCGCGCCTCCTGGATGTGCACCACCACATCTTCAGCGAGGAGAAGCACCGGGTGGTGGAGACGGCGCTGTGGCTGTCGCTGTTGCGCGCGTGCTCCGGCTTCGAGCCCTTCATGAAGAGCCACCAGGGCCGGGTGACGGGGGACGCGGTGGCGGCGTTCCTGCTGTTCGAGCCGCGCTTCCCGCGCTCGGTGCGCTTCTGCCTGGAGTCCGCGTACCGCTACCTGGGGCACCTGTGCCCGGTGGTGGCCAAGGGGCAGCCGGGGGAGGAGTGCCTGTCCCGGCTGGTGCCCCTGGTGGAGGAGCTGACGCCTCATTCCCTGTCGGGCGAGGGTGAAGCGGTGCACGCCCTGCTCACGCGCATGGTGGAGGGCACGGACGCATTGTGCACGCTGATCTCCCGCGATTTTTTCGGGCGGGCCCCCGTGCAGGTGGGCACCCAGGAGATGGCCGGGTAGAGTCCGCGCCCATGTTGAACCTGCTCGCGCTGTCCTTCGAGGGAGAGCTCGCTCCCGGTCTGGACCTGCGCTGTCTTGCTCCCGGACGCAAGCCGCCGGACGGCTGGGGCGTGGGTTACTACCCGGGCGGCGAGTTCGCGGCCGCGGTGTTGAAGGAAGCCGCGCCCCAACTGCACAGCACCCGCAGCGAACTGGTGCGCACGTGGGATCCGCTGGAGTCCTCGCTGATGCTGCTGCACCTGCGCACGGCGACGTGGGGGCCCATCACGGAGGCCAACACCCAGCCGTTCGTCCGCAGCGCCTGGGGCCGGGACTGGCTGCTCGCGCACAGCGGCAGCCTGGAGCAGCGGCTGAAGATTCCCGCTGGGGCGCGCTTCGAACCCGTGGGCTCCACGGACTCGGAGACGCTGTTCTGCCGCTTCCTGGACTGGATGCAGGAGCAGGGCTGGCGAAGCCTGGGAGAGGTGGACGCGTTCCGGCTGCGCGCGTGGCTGGAGGAGCTGAACCAGTTGGGGCCGCTGACGCTGGTGGTGTCGGACGGCAGGGACCTGATGCTGTACGCGGACTGCACCGGGGCGACGCAGGGCTGGGTGTGGCAGGTGTCGCCGCCCTACGAGCGGCTGGTGCTGGGCGACGAGGACGTGGAGTTGGACCTCACGCGCCGGGGCGCCAAGAGCCGCAAGGGCGTCATCGTCGCCACGCAGCCCCTGGGCTCGCGCACGGACGTGCCAGCGAACTGGACGCAGCTTGCGCCCGGAGGCCTGGTGCTGGTGCGCCAGGGGGCCATCCGCGTGGAGGCGCTGCCGCCGGGAGCCCAGGGCACGGTGGCGCCCACGATGGCGGCGGAGTTCGAGGCGCGAAGCCGCCTGCGCCGTCCGCCGGAGACGCCGGTGCGGGTGATGGACGTGGTGCACCGCACCGTCTACCGCTACCAGAACCCGGTGGAGCGCAGCTCCCATCTCTTGAGGCTGACGCCCCGGCATGACCGGCTCCAGTCGCTCTTGTCGCACGACGTGACGCTGTCGGTGGGCGTGACGCGGTCGGAGTACGAGGACGTCTTCGGCAACCGGGTCCGCCGGGCGATGGTGGACATGCCCTACAAGGAGCTGGTGATGGAGGCCCGCTCGCGCGTGGAGCTGCGGGACACGGATCCGTTGGGATACCGGCCCCTGCACGTGCGCTCGGTGCTGCCGCTGGTGTGGATGCCGTGGCAGGCGAACATGCTCCAGCCGTACCTGCTGCCGCCGGAGCTGCCGGACACGCAGTTGGAGGAGCTGTCCGAGTACGCGATGAGCTTCGCGCGCCGCAACGACTTCGACCTCTTGGACACGCTGCTGGACATCAACTACTCCATCTTCAAGGAGTACCAGTACGCGCAGGGCACGACGACGCTGAACACCACGGCCTTCTCCGTGTATTCGGCGCGCAGGGGCGTCTGCCAGGACTTCGCCAACGTGTTCATCTGCCTGGCGCGCCTGTTGGGCGTGCCCGCGCGCTACGTGTGCGGTTACCTCTACACGGGGCCCAAGCACGCGAACACGGCGCAGGCGGAAGCGTCCCATGCGTGGGTGCAGGTGTATCTGCCGGAGGTGGGGTGGAAGGGGTTCGACCCGACCAACGGCATCCTCACGCAGACCGACCACGTGCGCGTGGCGGTAGGCCGGCAGTACTCGGACGCGACGCCGACGACGGGCACCATCTACCTGGGAGGCGGGGGCGAGCAGTTGGAGGTGCTGGTCCGCTGCGAGCCGGTGATGCCCGAAGGACAGTGAGGTCTCACCTGTCACAGGGTCGTGTTTCACGAACAGGATCGCGCGCATCCCCCGGGTCCTGATCCAGCGGCGCACCGGGTGGTCTCCCCCGGTCCTCGTATCGAGATACCCGGATTCCTAGACTGTCTTTCCCCCTCAGTTGGAGAAAGACAGACATGGAAGCCGCATCCAGCCTCCCCGCGCGTCGCGTGCGGGTGGAGTCGCCCGACGCTGTCCCCTTCCTGCTCGTGCCGGAGTTCCTCCTCCCGGAGGTGGACCACCCGTGTCGCATCCCGGTGAAGAACGTGGAGGAGGCCGAGTTCCTGGCGGCCGTCCTCCAGCAGCACGGTGGCCTCTACCTGGGAGCGCGCGCCGCCGAACACCGTGAACTCGCGGACTGGGCGGACGCCACGCCCGTGGGAGTAGGCGTGGGCGGTCCCTGGAAGAAGGACCCGCCGGCGAACCTCACTGAACTCCTGGGCCGCGTGCCGGTGAAGAACCCCGTCTCCGAAGGCCGCCAGTTGTTCGCGGAAGGAGAGACGCGGCCGATGGAGCGCACGGACGCGGTGCTCGTCCACAAGCGGGAGCCGGCGAACGTGTTGCTCGCGAACGGCCACCGGGTGGGTGCGCTGCACCAGTTCAACGCGTTCATGGAGTCGCCCGAGTTCCTCTTCGACCATCCCTCCGAGCACGTGCAGGGCATGCTCCTCACGGAGATTGCCCGCCAGGCGAGCCTCGCGAGCATTCACGGCGTGGGGCTGCCGTTCGACTGGGTCATCATCCTGACCCGCCTCACGCTGGAGTTTCAGCGCTTCGTGCGCCACGACGCGCCGCTGGTGATGCGCACCTTCGTCAGCTACCGGCTCCCGGAGTGGGCGGAGCCGGTGCGGGCCGAAGGCCGCAAGGGCCGCATGTGGATCGCCGTGCAGGGCTGGCAGGACAACGTCTGCTGTTTCTCGGGGCTGCTTGGCGCCGTCAGCAAGGCGGCGTCGTGAAGCACCTGCACCGTTGGATGCCCACCCTGCTGATGGTGACGGGGTTGGGGCTGCTCGTCCCGCTGGGCCTCCGGCAGCTTGCGCGCACGCCGGAGGAGAGCCGTGTCATCGCGGGCCTGATGATCGCGGCCTACGTAGCGTGGATGTTGATTGAGAGCCGGGTGACGTTGCGTGAGACGAGCAAGCCCACCGCGGAGCGCGATGGCTCCACGCTCGAACTCTATGCAGTGGCGCGGCTGACCACGCTGTTGCTCGCGCTGGCGTTTCCCACGCTGGAGGCGGGCCCCGGGATTCGTGCGGTGGGGCTGCTTGGCTTCATCGGTGGGGTGACGCTGCGACTGACGGCCATCCGTACGCTCGGAAGAGCGTATTCGCACCGCGTGCGTCTGCCGGATGCGGACCTGCTCGTCACGGGGGGGGTCTACCGGAAGCTCCGGCACCCGGCGTACACCGGGATGTTGGTGGCGCACGTGGGCTACCTGCTCGTCTTCCCCAGCGTGCCGGCCATCGCCGCGTTCGTGCTGCTCTTCGTTCCGGCGGTGCTGCTGCGCATCCGGCATGAGGAGCGGCTGCTGTTGGGCTCCTTCCCCGGTTACGAAGCCTACGCGGCGACGCGCAAGCGGCTGGTCCCATGGCTCTGGTAACGGGCGGGGACGGCGTGGGCGTCGTGCTGCTCGGTGCGACCGGCCTCGTGGGACAGGCCATCCTGCGACAGCGCGGCACGCATCCCGTGCACGCGCTGGTGCGCACCCCGGATGGACGGTCGTGGGGAGACGGAGTCCAGGTCGTGCGGGGAGACCTGCACGGCATTCCGGAGGCGTTGTTCCCGTCGCATCCCTACGTCGTCCTCCACTTCGCCACGAAGCCCCGGGACACCGACGGCACGGGCTTCGATTGGACCAACGTGGAAGGGACACGGCGGCTGCTGTCACGGCTCACGAAGGACTGCCTGGGCGTCATCCACGGCAGCTCCATGTCTGTCTACGGCCCGGGGCCGCATCTGGGAGTGACGGAGGAGCATCCGTTGGTCCCCGTCACGCCGCTGGCGCGCTCCCGCGTGGCGTCCGAGGCGCTCATCACGAAGCACGCTGCGGATGCCGGTCTGGGCGCGGTGTTGCTGCGTCCGCGCTTCCTCATCGGAAGGGGGGACCGGTTCGTCCTCCCCGCGATGGTGAAGATGCTCCAGCGCAGGCGCCAGCTTGGAGCGGACTCGGTGGCCTGCTCGGTCATCGACGTGGATGACTATGCGCGCATCATCTGGAAGCTCGCGCGGCGCATGGCGGAAGCGCGCCGTCCCGAACAGTGGGCATACAACGTGGCGTATGCGCGCCCGCTGGTGCGCTCGGAGTTCCTGGGCACGTTGGTGCAGGGACTTGGGCTGCCCGAGCCGGTCGTGAAGGTGCGCGTCCCCGACCTGCTCCTGAACGCCCTGCGCGATGCTCCCAGCCGCCGAGCCCAGGCGCTGGCCGAACGTCTGGAATTGCTGACCCGTTCGCAGTGCCTGGACGTCGCGCGGCTCAAGGCGGTCCCCGGCACGCGTGCGCTCCTCGCCCGGTCTCCGGTGGAGGCCCTGCGTGCTGCCCTCGACACCTTTCGTTCCTGAAGGAACCCCCGCCATGCCTGCCCCCCTTCCGCTTGTGTCCATGACCGAGGCCGGAGACCCGAGCCACGTCGGTCAGAAGTTCGCGCGCCAGCAGCACCTGGCGCGGCAGGGCTTCCCCGTGCCGGAGTTCTTCTGTCTCACCACCACGATGTTCCAGGAGGTCGCGCGGCCCATCCTGCCCGCCATCGAGCGGCTCACGGCGACGGTGGACCGTTCATCCCAGCAGGACATCCGCCGGGTCGCGGAGGAGATTGAACGGCTCTTCGTCGAAGTGCCCCTGAGCGCCGAGCGCGAGGCCTCCATCCTGGAGGCCTTCGACCGGACCTTCGGAGCCAACGCGGTGGTCGCGGTGCGGGCCTCCGTGGTGGGCCGCGCGCTGGGGGAGAGCGAGGACTCGGAGAGCGACCCCTTCGCGGGGGTGAGCTCGACGTTCCTCTATGTGCGGCGCGACGCACTGCTCGAACGGATCCGCCGGTGCTGGGCGTCGGCCTATACGCCGGAGGGGCTCATCTACCGGCTGTCCCAGGGGCGTGAGGTCCGGGGCCTCACCGTGGCGGTGGGCGTCCAGCGGATGGTGCCGGGGCGCCGCTCGTTCGTGCTCTTCACGTGCGACCCGAAGACGACGGAGCGCAGGACGCTGATCGTCGCGGGGCACGGGATTGGAGAGGGCGTCGTCCAGGAGAAGGTCGGGGTGGACCACTACTTCATCCATCCGCAGACGGGCCGCATCGACCGGCAGTTGGGCCACAAGGCGGAGATGCTGTGCGAGAACCCCGAGCCCGGCGGTGGGTTGCTGGAACAGCCCGTGCCGGAGGCCCTGCGGGATGCGCCCTGCCTGACGGACGCAGAACTCCAGCGGCTGGCGACGCTGGCGAAGGACATCGAGCGCACCTTCGGTGTTCCCCAGGACATCGAGGGCACGTTCACGGAGGACGGGACGCTGCACGTGCTGCAATCGCGGCCCATCGCCTTCGACTTCCGGAAGATTCGCGTCTGGGGTTGCGGCAACGTGTCGGAGAGCTTCCCGGGCGTCACCACGCCGCTGACGTATTCGCTCGCGAGCCACTTCTACGAGGTCATCTTCCATGACTTCCAGCGCCGCATGTGGGGCGCGGACGCGCGGACGCTCCATGAGCACGGCCCGGCGTTCCAGAACATGCTGGGGTTCATCGACGGGCGCGTCTACCACTCGCTGTCGAACCTGATGCACGTCAATGGCATCAATCCCTTCCTCGCGGTCACCTCCATGCGGGACCTGGAGGACGTGCTCCAGTTGGATGCCTCGCTGGTCATCCGCCTGCCCGGCCACCGCGAGAGCTTCCCCAACACCGCGAGTTACGCGTTCGCGCTGGGTCGTTCGGCCGTGGGGGCGCTGGCCGCCACCGTGTCGTTCCAGCGGGACTTCGAGAAGTACGCCGCATGGTGGAGACAGACGCTCGCGGGGCTGCGGACGCTGTCCCTGCATCGGGAGGATCCACTGGTCCTCATCCACCACTTCCGGCAGGTCTGGCGCGAGGTGGGGAACTGGTGGGGGCTGACGCTCATCAACCACTGGTACATCAATTCGTATTACGGGCTGGCGAGCCGATACCTGCGCAAGTGGACCGGTGCGGACCCCAGCGAACTGCTCGCGGGACTGCTGTGCGGAGCCCGGCCGGATGAAGGCAGCCACGCGCTCTTCTCCGCGGTGGCGCTCGCGGAGACCGTGCGCGCGGATGCGGCGTTGTCGAAGCTCTTCGCGGAAGGGACCGCGGAGGAGGTGTGGAGCAGGCTTGCCTCTGGAGAGGTAGCTCCCGCTTTCGCCCGGGCCTTCCGCGAGCACCTGAGCGAGTACGGCGACCGGGGCGTCCAGGAGCTGAATGTGGAGCGCCCGAACCTGCGGGACACGCCGTGGGAGCTGGTGCGCATCGTCCAGTCCTACGCGCGCACGTCCGTCACCCGGGCGGAGCTGCGGACCTCGGATGTGCTGCGGCGCACGGAGGCCGAGACGCGGCTGGCGGTGCTGCTGAAGGGACAGCCGTTGCGGAAGCTCGCGGTCCAGCAACTGCTGGAACGGCTGCGCACGGTGATTGGCCTGCGCGAGGACAGCCGGTTCTGGCGCGGCCAGCTCTTCGGCTTCAGCAAGAGCGTGTTCGCGGCGCTGGGGCAGCGGATGGCGGAGCGGGGCGTGTTCGCTTCACCGCTGGACGTGCACTACCTCACGCTGCGGGAGATCCTGGACCACTTCGAGGGCCGGAGCGTCACCCGGAACCTGGGCGAACTCGTGCGGCTGCGTCGCCGGGAGCAGCAGGACAACCAGGAGCGGCAGCCGCCGCGCGACTTCACCACCGTGGGAAGCGTGGCGGACGGCATTCCCAGGGCGGTGGAGGCTGCCATTGATGATGCCTCCCTGCTCAAGGGACTGGGGTCGAGCGCGGGCATCGTCGAAGGCTTCGCGCGCGTCGTGAAGGACCCCGGAGCGGTGGGCTCCCTCACCAAGGACGACATCCTCATCGCCAAGGAGACGGACCCGGGCTGGCTCTTCCTGATGCTGGCCTCGGGCGGCATCGTGGTGGAGCGGGGGAGCATGCTGTCGCATACGGCCATCGCGGGCCGGAAGTTCGGCATTCCCACGGTGGTGGGTGTGGCGCACGCGACGACACGAATCCCCGACGGCGCGCGGATCCGCGTGGACGGTTCCACGGGCACGGTCACGGTGGTGTCGACATGAGCCGGACCGTGGTGTCACGGATCCGGGCCGTGCTGCGCTACTCCGTGCAGCGCTACCCGCCACTGTTCTACCTGGCGGTCGTCACGCTCTGGTCCCTGAGCCTGGATGGCATGCTGGGGACGCTGGGAGGAGGGCAGGGGCCGACGCTGTCGCGAGACCTGTTGCACGTGGCGTCGAGCGTGTTCGGCGTGGGCTACTTCATGCGCATCGTGGATGAGCTGCGCGACTACGAATACGACCGGATCCACAATCCGGAGCGGGGACTGGCGCGAGGCGACGTCAGCTTCCAGGACCTGTACGTCGCGCTCGCGGTGTGCGCCGTCATCCTGCTCGGCTCCAACCTGGCGGTGTCCTGGCTGCGAGCCCTCATCCTGCTCGGCATCATGCTCTACAGCCTGTTCCTCTGGTGGTTGGAGCTGAACAGCACCACGTACCAGGGGAGCATGTTCCTGACCATCGCGGTCGCCATCCAGTTGCACGTGGGACAGGGCGCCTATGTCTGGGTGGCGCAGGCGGAGCGGGCAGGCCGGCCTCCGGAGCCGCAAGGGCTGCTCGTCGTGCTGGGGCTGGTCTTCATCTACCTGCACTGGGAAGTGATGCGGAAGACGGCGTGGCCGGGGTCCACGAAGCCGGGGGAGAAGCTGTACTCCGATGAGGTGGGTTCGGTGGTCAGCGGCCTCCTCGCCTTCGCGCTGGTTGTGGGGGCCGCGGGCCTGATGTTCCACCTGTCGCAGGGGACCGCCTGGCTCTTCCTGTTTCCCGTCGCGGTGGGCGTCCTCAACGTGGCCCTGTTCTTCAAGACCCGCAGTCCTCGCGGCCGGTCGGGTCGGTTGGCGGGCATCAGCTACTTCTCATTCCTGCTCGCCATGCTCATGACTGCCTTCGCGGGCAGGTACTCCTGAGAGGAAGTCTTCAATGGGGAGGGACCTCCGTGCGATGCGGCACCGGGTCCCTCGCGGTCAGCGGATTGCTAGGTTCCCGGCGGTTTTTCCGAGGGGGACCCCCATGTACCGTCCATCGTCACGACTGCTGTTGCCATTGCTGCTCATCGGGCTCGCCTGCGACGATGACGCTTCGCCCACCAGCAATACACCACCGACCCTCATCGGTCCTACAGCCCAGGCAACGCAGTCGACCACGGGTGGCCCGGTGGAGTTGACGTTGCAGGCGTCGGATGCGGACGGGGACATGCTCACCTATTCCTGGACGCAGAGCCCTGCGTCCCCGGCGGGCGCGTTCGATGACGCCTCCCTGGCCAGTCCCACCTGGACCGCGCCGCAGGTGGAGAGTAGCCAGCGCTTCACGCTGACGGTGACCGTGAGCGACGGCCGGGGTGGCTCCGCGCAGGGGTCGGTGGCCGTGGATGTCACGCCGCCCATGACCGGCAACAACCCTCCGACGGTGTCGGCGCCCACAGCCACGCCTTCCACGCTCGATGAGCAGCAGTCCACCGTCCTGGCGGTGAGCGCCTCCGACGCGGACAACGACTCGCTCACGTACGCATGGGAGCAGGTGGCTCCTGCCGCTCCCCTGGGGACCTTCAGCGACCCTGCTTCCAGCATTCCTACCTGGACGGCTCCGGATGTGAGCGCCAGCGGGACGTACACGCTGCGCGTCACCGTCACCGACGGGAAGGGCGGAAGTGCGCAGCGCACCGTCGACATCGGGGTCCAGAAGTTCAACCGGTTGCCCACCGTGACCGCCACCATCTCCGGGCCGGCGACACTGGTGGCTGGCACGACCGGCACGTTCACCATCACCGCGAGCGATGCGGACGGAGACCCGCTGACCTACGCGTGGTCGCAGACGGCCCCGGCATCACAGGGCACCTGGGTGGGCAGCCGCACCGGCGCGAGCGCACAGTGGTACTCGCCCGTCGTGGGCACGCAGACGTCGTTCACCGTTTCCGTGAGCGTCACGGATGGACAGGGGGCGCCCGTGGTCCGGACGCTCATCGTGCCCGTCTCGGTGCCCCGCTACTCCGCGGACATCCAGAGCGTGTGGGCCTCCGTCCCGCAGTGCACGGGCTGTCACGACGCCAGCGGGAGCCTCAACCTCGCTTCGGGCAGCAGCTACAGCAACCTCGTCAACGTCACCGCCAATGCCTGTGGCACGGTCATGCGCGTGTCTCCCGGCGACCCGGACAACTCGGCGCTCGTCCAGAAGATGGAGGGCACGGCGTGCGGCAGCCGCATGCCCAAGAATGACACGGACTACTTTGATCTGAACCCGGGCCAGGTCGTCCGGGTCCGCTCGTGGATCCTCGCGGGCGCGGCGAACGACTGACCTGGGATGCGCTGGGATTGGAAGAGTCCATTCCGCGCGCAAGCTGGTCGTCGGAAGCATGACACCTTTGCGGGACTTCACTCCGGGTGTGTAAATCGTTGGGTTTCCAGGTGCCTTCATGATCCGCTGCTCCGCGTAAACCCATACGAGGAGGGGTTGCCCATGAAGCGCATCCTGCCGTTGATTCTCGCTGCATTCGCCGTGGCCTGCGCCGGCCCGGACTTCCAGGACACGGAGGCCTCCAACGACGCGGTGCAGGTCTCCAGTGAAGAGGCCGCCCTGGCCCAGACGATCGTGGTCTGTGGTCTGTGTCCCCCGGGCTACACCCGGGTGTCCTCGACGTGTTCCACCCGGTGCAACCCGGTCGAGTTCCCGTGTCTTCCCCGGCTGGGGAATGAGTCCACGTGCGCGCCGATCCCCTCTGGGACCGTCACCGCGAATCCCACCACCGTGCGCATCAACACCAACGTCACCACGGTCGGCACGACGAATGTCTGCTGGAGCGTCACCAACGCCACCACGGGCGAGGTGTGGGTGAGCATGAACGGCCAGCCCGAGTCGCTCATGTCCCGTGGCCCGAGCGGCTGTGTGTCCGTGCCCTGGATCTACGTGGGCAGCTCCTACGACTTCCGGCTCTACGCGGAGACGGCGCACGCCACGTTGCTCAACACCGTGACGGTGGTCGGACAGGCCTATACGCCCCCGCCCTGTGGCCCCTGTGCGACGGGCTACTCGTGCTTCTGCGGTGACCGGGTGTGCCGCCGCGAAGGCACGCTCTGTCCGTGACGCGCACGTAGGCCGTGGCACGCCCTCGGGCTCTCCGGGGGCGTGGATGCGGTGTTCTCAGTAGAAGCAGACGCAGACGTCGCCGGAGCACCGGCCAAGGTTGAACCCGTCGGCGATACAGTCATTGACGCAGGTGCCGCCCTGGCTGCCCTGGCAGAAGGACAGCGGCTCCGACGGGCGGGAGTAGGCCGCCACGGTGGAGCCAAACGACACGGCCGCGCCCACGGCGACTGCGAGCAGCAGCTTTCCAGCCTTCTTCACGGAGGAGTTCATCTCAACCTCTTGAGGGGTGGGGTTTGATACAGCGACCGAGGATAGAGAGAAATCCAGGGAAAGTCAGCCGCCGCCGCCGAGCCCCACACCTTGCCGCTCAGGTGCTCCAGGGGGCATTCGAAGGGCACCTCAAGTGCGAGCCTCTCGCTCGTCTACGGGGGCGTGGTCAGCGGCTCCGGTCCTGGCGTCCTCCACTGCATCAACAATGTTCTGGAATGTGGGTCGAGTACGAATCGACGCGCTTGTCCCAGGACAGACATCCCCATGAGTCCCGCCGGCTCTGACCCGTCGTAGGGTGTCTGGCAGGTGCCCTTGCGAACGACGAGCTGCTCGAGTGCGATGACCTTGCTGCCCATTCGAAGCTCCAGACGCTCTGACGCATCCTCTGGCTCCCATGCGGATTCGAAGCAGCCGGGTTTGCCATGTGCCGCCGTCTCCGGACCTCTCTGCTTGAGGGGGATTCGGGCGCGAATCTTCTCGGCATAGGCCTCGTTCACCGACACGTCGACCCTGCCATTGGACGTGTCCCTCCCCGTATCGAGTTGCAACAATCCTTCGACTCCTGAAACCGCGGCCGTGATGGTCGGGATGACCGAGCGGTTCTTGACGTCCTCGCCCCGTGACTCCCCGGTGATGCAGGAGCCGTAGAAGCGCAGCGGGATTTCCTCCATCGAGAGTCCAGCCCAGCGCGCCTGGCATTGCTCAAGCTGCCTTCTGGGCTCCGCGCAGACGTTGATGTCGCCGCGATAGAAGAGGCGGAGCATCCCCGGTGCGCTCCCGTCTGGCCCCAGATCGAACTCCGCCATGTTGTTGACCAGGGTCCCGGATGCGATGGCACCGCGCTGTCGCGGATGCCGGGGCAGCTCCTCTGTCCCGGACATGTCATGGGGGACGACATCCCAGCCGTGCCAGGGGCCAAAGCTCACGCCTTGGTACCCAGCAACCACTGTGCCCGCTCCAGCCCCCGAGCACGGTGCGGAGTCCGCTTGCTTGAGCCCGAGCTCCTCGGCGAGCGAGGGATCCAGGGCGTTGCAGCCCGACCAGCCCGTATCCACGACCATGGAGGTGCGGGCCTTGCCTCCGTTCGTACTGACTTCCACTTCGGTGAAGGGGGTCCCTCTGTGCATGAACAGGGGAAACGTTCCCTGATCGAGCACTTCACATCCCTCTGGCATCAAGAGGGCCTGTTCCTGTGCTGATGGAACAGGGACATCTTCTGTTGAGTCGGGCCGCGCTTGACGGCTCGTACAAGTCGCGCCGGCCAGGAAGAGGAGGCTCCAATAGAGTCGATTCACGGTTCGCTAGTCTGGCTTCATCCCACCCAGACGCCACACCGTGAACGTGTGCAGCCTCCGGTCCCGGAAGTCGCCCACGAGTTCCACCGGGCCCTCCACCGAACCGAAGCGCTGGACCAGCTCCTCCGGCGGTGGCGCGCCGTTCTCCGAACACCACAGCACGTCCTGCCCGGGCTTCAGTTCCAGCGGAGGCCAGACGTCGTACTGGCTCTTGCGCCGGGCCGGGCCCTCGGTGTCCGTCTCCACGCCCGCGTAGTACGCCACCTGCGAGGCGAGCTGGTACGAGGGCGCGTATACCGCCGTGCGTCCGGGCGTCATGCCTGCAAAGAGCTGCTCGGGCGCGGACAGCCTCTCCAGCGGACTCCAGCCATGCGTCCGTGACAGCAGCACGTCGCGCTCGAACGTCAGCACTGGGAACAGCAGGTGCGACGCCACCGCGAGCGAGATGATTGCTCCGCTCCACGCCGTGTCCCGCTGCCAGTGGTGCTTCATGCCCGCGACGCCAATGCACGCCGCCAGGTACGCCGCCGCCGGCCAGTTGGCCTCGCCCCGCGTGCGCGCCGCCGCGTAGCCGAAGAACACCAACGGCACCACTGCCGCCATGCGCAGCAGGAACTGCTCGCGTGGACCCCGCACCGCGTACATCACCGCCAGCGGGAACAGCAGCGGCCCGCCCATGGCCAACTGCCCCGCCACGAACTCTCCGAACGTCTTCCACCCGCCGGTGCCACCCAGGCCGTGGTTCAACTGGAACGCGAAGCCCACCCACTCATGGTTCGCGTTCCACAGCACCACTGGCAGGAAGCACAGCAGCGCAAGGCCCGCCGTGAGCCACGCGCCCGCCGGCAGCCTTCGCGCCCGCAGCGCCGCCAGCATGAACGCGAGCCCCAGCAGCACGGACGGATACTTGGCCAACAGCGCCAGTCCACACGTCAGGCCCGCCAGCACCCACTTCTCGCGGTACAGCGCCCACAGGCCCAGCGCCCAGAACAGCAGCATCGGCGAGTCGGGCGTGGCCCAGACGCCGGAGATGATGCCCACCGGCACCACGCTCCACAGGGACAGCGCGCGCCACGCCACGTCCTTCGACCCGTACACATCCCGCGCGAGTCCCCACACCGCCGCGCCCGTGCCCAGGCCGCACAAGAGCGCGGTGCCCCGGATGCCCAGGGCCGCGATGAGCCACGCCACCAGCGGCGGGTGGTCGAAGTACCCCCACGCCAGATGCCGAGCCCATTGCCAGTAATAGGTTTCGTCGAAGTAGACGTCCGTGCCCAGCGCCAGGGCCAGCCGCACGCCCACGCCCAGCGCCACCAGGACGACACAGGCCCTCATTCCCAGGCCGGAGGTGGAGTCGGCGGACGCACGCACGCCCCTGGACAAAGCGCACCAGAAGGCCGTTGGCCAGCGGCGAGTGAGGCCATTTCGGCTTGCTCCCGAGCACCCGGGCTCACAATGTGATGGGTCGCGAAATCTCCGCGCCCCGGGAGCCCTCATGGCCGTACATCCCCCCTCTGGCTCCACCAACCGGCTGGCCCTGGAGCCCTCGCCCTACCTGCGTCAGCACGCCACCAATCCCGTGGACTGGCACCCGTGGGGCGACGAGGCCCTGGCCCTGGCCCGCTCCCAGCACAAGCCCATCCTGCTCTCCGTGGGCTACTCCGCGTGCCACTGGTGCCACGTCATGGCGCACGAGTCCTTCGAGTCCCCCGACACCGCGCGCCTGATGAACGACGGCTTCATCAACATCAAGGTGGACCGCGAGGAGCGCCCGGACCTGGACCAGATCTACCAGGGCGTCGTGCAGCTCATGGGGCAGGGCGGAGGCTGGCCCCTCACCGTGTTCCTCACGCCCGACCTGCGCCCCTTCTACGGCGGCACCTACTTTCCGCCCGAGGACCGCTACGGCCGCCCCGGCTTCCCCCGCCTGCTCACCGCGCTGCGCGATGCGTGGGACAACAAGGCCGACGAAATCGAGGAGCAGGCCCGCCGCTTCCAGGAGGGCCTGGGCGAACTGTCCTCGCATGGCCTGGACGCCGCGCCCGGCCACCTGTCCGCCGAGGACATCGTCGCCATGGGCCACAACATGGCCAAGCGGATGGACCCGGTGAACGGCGGCTTCGGCGGCGCGCCCAAGTTCCCCAACCCGATGAACGTGGCGCTGCTGCTGCGCGCGTGGCGTCGCGGCGCGGGTGAGCCCCTCAAGGCAGCGGTGTTCCGCACGCTGGAACGCATGGCGTTGGGCGGCCTCTACGACCAGTTGGGCGGAGGCTTCCACCGCTACTCGGTGGACGAGCGCTGGCTGGTGCCCCACTTCGAGAAGATGCTCTACGACAACGCCCAGCTCCTGCACCTGTACGCGGAAGCGGAGCAGGTGGAGTCACGCCCCCTGTGGCGCAAGGTCGTGGAGGAGACCGTCGAATACGTGCGCCGCGAGATGACCGACCCGGCCGGCGGCTTCTACGCCACGCAGGACGCGGACAGCGAAGGCGAGGAGGGGAAGTTCTTCGTCTGGCGACCCGAGGAGGTCCGCGCCGCGCTGTCCCCCCGCCAGTCCGAGACCGTGCTGCGCCACTTCGGCATCACCCCCGGAGGCAACTTCGAGCACGGCGCCACCGTGCTGGAGGTCGTCGTCCCCGTGGAGACGCTCGCGGCCGAACAGGGCCGGCCCGTGGAGGAGGTGGCGAAGGAGCTGGCCGAAGCCCGCCGCGTCCTCTTCGGCCTGCGCGAGCAGCGCGTGAAGCCGGGCCGCGACGACAAGATCCTCGCCGGCTGGAACGGGCTGATGATCCGCGGCCTCGCGCTCGCCGCGCGCGTCTTCGACCGGCCGGACTGGGCGCGGCTCGCGGCCAACGCGGCGGACTTCGTGCTCACGAAGATGTGGGACGGGACGCGGCTGTTTCGCTCGCACCAGGACGGCCAGGGCCGCATCGATGGCTTCCTGGAGGACTACGGCGACCTCGCCTCGGGGCTCACCGCGCTCTACCAGGCGACGTTCGACGCGAAGTACCTGGATGCGGCGGACGCGCTCGCGCACCGCGCGGTGGAGCTGTTCTGGGACGAGGAGAAGCAGGCCTACCTGTCAGCCCCCAGAGGACAGAAGGACCTGGTGGTGGCGGCCTTCTCCCTCTTCGACAACGCCTTCCCGTCCGGCGCCTCCACGCTGACGGAGGCGCAGGTGGCGCTCGCCGCGCTCACGGGCGACGTGGCCCATCTGGACCACCCGGAGCACTACGTGGCCAGGCTGCATGAACAGCTCGTGCGCAACCCGCTGGGCTACGGCCACCTGGGGCTCGCCGCGGACTCGCTGCTGGACGGCGCGTCCGGCGTCACCTTGTCGGGCACGCGCGAGGCCATCTCACCGCTGCTGACCGCCGCCAATCGCGTCTACGCGCCCACGTTCGCCTTCGGCTGGAACGACGCGGGGACGCCGCCGCCCGCGCGCCTGAGCGAACTCTTCGAGGGGCGCGATCCGGTGGAAGGCAAGGGCGCGGCGTACCTCTGCCGCGGCTTCGTCTGCGAGCGGCCGGTGACGGACGCGGCCACGCTCGCGGAGCGACTGGTGGCGGCCCCGGGTCACTGAAACAAGCGGCCCGGGACACCGCCGACGGCTACTTCACGTCGGTGACCTGGAGCGAACCGATGAGGGGCGTGATTTCCGCGTTCCCCTCGTAGCCCACGGCGAAGTGCGTGGCGTCCGCGACGGGCTGGTTGAAGGTGGGATCCAACTGGGTCCACTCGCCCACCCAGGCCTCCACCCACTCGTGCCAGTACAGCGCGGGCACGCCGTCGGAGTTCACCATGTAGATGACGCCGTCCACGCGCCGCGCGGGGATGCCGGACGCGCGCATCATCGCGACGGTGAGCAGCGAGTGCTCCGTGCAGTCGCCCTTCTTCTGGCGCAGCACGTCCGTGGCCCGGTCCGCGCTGGCGCCGTAGTCCTTCTGCAGGTTGCTGTACACCCACGCGGACAGCATCCGCGCCGCCGTGTACGCGTCCTTCTCTTCCCGGATGATGCTCTTGGCCTGCGCGATGATGGCGGGCGCCTCGGACTCCACCGCGAGCGTGGACTTGAGGTTCTCCCCACCGTTCGGATCCGCCACCGGCCGGGGCTTGCGGCCCTTGGGCGCGGGCGGCGCCGCCATCAGCGTCACCTCCACGCGGCCATCCGGCAGCGCCTTGTACTTCTGCCGGTACGTGTCCTGCTGGAACTTCGCCGGCAGGTTCTTCATCACCAGCGTCACCTGCCCGGGCACTTCCCGCGCCTTGGGCGGCAGCGCCTTGGGCAGCACCACGCGCGTGAGGCCGAACACCTCCACCAGGTCCATGCGCTTGGCCACGCTCTCGGACTCGGCTCGCGCCTGCATCGTCTGGCCGAAGTCCACGCGCACCATCTTCCCGTCCGTCGTCAGGAAGGCCGCCACCGGCACCTTCTCCTTGTCGGACAGCGTGCTCACGCGCGCGAGCTTCACCTTCACGCCGCCCAGCACCTGCTCCTCCGGCGCCTCCACCGTCGTGACCGTGCGGTAGGCCTCCAGGTCGGTGCCGTCCAGCAGCACGCCCTCCACCTGCTTGCCGCGCAGCAGCGCCACGCGCGCCTGATCGGCGTCGTCCACCGTCTCCTTGGGCGCGGGCATCGGCTTGAGCACTTCCTCCGGCTGGCCCGGACGCTTGCGCACCACGCGCAGCCCGTCCGCCGTCGCCGTGCCCACCAATTCACTGTCCCCTCCATCCCCTCGCTGGGTGACGGTGAAGGACAGCAGGCGCCCACCGGGCTTCGCTTCGTAGACGCGCACCTCGCGGTGCACGCGCTCCGACACCCGCGTGCCCACCTGCGCCTTGAAGATGAGCTCGTTGACGCTCTGCGCCTTCCCGCCCGGCAGCGCCGTCAGGTCGGTGAAGAACCAGCCCACCTTCTTGTCCATCAGGTACAGGCCGAAGTACTCGCCGCCCTTGGGGCGCGGGGCCTTCAGCGCGTCGGACAGGTCCTGCGTTTGCGGGGCAGGGGCCTGCGTCTTCGCCTGGGCCTTGGCCGCCGCGGCCTTCGCCTGGGACTTCAGCGCGGCGGAGGAGGGGGCCTGGGCCCAGGCGGGGCCGGGGGCCCCCGCCAGCAGGGTGAGCAGGCTCAACAATCCCAGACGGGTGCGTCGCATCGGTCGGTTCATGGAAGGCATCTGCCCCCTCCTGACGGGGACCTGGGCGGCGTCTTCACGCCCAGGGGTTTGGGACGGCGGGGACTACAGGCGCTTGGTCAGGATGATGAGGTCGTCGCCCTGCTTGTAGAAATCCCGCAGGCGCGCCTCTTCCCCGTACTTCATGGACGCGTAGAAGCCGCGCGTGGGGCCGTAGGCCTCCGTGGCGCTCGTCTCCACGCGGATGAGCCGCGCCTTGCGGCGGCGCAGGTCGCCCTCCATCGCGGACACCAACGCGGCGCCAATGCCCTGGCCGCGCACTTCCGGAGAGGAGGCGATCCAGTACAGGTCGAAGGCGTTCTCCGTCATGGGCGTCGGGCCGTAGCACGCGTACCCGACGAGGCCGCCTTCCTGCCCGCGGTCCGCCACGAGGATGGAGTAGTCCCGGTTGCCCGCGGTGAGCGCGGTGTCAACCAGCTCGATGGCGCAGTCCTGCTCCTCCTGCGAGAAGGTTTCGATTCGCCGGATCAACGCGACGAGCGGCTCCCGGTCCTTTCTTTCGAGTGTGCGGATTTCCATGGGCTCTTTCGAGAGCGACCTCCACGATTCGTGAGGCCAGGGTCGCGTAGTCCATCCCAGCGGCCTGCGCCGCCTTCGCGAACCCCGCGCCCGGGTGAAGGTCGCAGTTGGGGTTGATGTCGATGACGTACGGCACACCTTCGGGCGACACCCGAAGGTCCACGCGTCCATAGTCCTGGCAGTCCAGCGCTGCAAATGCTTCCAGCGCCGTCTGGACGCAACGGGCTTCCTGCACTGCGTCGAGCTTGCACGGCCCGGAGGTCGAATCCCGGTACTCCGGCGAGTCCACCTCCCACTTGGCCCGGTACGACACGATGTTCGGACGGTTGTCGAACGCGTGGCCGAAGTGGATCTCCGTGAGCGGCAGCGCCTGTCGCGGGCTGTTGCCCAACAGCGGGACGTACACTTCACGGCCCGGGATGTACTGCTCCACCAGCGCGGGCTGGTGGAAGGTCTTGAGCACCGCCTCGCACGCGCGCACCAGCGCGGAGCGCTCCGTCACCACGGAGTCGAAGTCCATGCCCACGCTCGCATCCTCGCGCGCGGGCTTCACGATGAGGGGCCAGGGCAGGTCCACCGCCAGGGCGTCCTCCCGGCGGCGCACCACACAGGAGGCGGGCGTGGAGACGCCGTTGGCGCGCAGGAGCTCCTTCGCCTTGGGCTTGTGCAGCGCCAGGCCGAGCGACAGGGCGGACGAGCCGGTGTACGGCAGCCCCAGCGCGTCCAGCAGGCACGGGATGGCCATCTCCCCCCGGCTGTCGGCGGCCAGCGACTCGCAGAGGTTCACCACGAGGTCGGGCTGGAGGAAGCGAAGGGACTCCACGAAGTCCAGCCGGTCGCCCTCGATGGCGAGCGGTTCGGCGTTGACGCCGTCCCGGCTCAGCGCCTGGGCCAGGCTTTCGGCCACCCGGACCACGTCCTCGCGGGCTTCGCGCCCCGGGTCTTCTTCAAGCAGCTCGTGGTCACGATTGTGCAGCAGGATGATGTGCATTCGGAGTGGGCGAAGGGTTAGCACGTCCCCAGGGACCTTCCCAGCTTGAGGCACGGTGGCTGGTTGGCCCCTCACAGGGCTACCGCCCGTCAAGGTCTGCGGTACGGTAGGTGACCTCCAAGGTGGGCGACCGCCTGGAGGAGGTCCGGGATCCCAGAAGCCCGGCAAGGACGACATGCGGATTCGCGACCCCATCCACGGCGTCATCCCGGTGAGCGACTCGGAGAAGGCCGTCATCGACAGCCGCTTCTACCAGCGCCTGCGCTACGTGCGGCAGTTGGGCTTCGGCGACATGGCCTTCCCGGGTGCCACCCACACCCGCCACGCCCACAGCCTGGGCGCCATGTTCGTCGCCTCGCGCGTCTTCGGCGCCGTCGCCAGCCGGTCCGACCTGCCGGACGATGTGCGTGAACATTTCTGCGAAGCCGTGCGATTGGCGGTGCTGTGTCATGACCTGGGGCACATGCCGCTGTCGCATGCGTCGGAGCGCATCGCGCCCCGGCGGTCGCTGCTGCGGCTGCCCGGCTGGCTGGATTCGGTGGCGGAGGGGGAGCAGGCGAACCACGAGGACTTCACCGCCAAGCTCATCCTGGACAGCTCCCTGACGGAGGTCATCCAGCGCGAGTTCAGCCCCCGGGGCATCACCCCCATGGCGACGGTGGCGCTCATCTCCGGCGCGAAGCCGCCCAAGGACCCGGGCTTCACCCACAAGGGCGTGGACTGGACGCCGCTCTTGCGCGCCATCGTCTCCGGGGAGCTGGACGCGGACCGGATGGACTACCTCTTGCGCGACTCGTTCTACACGGGCGTGAACTACGGCCGGTACGACCTGGATTGGATCGTCTCCAACCTGAACCCGGCGGTGAAGGACGGCAAGGCGGTGCTGGCCCTGTCGCGCGCGGCGGCGTTCGCGTTCGAGGACTTCCTGCTCAGCCGCTACCACATGTTCGTGTCGGTGTACCTGCACCACACGTCGGTGAACTTCGACCACATGCTGCGCCGGTACTACGAGGAGACGCCCGGCGAGTTCGAGATTCCGGCGGATCCGGAGGCCTTCCTGCTCTGTGACGACGCGGCGCTCTGGTACACGCTGCGCCGCTCCAAGAACCGGTGGGCGGAGCGCATCAGCCGCCGGCAGGGCTTCAAGCTGCTGGCGCAGTTCACCGAACGGGACATGGGCTACGACCTGGAGGTGCTCAACAGCGCGCTCACCAGCGAGGGCTTCGAGCACTACACCGTGCAGTCCAAGGGCGCGCTCAGCAAGTACGTGGGGGCGGCCGGGGGCAACCCGGGCCTGTTCATCCTGGATGTCTCCACGGGCCGGCTCACGGAGGTGGCGCGGTACACGCCGCTGTACCAGCGCTACAGTGGCGCGGTGCGACTGACGCGGCTCTATGTCCGGCCGGACCAGGCGGAGCGGGCGCGCGAGATGATGGGCCGGCTGCTCGGCCAGACGACGGAGTCCTGAAGGATGGTGCAACCATGAGCGAGCCCCTTCCCGGCATGGGCCTCTTCGCGCCCCATGCCCCTGTCGAACCCCGGGCCTCCTCGGTGGTCATCCTCTACCGCCGCGCGCGCGATGGCGTGGGCGTGGAGGTGTTCTGGGTGAAGCGCGAACGGGCGCTGGCCTTCGCCGGCGGCTTCTACGCGTTCCCCGGCGGGAAGCTGGACCGCGACGACGCGGGCGTCCCCGTGCAGGGCGCGCAGGGCGAAGAGGCCGCGCTGCGTTCGGCGGCGGCGCGCGAATTGTTCGAGGAGGCGGGCGTGCTGGTGGCGGAGGGCGCTCGGGCGCTCGCCCCGGAGGCGCTGGCGGAGGCCCGGACCGCGCTGCTCGCAGGTTCTGTGAAGTGGAGCGAGTGGCTGTCGCGCCACTCGCTCTTGCTGCGCGCGGACGACCTGAAGCCCGCGGGTCGGTGGATCACCCCGCCTTCGATTCCGGTGCGCTTCGACACGCGCTTCTACCTGGTGGAGCTGCCGGAGACGGCGACCGCGAGCATCGTCCCCGGGGAGCTGTCCGAGGGCGCGTGGATCCGCCCGGAGGACGCGCTGTCGCGCTGGAGTGACGGCACGGCGCTCCTGCACCCGCCCGCGCAGCACGCGTTGCAGGTGCTGTCGGAGTTCAAGGACGAAGCGGAGGCGAGAGCGCGGCTGAACACGCCGCCGTACTGCCCGGGCTATGTGGCCCAGCGCATCGAGTTCCAGCGCGGCGTGCGCGTGGTGGCGCTGGAGACGCCCACGCTGCCCCCCGCAACGCACACCAACGCGTACGTGCTGGGCACGGGCGACCTGCTCATCGTGGATCCGGGCTCGTCGGACGTGAAGCAGTACGCGAAGCTCCTGTCGCTGGTGGCCAGCCTGAAATCGGAAGGGATGCGGCCGGTGGCGGTGGTGCTCACCCACCACCACGGCGACCACGTGGGTGGGGCGCTCGCGGTGAAGGAGCGGCTGGGGATTCCGCTCTGGTGCCACGCGCGGACGGCGGACCGGCTGGACTTCCAGGCGGAGCGGCTCCTGGAGGATGGCGAGGTGCTGGAGCTGGGAGGCCCGCTGCCGCAGCGCTGGCGCGTGTTGCACACGCCGGGACATGCGCAGGGCCACGTGTGTCTGGTGGACTCGCGCAGCAAGGCGGCGGTGGTGGGGGACATGGTGGCGAGCGTGGGCTCCATCGTCATCGATCCGCCCGAGGGCAACATGGTGGACTACCTGGGGCAGTTGCGGCGGCTGCGCGACTGGCCCGTCACCACGCTGTACCCCGCGCACGGCGCGCCGGTGCCGGACGGCCCGCGAAAGCTGGACGAGTACCTGCACCACCGCGCCCAGCGCGAGGCCATCATCCTGGAGGCGGTGCCCGAGACGGGGGCCACGCTGGCGGAGGTGGTGGCGACGGCCTACGCGGACACTCCGCCGCTCCTGCATCCGGTGGCGGAGCGCAGCGCCCTGGCCACGCTGGAGAAGCTGGTGGCGGAGGGGCGCGTGCGCGAGGAGTCTTTCAGTTGGTTCCGCGTGGGTGCCTGAAGCCTCCCGAAGCGGAACACCTCCGAGGTGATGCATGGATCCGGTTTCAACACTCCGCCTCCGGGCAAAGCCGCTGTTGGAGGCGTGCGCGGAGCAGCTCCGGAGAAGTCACCCCGACGTCGAGGTGACGGTCTGGGACTCCTCCACGGGGAGCCTCACCCGGTATCAGGGCCACGACATCGGCATCGACTGCGAGCTGAAGCACGCGCTGCCCGACGGGACCTCTGGCATCGCGCTGTGCCTGGGCCTTGCCCATCTGGACCGGGCGCCAATCCTCGCCGACGCGAGCGTCACGTGGGGAACTCCCAGCTCCCATGCCGAGTTGGAGCTCATCCCGCTCCCCGAACGCTTCAAGGAGCACACGCCGCTGGCCTTCACCGACGAGAACTTCGAGGGCCTGATGGCCCGTCTCCCGGAGCTGCTGGACGCGCTGAAGAAGGCGCTCGCGCGAGGGCATCCCCCTCCGGATGCCTCCTGACGCGGTCCTAGAAACTGCCCAGCAGGCCCAGGTGCGGGCCCTTCGCGCCGTAGGTGGCGACAGGCATCAGCGTCACTCCCTGCGAGCGGGACTGCCGCGAAGCTTCCTCCACGCGCATGGCGCTGCTGTGCGTCAGCTCGTAGCCCACGCTCGCGCCCACCACCGGGAGGATGAAGAGCGCGGCGTTCACGGCGGGAGGCGCGTCGGAGCCGCCGCTGTTCACCAGCGAGATGCCCAGCAGCGTCGCGCCCCAGCCCACCATGCTGCCGGCCACCGTGGGGCCCAGCCTTCCACGCCCGTTCATGAACCGGCCGCCCGCGTACGTGCCCACCGGGATGCCGATGAGCGCCCCGGCCGCCGCGCCCGCGACGGCCATCACCAGGCACTCGTCACACCCCACCGTGGCGGAGCCCAACAGGTACCCGAAGGAGCCCAGCACGGTGGCGCCCACGACGCCGCCCGACGCGCCTCCCAAGACTTCCACCGCCACGCGCGGCACGGGGTCCTTCGACGGCGGAGGACGCGCGTCCGGCAGGGCCCCGGCGGTGACGGACGGACGCGCCCCGGAGGAGACATCCCCCTGGGAGGTGATGTCGGGTGGCGGCGGTACGTCCTCCTCCGCCGCGCCCACCAGGGGGGGCGGCGTGAGGCTCCCGGTGGGAGCCGTGGCCGGCTCGGCGGGGGCCTCCTGGGCGGAGGCCAGGCCCGACACGAGCAGCAGGGCGAGGGGTAGGTACAGGGGGGAGCGCTTCACCACGTTCCACGCTACCGCAAGGGCGGCGGCTGCGTCGCCCCGTCCCCGGCTGCCTCCACGCGTGCCCGGCGGCGCACGGCCCGGTAGACCAGCGGCGCCACGGCCAGCAACACCTGCGGCACCAACGACAGGGCATCCGGGTACAGGCCCAGCATGTCCACGGTGAAGAAGCGCACCGGCACCAGCGGCAGCGCGCCCACCTCCTGCAACGAATGGATGCCCTTGCCCAGCAACATCACCGCCGTCACCACCATCACCACGGTGGAGAGGTTGAAGAGCGCCTTCATGGGCAGCCGGTAGCCCATGCGGTTGATGAAGAGCACCATCACCGCCAGCGCCGCGATGCCCGCCACCACGCCCCACACCACGCCCGCGGCGGAGTCCACCGCGAGCCCTTGCAGGAAGATGGCCGTCTCGAAGCTCTCACGCAGCACGGACGTGAAGGCGATGGCGAACAGGCCGAGGGTGCTGCCCCGACCCAGCGCGCCCTGCATGCGCTGGCGAAGCTCTCCCATGAAGTGGCTCACGTTGGCGCGCGCGTTGAGCCACAGCGCCGCGTACAGCAGCATGCCCACGGCGACGAGCGCGGTGACGCCCTCCAGCCACTCACGCTGCGCGCCGGCCAGCAGCTTGCGGCCCAGCACGTACGCCAGCGCGCCGACGATGAGCGCGGACACCCAGCCCGCGTGCACCACGCGCACCTGGTCCATGGCCTTCATCTTCTTGAGCGCCGCCAGCAGCGCCGTGACGATGATGGTCGCCTCGAAGCCCTCGCGCAGCAGGATGAGCAGCGTCAGCCACGCCACGGACAGCATGTCCGTCGTGCTGCCGTTCGTCTTGCGCGCCTGGTCCAGCAGCGACAGCAGCTCCCGTCCCTCGTCCTGGAGGTGCGGGCTCTTGCGCTCGGCGGCGAGCCGCGCCTGCATGAAGGCCTCCTCCAGCTTCTGGGTGAGGACCGGGTCGCGTCCGCGCAGCTTGGGCTCCACTGGCTCCAGGCCGTTGAGGTACGCGTCCAGCAGCTCCGTCTTCGCGCTGGCGTAGTCGCCCGCGGCGGCCATGCGCATCGCGTTGCCCACCGACTGCCGCGCGGCGAGCAGGGCCTTCTCCTCGTCTTCGTCCGGCATGTTCCGGCGCAGGCACGCGACCTTGTCCGCGCCGTACTCCTTCGCCAGCTCCGCGTCGGTGGCGGTGGCCAGTCGCTCCAGCGAGGCGCGCGGCGGCTCGCCCTGGCACGGCGGCTGGCGCAGCGTGAAGACGAAGAAGGCGAGCGACCAGCGGTCGTCCTCGGAGAGGGTGGGGTAGGCCGGCATCGCGGTGCCGGGCACGCCGAAGCTGGTGGTGTTGAACGCCTTGTAGGGCGTCAGGCCATCCTCCATCAGCTCCGGGTCCTGGAAGTTCGCCGGAGCGGGCTCCATGTTGGCCGCGATGGCCACCGCCGCCTTGCCGTCCACGCCGTGGCAGGCCGCGCAGTTCGCCTGGAACAGCTTCGCGCCGTGCTCCAGGTCCGGCGTCTTGCGGGGACTGCGCGCGAGGCCTCCCGCGAGCACCAGGCTCTCCACCAGCTCACCGCAGTCGCGGCTCACGCCTTCGGGATCGATGGACTGGTCCACGCGCGCCTGGATGGCCTGCACCTTCGGCACGAAGGTGGCCGCCGCCGGGCCCAGGTCCTTCGCCGCGTCCAGCGCCTCCGCCGCGAAGCTCTTCTGCTCCGTCAGCTCGAACTCCGAGCGCGACGACACCGCCGCCGGGTAGTCCGCCTGGAGGTACTGGAGGATGCCCACCAGCCGGTGCCAGGTGCGCCCCTCGTCGGACGCGGGCGCTTCGGCCCGGACGGTGGAGGACAGCGCGAGCAGCAGGCACAGCGTGACGGAGGCGGCGCGATTCACGTCCGACTTCTACCAACGCCCCCAGGGTCATTCAATTCTGAGAATCAATATCAGGATACAGCGCCCCTTCGGTGAACACGGGGGCTGGGAGCTCGATACTTCCCGTGAACACGCGTTGCGACTGGAGGTCGATGCCGCAGTCCCGGGAATGGGGGCTATCCCTGGCGCTCGTAGGTGAGGAAACCGAAGGGGAGGTCCGTCTCCGGGTGGGATTCCTCCTCCACGAGCCTCCACGTGGACAGGTCCACGGGCGGGAAGAAGGCGTCGCCGGGGAAGTCGCGCGCGATGCGGGTGAGGTAGAGCCGGTGCCACCGGTCCGCCGTCTGTTCGTAGAGGTCCGCGCCGCCCGCGATGAAGACCTCGCTGTCCGCCTGGGCCTTCTCCAGGGCTTCGTCCACGGAGTGAGCCACCTGGACGCCGGGAGGGGCGGCCCAGTCCGGCTGTCGGGTGAGGACCACGGTGGTGCGGCCGGGCAGGGGCCTTCCGATGGACTCGTACGTCTTGCGGCCCATGACGAGGGTGTGGCCCATCGTCAGGCGCTTGAAGCGGGCCAGGTCCTGCGGCAGGCGCCAGGGCAGGGTGTTGCCCAGGCCGATGGTGCGGTTCGCCGCCATGGCGACGATGGCGGACAGGCGCTGGGTCATACAGCCACGGGCGCCTTGATGGCGGGGTGCGGGTCGTAGCCTTCCAGCGTGAAGTCCTCGTAGCGGAAGGCGAACAGGTCCTTCACGTCTGGGTTGATGCGCATGCGCGGCAGGGCGCGGGGCTCGCGCTTCAGTTGCTCCTTCGCCTGCTCCACGTGGTTCAGGTACAGGTGCGCGTCGCCCAGCGTGTGGATGAATTCATGCGCGACGAGGCCGGTGGCCTGCGCGACCATCATCGTCAGCAGCGCGTACGACGCGATGTTGAAGGGCAGCCCCAGGAAGATGTCCGCGCTGCGCTGGTAGAGCTGGCAGGAGAGGCGGCCGTCGGCCACGTAGAACTGGAACATCACGTGGCAGGGGGGCAGCTTCATGGCGGGCAGGTCCGCCACGTTCCACGCGCTCACCAGGTGGCGGCGCGAGTCCGGGTTCTTCTTGAGTCCCTCCACCAACTGCCGCATCTGGTCCACGGGCGTGCCGTCCGGCGTGCTCCACGAGCGCCACTGGTGGCCGTAGACGGGGCCCAGGCTGCCGTCCGCGTTGGCCCACTCGTCCCAGATGGTGACGCCTTGCTCCTGGAGCGAGCGCACGCTCGTGTCCCCCCGGAGCATCCACAGCAGCTCATGGAGGATGGACTTCACGTGCAGCTTCTTCGTCGTCACCAGGGGAAAGCCCTGGGCGAGGTCGAAGCGGAGCTGATGGCCGAAGAGGCTCAGGGTCCCCGTGCCGGTCCGGTCACTTTTCTTCGTACCGTGGTGCAGGACATGGTCCAGCAGACTCAGGTATTGCTGCATGCGCCCCTTATGGATTGGGTGCAGGCTCCAGATCAACCTCCTGCTCTGCGCCGGTTGGGTAGTGTCGGGTGTGAAGCACCGTTATGAGGGTGGAATGAAGATCTACACGAAGACCGGCGATGCGGGAGAGACGGGCCTGTTCGGTGGCGGCCGTGTGTCGAAGGACGACGCGCTGGTGGACGCCTACGGCGAGGTGGACGAGCTCAACGCCACGCTGGGCCTCGCGCGGACCTTCCCGCTGCCCGCGGACCTGGACCACCTCCTGCATCGACTCCAGGACCAGCTCTTCACCGTGGGCGCGGTGCTGGCCACGCCGCCGCACACCAAGGCCGCGGCGCACATTCCGGAGCTGAAGCCGGAGTGGGTGGAGGAGATGGAGCGCCACATCGACCGGTACGAGGAGGAGCTGCCGAAGATGACGCACTTCATCCTCCCGGGGGGGGCGCCCGCGGCGGCGGCGCTGCACCTGTCGCGCACGGTGTGCCGCCGGGCCGAGCGCCGGGTCGTGACGCTGCTGCGCGAGGACAAGGCCCCGCCCGCGGTGGCCATGTACCTGAACCGCCTGTCGGACCTGCTCTTCGTCGTGGCGCGGCTGGTGAACTTCCGCGTCGGCCTGCCCGACGTGAAGTGGATCCCCGAGAAGCCCTCGAAGTAGCCGTGACCCCGCTGCCCACCGCCCGGCTCCGGGACCTCGCCCAGCAGGTGGGCTTCGACCTCATCGGCTTCGCTCGAGCGGAGCCCATTCCCCCGTCGTCGCTGCTGTCGTGGCTGGAGGCCGGCTACGACGCGGACATGGACTGGATGGGGTCGCGCGCGGAGGAGCGGCTGGACGTGTCGGTGCTGCTGCCGGGCGCGAAGACGGTGCTGTCCTTCGCCAACAACTACTACCGGGATGACGCGCCGTCGCAGGGCTCTCCCATCGCACGGTACGCGCGAGGCCGGGACTACCACTCCACGCTGCGCGACCGGATGAAGGCGTTCCGCAAGACGATCAACGAATGGTACCCGGGGCTGGGCACCTACGGCGGTGTGGACAGCGGGCCCATGATGGAGAAGGTCTGGGCCGCACGAGGGGGCCTGGGGTACGTGGGCAAGAACGGCTGCCTCATTACCGAATCCCACGGCTCGTGGGTGCTGCTGGCCACGCTCATCCTGGACGCGGCGGTGGACGAATATCCGCCTGGCCCCGTGGCGGACCGCTGCGGTTCCTGCCGACGGTGTCTGATGGCGTGTCCCACGGGCGCGCTGGTGGGCAACCGGCAGGTGGATGCCCGGGCGTGCCTGTCGTACCAGACCATCGAGAACCGCGACCGCGACGTGCCGGAGGCGTTCCGGTTCAAGTTCGACAACCTCATCTTCGGTTGCGACATCTGCCAGCAGGTGTGCCCGCTCAACCGCAAGCCGGTGCACGCGGAGGACGTGCGCTTCACGCCCCGCGCGGTGGCGTCGCTGGGCACGGCGGAGCTGGCGGCGCTGACACCCGAGCAATACAAGGAACTCATCCCCGGCACGGCGCTGGCCCGTGCGCGCTATGACGGTTTGAGGCGCAACGCTGTCTATGCGCTGGGCGTGGCACGGCAGGCGGACGTCCGGCCGCTGCTCGAAAAACTCAGCGACGATTCCAGCGAACTGGTACGCAGCGCCGCGAAATGGGCGCTTCTCCAACTGGAGTCGTGACACCGGGGGCCGTCGCTCCGCCGCTCGGGCGGGTGTACTCGGCGCTGGCGTTGCAGGTGCTGATCAGCGCGGGCACGTACCTGGCGGCCAAGCGCGCGATGACGGAGCTGTCGCCGTTCACCGTGGTGCTGTGGCGCTTCCTCGTGTGCGGCGTCGCGTTCACGCTGCTGCTCGCGCTGACGCCGGGGCCGAAGCTGCCACCGCGCTCGGCGTGGAAGCGGGTGGCCCTGCTGGGCCTGATGGGCGGGCCGGTGAACCAGACGCTGTTCTTCTCCGGGCTGTCGCGCTCCACGTCGGCGCACGCGGCGCTGCTCTACGCGCTGACGCCGTTGGGCGTGTACGTGGCCAGCCTCGTGCTGGGCCGCGAGCGGGCATCCCGGCGGGCGACGGCGGGCATCCTCACCGCGCTGGTGGGCGTGGTGGTGTTGCTCTTGGGTCGGGGGCTTGCGAGCGCGCAGGGCTCTGTCCAGGGCGACCTGCTCATCCTCATGGCGGTGGTGGCGTGGGTCATCTACACGACGGAGGGCAGACCGCTGGCCGCCGAACACGGAGCGCTGCGCGCCACGGCGTGGACGATGACGGTGGCGACGGCGTTGCAACTGCCGCTCATCCCGTTCGTGCTGGAGCCTGGTCAGGTGTGGGCCGCGAGCTTCGCGGCGAAGGCCTCCATCGTGTACCTGGGGTTGATGACGTCGGTGGTGGCGTACCTGCTCTGGTACTACGCGCTGTCGAAGGTGCCGGCGTCGAAGGTGGCCATCTTCTCCAACCTGCAACCGGCCGCGACGGCGCTCGCGGCCTGGGCCTTCCTGGACGAAGCCCTGCACTGGGAGCTCGCGCTGGGCGGCGCGCTGGTGCTCGTGGGTGTGCGGCTGACGCAGGCCGCGCCGGTGAAGCCTCCTCCGGTGGTGGTGCGCGCGGGCTGAAGGGCCCGCGTTGACGCGGAGCGGGAAGGGGCCGCACGCTCACGTCCATGTTGAGAGCGGGCGAGGATCTGCTGAAGGTCGAGGACCGGCTGTGGCTGCTCACCGCCCAGACGGGGACGGGCATCTACGACTTCGCCTTCGACCGGTTCTTCGCCTGCCGCAGGCCTTATGTCCTGCCCGAAGCACCCATCGACGTCGTCGCGCGCGCGGGTGCCTGGCCGGACTACGTGGAGCGCTACCGGGAGCTGGAGGCGCAGGGCCTGCGGTTGATCCACTCGCCGGAGCAGCACCAGCGCGCGACGGAGCTGCCGCACTGGTATCCGCTCCTGGAGGACCTGACGCCGCGCAGCGTCTGGTTCGACGCCCCTCCGGACGCGGACACGGTGGAGCGCCGCGTGGGCTGGCCGGTGTTCCTCAAGGGGGCGCGGCAGACGAGCCGCCATCGCAAGTCGCTCTCCATCATCGAGGGCCCGGACGCCTTCCGTCAGGCGATGGAGGCCTACGCCCAGGACCCCATCCTGCACTGGCAACAGGTGGTGTGCCGCGAGCTGCGGCCCTTGCGCAGGGTGGACGACACGCAGGGCGCGGACGCGCTGCCGCGCTCGTTCGAGTTCAGGACCTTCTGGTGGCGTCAGCAGTTGGTGGGCTGGGGCCCGTACTGGTGGCAGGGGACGCCGTACACGCTGACGCCCCGCGAGGAGCACGACGCCCTGGCGCTCGCGGGTGAGGCGGCGCGCCGGGTGGCGCTCCCGTTCCTCGTCGTCGATGTGGCCCAGGAGCAGTCCGGCCGGTGGATTGTCATCGAGTGCAACGACGGCCAGGAGAGCGGCTACGTCGGCGTGTCACCCTTCGCGCTCTGGCAGCGCGTGCTGGACCTGGAGCAGGAGCGCACGGGCTGATTCCACCCGCCCCGGGCAACCGCGTCAGGAACCGCAGCCGCGCGCATCCGTCCGGACGAAGACGCGGACCGCTCCTGGATCCGCCACCTCCTCGAACCGTGAGTCGCGCACGAGCGTGTCGAGGAACGCCTCCCGTGAGGCGGCCCCCAGCATGAGGGAGTCCACGCGCGGGGGAACGAGCACGACCTGGGCCCGCTCGTAGTGGTGGAGGAGGAAGCGGTCGTGGTCGTTGGGCACGAAGACGACCGAGTGGAAGTCCGTGGCCACCCCCCGCCGTGAAGCACAGGGTTCGACATGGCGCGCGAAGGCCTGGCGGAAGGCCTCATCCACCGGAGGCATGGGACGCAGGCGCGGGGCGCCCACGGTGCGGTCGAAGCGCGTGACCTGGATGAGCGCGAACCCGGCGAGCAGCAACGCGGGCGCCATCGCGGCCCGGGAGGGAACCCACCCGCGCGCGACCACGCCCCTCCAGAGCACGATGAGTTGGCCGAAGCCCGCCGCCGCGCACACGCCCAGCCCGGGCAGCAGGAAGGCGGAGTTGTAGAACCAGAGCAGGCGCTTGTCCGTCGCGTCCGCCATGAAGAAGAAGGTGCCCGGAAGGGTGCTGAGGAGCGTGGCCGCGGGTGCGAGCAACTGGATCCACAGGAAGCTTCGCTGGAAGGCCACCAGCCCGCTGGTGGACACGTCGTGCACCACCCGTCCAGGGTCGCCCAGGGCGGTGAGGGCCACCTGTCCCCAGGTGCTGCCGTAGTGCGACCAGAACCGGGTGCCCGAGGGCGTCCCGAGCGCTGGCAGCACCACCGCGACACAGAGCGCGAGGTAGCCGAGGGACAGCACGGACACCGCGAGTGCCCTGCGCGTGAGCAGCGCGCGCGGCGGACGGGCCACGGCCGGCAGCAGCAGCAACGCCGCGGACTGGAAGGCGAGGAACAGACCTCCATCCGGACGCACGCCCAGCGTGAGCAGTGCGATGGGCACGACCCACCGCATCCGCGCCCCCCGGAGCAGGAGCACGAGCACCGCCGTGGCGCCCAGTTGGAAGAACACCTCGAAGTGCGCGGAGAGCGCGACCGTCTTCACGAAGGGATTGAGCCCCAGGTACAGCGCGAAGGCGACGCTGGCCCAGGGCCGCCACGTGGCGGGAAGCAACTCCCGCTCCTCGAACATGCGCTCGAAGCACCAGACCTGGAGCGCCACGGCCCCATACAGCGCCACCAGCCCCAGTACGACGAACAGGAACTGCGAGTCACTCAGCAGGAACAGCGGCGTGAGCAGCAGCAGCGTCGGCGTGAAGTGGATGGTGAGGTGGTTGAGGTCCGCGTCCGTCACCCAGAAGGGACGACCGTGGTGCACCGCGTTCGCGAACAGGTCGTTCAGCAGGCCGAGATCGTGGAACCCGAACAGCCCGCCCCGGAAGGCGGTCCAGACGCAGACAAGCGTGTAGACAAACAAGGCCCCGAGCACGAGATGCCAGGCGCGGAACCGACGTGCGAACGTGAAGGCATGCAAGCGGTGGGACTCTGCCACACGCTCGTAGGCGGGACACGGATGGAAGAGGCCCGCGCGATGGCGAACCGCTGGCTGGGGTCGGGCTGGGGGGCCAGGACCTCCAGGCCCTCGGACAGCACCTGATGCCCTGACCTTCGTCAGGTGCCGTCAGCCGTTCGGCCCAACTGCTCGGCCAGCACCTCGCGCATGCCCGTCGGCGCGCGCCCGAGCAACTTCCGCAGCGTGGAATCGGTGGCCGCGAATTCGCCGTCGCGGCTCGCGCGGTAGAGGCCGAGCGAGATGGCGACGACATGCGCGGGCATGCCGAAGGCCACGAGCTGCGCGCGCATCGCGTCCTCCGACACGGTGCTTCGACGGAGCGGGCGTCCGAGGATGCTCGACGCGATGTCGCACAGGGCTCCGAAGTCGAGCGCCTGCTCCGCCGTGAGCGGCGGTGTCGGCCCGTCGTACCGACCCTCGTTCGCAAGGATCACCGCTGCCGCCTCCGCGAGGTCCGCGTGCGTGGTCCAGGAGACCTTGCCATCCGCGGGTGCTTCGAAGACTCCCGTCTTCAGGCCCTTGCCGAGCAGGAACGTCGCGCTCTCCGCGTAGAACCCGTTGCGAAGCGAGGTCCACGCCAGACCGGACTCGCCCAGCATCTGCTCCGTCGCCGCGTGGTCGAGCATCGGGGGAAACGCCGACGAATGGCTTGCGGCCATGTGGCTCGTATAGACGATGCGCCGGGCGCCCGCGGCCCGTGCGGCGTCGATGGCGGCGAGATGTTGGGCGAGGGGATCGCCGCCATACGCGCTCGCATTCGACGAGATGATCAGCACCTGGGACGCACCCTCGAAGGCGTGCTCCAGGCTCTTCGGATCCGTGAAGTCGCCTCTTCGCACCCGGACGCCGCGTGCCGCCAGCTCCTGGGCCTTCTGCACGTCGCGGACACTGACGGCGACCCGGTCCACCGGGACGCG